>JABTUA010000001.1:2409507-2710695 GCA_015075635.1 Polyangiaceae bacterium
CACGCCCTGGGGCGGCGACGTATCGGGCGTGGCGAGCGCGCGGCGCACGTACCCGCGACGCGACGGGCTCCTGGTGGTGCTCCGTGATGCCGAGGGCACGCTCGGCTTCGGCGAGGCCACGCCGCTGCCGGGATTCGGCGACGACGATCTGGAGCGCGCGCGGGCGGAGCTGGTCTCGAGTGCGCTGCCCGAGGCCGTGGACGATCCCGAGGCCGTGCTCGCGGGGTTTCGCTCTCCCAGCGCGCGCTTCGCCGTGGAGACGGCGCTCCTCGACCGTTTGGCGAGGCGGCGGGGAGTCGCTCTCTCGACGCTCTTGGGCGCGCAGGCGCTCGGCGCTCCGCGCTCGGTGCTGGTGGGCGCCCTTCTGGACGACGGGTTTCTGGACGCAGCTCGGGCGGCGCTCCAGCGCGGCGCGCGCGCGCTCAAGCTCAAGGCCCTGGGCCGCGAGCTCGGCGAGGAGTCGCGGCGTCTCGGCGAGCTGCGGCGCGCGCTCGGGCCCGAGATCGAGCTGCGCCTCGACCTGAACGGCGGCCTCGACGCGGCCCGCGCGCGGGAGGCGCTCGGTGTCTACGCCCGGCACGGAGTCGCGCTGTGCGAGGAGCCGGCTGCGGGCGCCGAGCTGCTCGAGCTCGGCCGCGAGGCCACACCCTGGCTCGCGGACGAATCCGCCCTGGACCCCGAGCTGTTCGCCCGTTTCGTGGCGCACCCGGGCTGCTCGGGCGTGGTGCTCAAGCCGAGCCCGATCGGCGGGATCGAACGCACGCTCGCGCGCGCGCGAGCACTGCGCGCTGCCGGCAAACACGCGCTCGTGAGCCACGCCTTCGAGGGACCGGTGGCGCTCGCCGCCGCGGCAGAGGTCGCGCTCGCGGCGGGCGGAGCGCTGGGGCATGGCGTCGATCGGCACGCCGCGCTCGCCGCGTTCCCGACTTTGGAGCTGCCGCAGCTGCCCGAGGGCGCGCCGCTGTCCATCGTCCGACCACCCATGGCGGGGCTCGGGCTGACTCTGGAGGGCCCGTGGACGAGCTCCGGCTGACGCCCGGCTTCTCGCTCAGCTTGGGTGAGAGAACCCTGACCGGGACGGAGCTCGCTGCGCGCGCGCGGCTCATCGTGAGCTCCCTCCCGCAGGGCCGGCCGATCGCGTTCGTCGCGCGCGTGGACGAGCCTACGCTGGTGCTCAGCCTGGCGCTCTTCGACGCCGGCATTCCGTTCCTGCCGCTGCACCCGCGAGCGAGCGAGGTCGAACGCGAGCTCCTGGTGCGCCGCGCGAATGCCGTCCGTGTCGAGCCGAGCGCGCTCGAGCCCAGCGCGGCAGCGCTCCCACCCTCCGGCGAAGAGACCGCCGCGCTCGTCGCGACGTCGGGCTCGACCGCCGAGCCCAAGCTCGTCGCGCTCCCGCGCCGAGCGTTCCTCGCCAGCGCTCGCGCGAGCGCGGCGAACCTCCCGCTCCGTCCCAGCGACCGCTGGCTCCTGTGTCTGCCCTTCGCCCACGTGGGCGGGCTGTCGATCCTGACGCGTTGTCTGATGGCCGGAAGCGGCGTCGTGGCCCATCCCGGCTTCGAGCCCGAGGCGCTGCTCGAGCTCTGCGAGCGCCAGCGGGTGAGCGTGCTCTCCGCGGTCCCCGCCATGCTCGGCCCGCTCTTCTCCGCCGACGGTCACGGCCGCCTCGGGCGCCTGCGCGCGCTCCTGGTCGGCGGTGCCGGCTGTCCGAGCGAGCTCCGGCGCGAGGCCTGCGCGCGCCGCGTGCCGCTCCTGACGAGCTACGGGCTAACCGAGACCTGCTCGCAGATCGCGACCCAGCGCCCGGGCGACGCGCACGATCCCGAGTCGCTGGACTCGGGGCAAGCGCTGCCGGGCGCCGAGCTCCGCGTGCAGGACGGAGTGTTGGAGGTCCGCGGACCCATGCTCGCGAACGGGTATCTGGGCGAGCCGTTTGCGCCGGACGCGTTTTTCCGTACCGGGGATCTCGGCGAAATCGACGCAGCAGGCCGGGTCTACGTCCACGGTCGCGCCGACGACGTCCTGCTTTGCGGCGGCGAGAACGTGCACCCGGAGAGCGTCGAGCGCGCGCTCCGCGCGCAGCCGGGCGTGCGCGACGCCCTGGTGTTCGGCGCACCAGATCCCCGCTTCGGCCAGGTGGTGGCCGCGCTCTTGGTCCTGACTCCCGGGCTCGATCCCGAGCCGGCCCTCCGCCGAGTGCTGGAGGGCGCGGCTGGTTCGCTGTCGAGCTTCGCGCGGCCACGCCGGATCGCGTGCGTCGCCGCGCTGCCGGCGAACGCGCTGGGCAAGCCGGATCGCCGGCGTGCCGCGCGGGAGCTCGCCTCGGCGCTCAAGCCATGCTGACGCCGGGCCGCCCCTCGAGGTAGGCGCGTAGCGCGTCCGGCACCGGGATGGGCGCGAAGCTCTGCCCGCTCACCCACACGTGCACGGTCTGACCGATGGCGGCGACGCTGCCGTCGGGCCGGCGGATCCGGTGCGCGTAGCTCGTGCTCGAGCCACCCACGCGAGCCAGCACGACCTCGACCACGGCCTCGTCGCCGAAGCGCAGCGGCCCGAGGTAGTCCGCCTCGGCGTGCACCAGCGGCGCCGCCGACTCCTTGCGCGCGAGCGACCCCGGGACGTCGAGCCCCGCCGCGAGCAACAGCTCCAGGTAAGCGTCGGAGAAGTATTCGAACACCTTCGGGAAGAAGATGGTGCCGGCGGCGTCCACGTCCTGGAATCGCACCGGCCGGCGCTGCGTCGCGAGGGCGGCGCCGGCGGCCAGGATGGCGTCCTTGGTGAAGCGAGACATGTTTGCGGCATAGCCCTGGCCGCGGCCCGGGAAAAGTGTCAGAGACTCCCCCCGATGAGCGACCGCGACCTCGACACCGGCTGGGCGCGCTACCAGCTCCCGGTCCTGCTGATCGGCGGCCTGGCGCTGTACGGCGCGTCACGCTTCGACGCCACGCGGCCCATCGCGGGCGTGCTCCTGACCTACGGGTTCCCGGTGTTGGCTCTGCTGGCGGCGAGCGCGCCGCTCAGGGAGAGCTCGCTCTTCACCCCGGCGCTGGTGGTCGGCGGCTTGGGCGCAGCGGCTGCGGAGCTGTCGATCGCCCACGCGCTCCAGCCGAACGTGCAGGCCTACGCCATCGTGCCGGTGCAGGTGCTCTCCGTGATCAGCGTGCTGGCGCTGCTGCTCGCCGCCGCCGTGCAGGGCGCCGCCGCAGGGCGCGGCATGCGCAACGCCTTCGCCGCGTGGATGGGCATGGTGACCATGCTCGCCCTCTACCTGCCGACTCACGCCAGGGTCGGCAAAGACACCCTCGACGCCTTCGTGGCCGCGCTCCTGGTCTCGCTCTTCGTGGGCGGCGGCGCCGGCCTGCTCCTGGGCAGTATCGCCACGCGCTTCACCAAGCGCCCCGAGGCGAAGGCCGTCGAGAAGAAGAAGCCGAGCTGACTCACTCCGGGGCCAGGGCCCAAGGCTTGTCCGGTGTCGGGCGGCGCTCCTTGGCGAGCCAGGCCACCACGCGCTTCGCCCACTCCTGGCGCGCGCCGATGGTGGGGTGGATCTTGTCGTTCAGGCGGGGCATGTCCGGGTACACGACCTCGGTGTCCATGTAGCGACACGGCGCGATGTTGTCGCGAATCACCTGGTAGAGGCCCTTCTCCTGGGTCCAGACCGGCGGCGCGATCCACACGCAGGGGCGGTCGCCGATCATCTTCACGATCTTCTTCAACATCGGCGCGCGCTGGGTCGGATCGGGCATCTTCACCTCGTTCGTGCCCAGCGTGATCAGCACCAGATCCGGCTTCAGCTGCGAGAGGTGCAGCGGCAGCTCGAGCCCGCCGGCCCAGCCCGGGATGTAGCTCGCGGTCTTGAAGCGCAAGTGCCCCTTGACCTTGTGCTGCTCGAGCTCGGCATTCAGCGCCACGCCCAGCGCGCCGGCCATCGAGTCGCCGATGTGCAAGACGATGGTGCCTTCCGGCAGCGGCGCGGGCTCGCTCGGCGCCGGCGCAGCGGGCGGCTCGGCACGAGTTGCCGCCATGGGCTCGGCCGAAGCCTCCGGCGGCGGGGTGGCGGCGCGCTCCGTGGACACCGCCGGCTCCCCGGAGAGCACGCGGCTCGCGGGCGCGGGTGCGGAGGCCGGTGCAAGTGCGGCAGCTGGCGCACAGGCGATCGCCAAGGCAGCGGCGATCAGGATCTTCACGGACAACACGTCGAGTTCCATCCGACTCCCACGTCTCGATTGGCACATCCCGCGGCGCCGCTCACCTGATTTCGCGCGTGGTGGCTGCCGCCGCTGTAGCGATAAGCGCTCGGGCGCCCCGGCTTGTTCTGCTGGCAATCCGCGTCGTACTCCGGCGTCCGCACGCGGGATACCGGTGAGCTGTCGGCAGCGGGGCCTGGCCCTTTGACGTCCAGGGTGAGCACACAGCCGTGTCCTGGCCGCTTCTCCCGACCCGCCGGGCACTCGGGCTCGGCTTCGAGGGCGCAGCGCACGCCGTTCCACTTGGCGCGGCCGGGGCAGCTCACGTTGGTCACCCCGTGCAAGCAGTGCTTGCCGTCGCCGCTCCTGCCGAACGGGCACTTGACGTCGCCGGGCGTCGCGGCGCAGCGAAACCCGAGGTGCGAGCCCGACATGCCGGGAGGCCAGCGGTTCCGGAGCCGCGGGCTCATCCACTTCTCGAAGCGGCGGCTCCAGCTGCCGCCGCGGTAGACCTTGTTGGTGCCAGCGGGCGGTGGCCACGGGTAGTCGCCGAACCAGTCGTCGGTCCACTCCCAGACGTTGCCGATCATGTCGTAGAGGCCGAAGGCACCGGCGGGGAACTCCTTCACGCGGCACGAGCCGCCCACGTGCTTCCAGCAGGTGCGGCCGTCCGGCGGCTCCGAGCCCCAGGAGTAGGCGCGGTACTCGCTGCCGCCACGGGCGGCGTACTCCCACTCGAGCTCGCTCGGCAAACGCGCTCCCTGGGCTTCGCAGTAGGCGTGGGATTGCCTCCAGTCCACGCAGTTCATCGGGTGGTCGCCGCGATCGTCGAAGCGAGTGTTGCAGAAGCGCCCCTCCGCCGCGGGTGCCACGCACTTTCCTGCCGTGACGCAGGCCGCGTAGGCGTCCACCGTGACCTCGGTCACGTCGAGGCAGAAGCTCGCGACCTCGGTCTCGAAGCGCGGCGTCTCCTCGGGCGCCGCAGCCGGCGAGTCGTTGCCGGCCTTGAACGGCCCGCCGGGGATCAGGACCATGCCCGCCGGGCAAGCTGCAGGCGCCGCGGTCGCGGTCGCGGCCGGCGCTGCGCTGGCGCTCGCGACCGGCGAGGCGGCGGACGCGGGAACCGAGGCCGCCTGCGAGGTGCGGGTGTCGCAGCCGAAGAGCGCGACAAGCCCCAGGGCGCCGAAGAGAGCCGCTATGTCGCCTGCCGGAGCCATATCTCGCGAAATTCCTGATCGACCGGGTTTTCCCGTATACCACCCGGGATCGCCATGGCCACCGACCTCCAGCTCGAGCGCCTGGTTCGACGCTTTTCCGGGGGAGATCGCCCGGCGGTGGACGACGTGAGCCTCGAGGTCGCCGCCGGCGAGGTGGTCAGCTTGGTCGGGCCCAGCGGCTGCGGCAAGAGCACCACGCTGCGCATGGTCGCGGGCCTCGACTTCCCCGACAGCGGCCGGGTGCTCATCGGCGGCAAGGACATGACCCGGGTGGCGCCCCAGGACCGCGACGTGGCCATGGTCTTTCAGGGCTTCGCGCTCTACCCGCACATGCGCGTGCGCGACATCATGGCCTTCCCGCTCAAGATGCGCGGGGTGAGCCAGAGCGCGCGGGAGGCGACGGTGGCGAAGACCGCCGAGCTCCTGAGCATCACGCGCCTGCTCGATCGCCGGCCGGGCGAGCTGTCCGGCGGCGAGCAGCAACGCGTGGCGATGGGTCGTGCCATCGTGCGCGAGCCAGCCGTGTTCCTGTTCGACGAGCCGCTCTCGAACCTGGACGCGGCGCTGCGCGCCGAGCTGCGCGTGGAGCTCGGCAAGCTCCTCAGGCGACTGGGCGCGACGGCGCTCTACGTCACCCACGATCAGGCCGAGGCCATGACGCTCTCGAGCCGCATCGCGGTGATCCGCGCGGGGCGGCTGGAGCAGGTGGACACGCCCCGGCGCATCTACGAGGCGCCGGCGACGAGCTTCGTGGCGGGCTTCTTCGGCTCGCCGCCGATGAACCTGATCGAGGCGGAGCAGGCGCGCGCCGCGGGGTTCGCGTTGCCGGCACCCGACCCGGGCGACCTGCTCGGCATTCGCCCGGAGCACGTGCGTGTTGGGAGCGCAGCCGTCGAGCTCGCCATCAACGCCGAGGCCCGCGTGGTCAGCGCCGAGCCCCACGGCAGCGAGACCCACCTGGAGCTGGCCGCGGGCGCGGTCACCCTGCGCGCCAAGGTCGCCGGCTTCGAGACGCCGGCGCCCGAGACGAGCGTCTCGATCGGCTTCTCCCCGGAGCACCTGCGCTGGTTCGATCGCGAGACGGGGAAGGCGCTGTGAGGCTCGGGCGCCGGGCGTTCCTCGCCGCGAGCGCCGCGGGGCTGGCCGGCTGTGCGGCGGCCGGGCCGCCTCCGGGGCGCAAGGTCGCCCCGCTCTGGTTCACCTACGGCGGCAAGAACCGGCAGGTGCTCGAGACGCTGGTTCGGGCCTTCAATCAGTCTCAGACCGAGCACTGGATCAAGCCCATCTACCAGGGCGACTACTTCGAGGGACTCGCGAAGCTCCGCACCGCCATCGCGGCGCGGCGGGCGCCGGCTCTCTCCCACGTGGTCGGCGAGGTCGTGCCGTACCTGGCCGAGGCGGACGTGCTCGAGCCCCTCGACGGCTACCCGGGCGCGGGCGAGCTCGGCATCGTGCCGGCGCTCGGTCAGAGCGGCTCGTGGGTCGGCGGCGCGGACCGGCGGCTGGTCGCCCTGCCCTTCAACCGCTCGACGCCCATCGCCTACCTGAACGGCAAGCTGTTCGCCGAGGCGAAGCTCGCAGCACCCAAGACCTGGGCCGAGCTCCGGGAGACGGCCCGCGTGCTGACCAGGAGCCCCGCTCGCTACGGCTTCGGCTGTCCCATCGACTGGTGGTTCTGGGCCGCGCTGGTCGGACAGGCCGGTGCTGACGTCGTCGAGGCCGACGGCAGCGTGAGCCTGGGCGGCGAAGCGGGCGTCCGCGCCCTCGACTTCTGGAAGACCCTGGTGCTCGAGGATCGCAGCATGAAGCCGCCGCCGGGCCGCGACTACAACGCCTGGGAGCAGACCAACCAGGACTTTCTGGGCTCGCGCGTGGCGATGATCTGGACCAGCACGGCGTTCCTGAAATACCTGGAAGAGAACGCGCCGTTCCCCGTGGTCGCGGCCCCGCTGCCCGGCGAGACGCGACGCGCGGTGCCCACCGGCGGCACGCACTGGGTGATGCTGCGCGCCGCACCCGAAGCGGAGAAGCTCACGGCGTGGGCCTTCCTGCGCTTCATGCACCAGACCGACAGCGCCATCAGCTGGGCGACCAGCACCGGCTACCTGCCGGTGACCCGCGCCGCCATCGAGAAGCTCGAGCGGGACGGCTACTACGAGAAACACCCGAACGACCGTGTTGCGCTCGATCAGCTCGAGGTCGCGCGGCCCTGGCCCTGGTCGCCGGAGCTGTTCCGCGTGCAGCGCGAGATCGTGCAGCCGCGGCTGGAGGGCGCGGTGCTCGGCGGGCGGGACACGCGCGTCGCGCTCGACGAGGCCCGCTCGCTCGCGCGGAGGTGGCGCTGATGCGTCCGAGCCGCCGCCTCGACCTGCTCTGGATGCTCGGTCCCACGCTGCTCTTGCTGGTGGTGTTCTTCTTCGTGCCGCTGATCCAGGCCGCCAAGACCAGCCTCTACGACTGGGATCTCTTGACGCCGCCGCGCTACGTCGGGCTCGACAACTACCGAGCGCTGATCGACTCCGGCGAGCTCGGGCACGCGCTCGGGACGACCCTCACCCTGAGCGTCATCGTGGTGCTCGGCTCGATGGCGCTCGGGCTCGGCCTGGCGCTGGCGCTGAACCGGCCGACGCGCTTCGCGGCCTTCGTGCGCAGCGCCATCTTCAGCGCCTACGTCGTGTCCTGGGTGAGCGTGGCGCTGCTCTGGCTCTGGGTGCTGGACGCGGACGCCGGCGCCTTCACCGCGCTCTGCCGTGCGGTGGGGCTGCCCACCACCAACTGGCTCGGTAACCCCAAGTCGGCGCTCTACGCCCTCTCCGGCGTCACCATCTGGAAGATCGCGGGATACTCGATGGTGCTGTTCCTGGCCGGCTTGCAGGACATCCCGCGCTCGCTCTACGAGGCGGCGTCCCTCGACGGCGCCGGCGCCTGGCAACGCTTCGTCAACGTGACCTGGCCGCTGCTCCGGCCGACTGCGGCTTTCGTCGGCACGACCAGCCTGATCACGAGCTTTCAGGTCTTCGACGTGGTGCGGGTGATGACCCAGGGCGGCCCGGTGCGCTCGACCAGCGTGTTCGTTTACGCCATTTACGAGCAGGTCTTCCTGAACCTGCGGGTCGGCCGCGCCAGCGCGCTGGTCGTGGTGTTCTTCGTGCTCTTGCTCGGGCTGACCGCCCTCCAGCTCTGGGCCTGGCGCAAGAAGGGGGCGGCGTGAGCGGACGCGAGACCCGGACCTTGCGGCGCCCGCTCGCCGAGGGCGTGGTCAACCTGCTGCTCGGCGTGGCGGCCGCGGTCTGGCTCCTGCCCTACCTGTGGATGCTGGCGACCAGCTTCAAGACCCTGCCGGAGATCGTGCGGGCGCCGACCGCTCCCCTGCCCTCGGGACTGAGCTTCGCCGCCTACCGAGCGGTGCTCGAGTCGATGCCGCTGGCGCGCTACTTCCTCAACACGACGCTGATGGCCCTCGGCATCGCGGTGGTGCAGATCGCCGTGGCGCTGCCGGCGGGCTACGCCCTCGCCAAGCTCAAGTTCAGCGGGCGGGGCCTGGCCTTCGGGCTGGTGGTGGCCACGCTGCTCATCCCCGCACAGGTGCGCTTCGTGCCCGTCTTCGCCATGCTGGCCGAGGTCGGGCTGGTCAACACCATGACGGCGCTGATCCTGCCCTTCGGCGTCAGCGCCTTCGGCACCTTCCTGATCCGCCAGGCCCTGCAAAGCGTACCGGACTCGCTGATCGAGGCTGCCCGGATGGACGGCGCCAGCGAGCTCCGCATCGTCTACGGCCTGCTCGCCCCGATGCTCAAGCCGACCCTGGTGTCGTTCTTCTTGTTCAGCTTCGTCTACCACTGGAACGACTACTTCTGGCCGCTGGTGATGACCACCGACGACGCCGTACGCACGTTGCCGCTCGGCATCGCGCTCTTGCGCGAGCAGGGCACCGGCGTGCGCTGGCACATCGTGATGGCCGGCAACGTGTTGCTCAGCGCACCTGCGCTCGCGGTGTTCGCGTTCGCGCAGCGCCACCTGCTCCGAGCGGTGGCGAGCAAGGGGATCTGAGCTATCGGCCGTGGGCGAGCGGGCGCAAGACGGTTGCGCCCAGCGCGAGCCCCGTGAGCACCAAGCCGACGCCGGTAGCGCGCGCCAGCGGATCGAGACCGCTCGCGAGCGCTGCGATGCCGAGGAGCAGCGTGCAGAGGTGCGCGGCGAAGCCCAGCCGCTGGTAGCGCTCCGGCAAGAGCTGCTTCATCGACGGCACCGGCTCGAGCCCCACCCGCTTCGAGTAGCGATGGAACCAGACCAGGAAGGGCACGATGCGCCCGAGCATGCCGTGCACGATCAAACCTGCCCAACCCCAGAGCACGAGCCACCCGAACAGCACGGGCCAGCGCGAGTCGTCCCCGAAGAGCGCGAGGGCTGCGCTCGGCAACGCGGCGAGGGCGGCGCCCAGCCCTGCCTTCCAGAACCAGAGGCTCGCGTCCGGGCGCTTGCGCCGGCGGCGGGCGATGGCGACGAGGGTACAGATCGGGTGCAGCGCCCAGGCCGCGAGCGCGCCCGGCAGCGCCGCGAGAGTGGTGACGGTCGGGCTCGCGCCGAGCACGAGGGCGAGCACGAGGCACGCGAGCGCGAGCGCAAACCCCGCTACCAGGCCGTGGGTCTGCCAGCGCGGGAAGGCTGGAGTCAGGTAGAACATGGGCACGACCTGGAAGCTGACTCCGGCGATCAAGCCGCCGATCCAGACCACGAGCCCCGCCGAGACGTGCGCGGCGAGCACGCCGGGGTAGCGCGGGCTCGGCACACCGGAGCCGCGCAGGTGGCCGAGCCAGACGCCGAGCACCACCACCAGCAGAAGGCCGAGCACCGCCACGCGCATGCCGGCCACGGTCGGTCCCGTCACGGGTGCCCGCGCGAGCGCGACGCCCGTGGGCACCAGGAACGCCAAGAAGACCAGCGACAGCAGGCTCGCGCCGACGACCAACGCCGTGCGCTGCTCGGCGGCGAAGCCCCAGACCAGCGCGCTCACCGCGAGCACCCAGCCGGCGTGCACCCCGTGCGCCGCGCGCGCCAGCGGGACCGGCGCGCCGGCGACCACCGGGATCATCTGGTAGAGCGCGCCGAGCATCACCGAGCCGAGCAGACCGAGCGTTCCCAGGTGCACGAGCGCGGCGGTCGCCCCGGCGAAGCGGGTCCAGAGCAACGACGAGCCGCCGGCGATCAACAGCGCTCCTGCGCCGAGCACGCCGAGCGGCGCGGTGGCGAAGAAGCTCGCCGGGATGCCGAGCGGCGGCCCCTGTTCGGGGCGCAGGCTGCCCATCGACATGCCGGCGCTCATCTCGGCCGATACACCCGGACGAGCGCGCTGCCGTCGGGCTCCTCGTAGATCTGGTGGATGAGACCGCGTTCGCGGAGGTGCGGCACGAGGAGCCGGGGGTTCCGCGGCAAGCGGGCGAGGTAGACGCCGCTCGGCGGCAGCGCGCTCACCGCCACGAGCACGCGTTCCATCGGCTCCGGCGCCGGGAGGTCGCGCAGGTCCTCGGGCACCGGTTGCCCGCCGTGGATTACCTCGACCAGGAACTCGCGCGGGCCGAGGCGCTGGTCCGCGAGCGCGTGACCGCGGCCCCCGAGCAGGGCGAGGAGCGGCTCCGGCCGGAATGGAGCGGTGAGCTTCAGCACACCGCCTGGCCCCACGGCGGCGAGCGCCTCTAGGATGGCGTCGAGCGGATCGGTGCCCTGCTCGAGGATCGGTCGGACGTCGAGGGCCCGGAGGCCCTCGGGCACCGGCAATGACTCGACTGGCAGCGCCGGCAGAGCACTGGAGCTCGCGCGCACGCCGCGCAGCCAGATGCCGAGCAGGCGCGCTCCTTCGGCCTCGAGCGGATCCGGGCGCGCGTCCAGGCGCCGGATCAGCGTGATGCTCTGCAACATCCCCACGAACAGCGTGGCCGCGTCGCGGGGGTCGATGCTCGGGTCGATCTCACCAGCCCGCTGCGCCTCGCGCGTGAGCTCGGTGACCAGGGCGCGCTGCATCGAGTAGAGCTGCTTGAGCGCGTCGAACAGCGGGCCTTCGCCGCTGGCTACGTTCGCGAACAGCAGCCGTGGCAGACCGGGGTGACGGTGCAGGTGCCGGAGCAGCGCACGGGCGAGCGCCTCGAGCTTTTCGACCGGTCCGACCGGCTCGGAGAGCACGCTCTCGGCGATCTCGCCGAGCTGTCTCTGGGTCGCCGCGATCACGGCCATGAGCAGCTCGTCGCGGGAGGCGAAGTGTCGGAACAGCGCGGGCTGGGAGATGCCCAGGGCCCGCGCGATCTGCCGCGTGCTCAGCTGGTCGAGGGGCGAGTCCGCGAGCAACGCCAGGGTGGCTTCGACGATCTGCTGCTGGCGCACGTCGGTTTTTGCTCGCCGGAACGACCAGGCCATGTTATCGACCGATAACATGAGCGCTGTTGGAGGTAAATCATGAGCTCTGCGAGCCCTGGCGAACTGTTCACCCATGACCACCGCCGCTGCGACGAGCTCTGGGCGGAGCTCGAGGCCGCTGCAGACGACTCCGCCACCGCCCGGGCGCGCTTCGCCGCGTTCGCGCACGCCATGCGGCAGCACTTCGCGATGGAGGAGGAGGTGCTGTTCCCTGCCCTCGAGGACGCCACCGGCATGCACGGCGGCGGACCGACCCACATCATGCGCATGGAGCACGCGCAGATGAAAGGACTGCTCGACCAAATGGCGAGCGCCATGGAACGCGGCGACCTCGCCGGCGTGCTGGATCAAGGGGACACGCTCCTGATGTTGATCCAGCAGCACAACGTCAAGGAGGAGGGCGTGCTCTACCCCATCGCCGACAACGTGCTGACCAGCGCGTGGTCGGAGCTGGCGGAGCGACTGAAGAAGTACCAAGGCTAGCGTGCTAAAGCGTCGGCCATGTCCAAGGTGCTCGACGAGCTGGTGACCCAGCTCGCGTTGGAGAAGATCGAGGAGAACCTGTTCCGCGGCCAGAGCCAGGATCTCGGCTGGGGAACGGTGTTCGGCGGGCAGGTCCTCGGGCAAGCGCTGTCGGCGGCGGTGCAGACGGTGCCGCCGGAGCGGCAAGCGCACTCGCTGCACGCCTATTTCCTGCGGCCGGGCAACGTGTCGAAGCCGATCGTGTACCAGGTCGACCGCATCCGTGACGGCGGCTCGTTCACCACGCGACGCGTGGTGGCGGTGCAGAGCGGACACCCGATCTTCAACCTGGCCGCTTCCTTTCAGACCGAGGAAGAGGGCTTCGCGCACAGCTCGGCGATGCCCGAGGTGCCAGCGCCGGAGACGCTGCCTACCGAAGGCGCACAGCTCGCTCGGCTCCTGGCCGACCTACCGGCGGAGCTGCTGGAGCGTGCCACCGCCGAGCGACCGTTCGAGATCAAGCCCGTGCAGCCAGTGCTCGATCCGCGTCGGCCGGCCGTGGCCCCGGCCCGCCGCGACGTCTGGTTTCGAGCGGTCGGAAAGCTCGCCGACGACCCTGCCTTGCACCGCTACCTGCTGGCCTACGCCAGCGACTACTCGTTCATCGGCACCGCGCTCTTGCCTCACGGGGTCAGCTGGCTGAGCCCGGGGATGCAGGTCGCGAGCCTCGATCACGTGATGTGGTTTCACGAGCCGTTCCGCATGGACGAGTGGCTGCTGCACAGCATCGAGAGCCCAGCCGCGCGGGGCGGGCGCGGCCTGGTGCGCGGCATGGTCTTCACGCGCGACGGCCGGCACGTGGCGTCGACGGCGCAAGAGGGCCTGATCCGTCAGCGGCTGGGCTAGGGGCGCAGGTGCGCGCCGATGCGCGATGCGCGCCGCTCGGCGGTCAGCCGAGCCCCGGGATCACTCGAGCAGTCTTGCCATGATCAGATCACGTTCCGCCATCGAGACCCGAGGGCGAGAACCGGCCGGGACCGGCGCCGGCCGTTTCGACCGAACGGAAGCGTCGCATGGCGTTTGCTGCCGCCCGCGGAGCGCGAATGAGGGACCCCCCTAGTACCCGAAGTCGTCGCCGCCGGGCTTGGGCTTGGTCGCCGGCTTCTCCGCGGGCTTGGTCGTGGTCGTGGGCTTCTCCACGGGCTTGACCACGGGCTTGGTCCCGATGACCGGCTTTTGCGCCGTGGGCTTGGCCGCGACGGCCTCCGGCTGCGCCGGCTCTGCGGAGGCGGACGGGGACGGCGCGGGCTCGGCGGTCTCCGCGGGCTCGGCCGGCTCCGCGCTCGCGGTCGGCTCGGGGGCGGCGGCGGCGACCTCGGGGATCGCCGACGCTGCCGACGCGGCCTCCGGCGCCCCACGGGTGGCGACCTTGTAGGCGGCGAACGCGCCACCGGCGACCAGCACGAAGCCCACGGCACCGATCGCGGCGAAGAGTGGCGCGTTGCTCTTCTTCATCGGCGTGACGACTTGGTCGCTCGAACTCGACCAGACCGCGCCGTTGGCCGTCGCGCCGTGGGCCGGCATGCCCGCCGCCGGGAGCGGAGCTGCACGCGGGATCTCGACGTCCGGGGATGGCCCGTGGCCGATCTCCGGCGGGATGGTCACCGGCTTGCCGCCCTGCGCCCAGGCGTCGAGGCCCTGGATCATGTCCTCCGCCGACTGGAAGCGGTGCGCGACGTCCCGCGCCATGGCCTTGTAGACGATGCTCTCGAAGGCGACATCGATGCCCGGCACGATCTCCGCGAGCGGCGGCGGGGTCGAGAGCACGATCTTGAACAAGAGCTCGTTGAACGTCTCCGCGTCGAAGGGCTTCGCGCCCGAGAGCGCCTCGTACATGATCACGCCCATCGCGTACACGTCGCTGCGCACGTCGATGTCGCGGCTGCCGCGGGCTTGCTCCGGCGACATGTAATACGGCGTGCCCATCACGGCGCCCGTGCGCGTCATGCTCATGTCGCTGCCCAGGGCGTGAAACTTCGAGATGCCGAAGTCGATGATCTTGACGAAGTCCGGCGTGCCGGCCTTCTCCCGCAGGATGTACAGGTTGTCGGGCTTCAGATCGCGGTGGATGATGCCGGCGCCATGCGCGGCCTTGAGCCCGACCAGGGCCTGGCGGATCAGCGGGTACACCTGGCCAGGGGTCATGCGGCCTACGCGCTCGATGCGGGCGCCGAGCGTCTCGCCGTCCAGGTACTCCATGGCGATGAAGTGCTCGCCGCCGTCCAGCGTGCCGAGGTCCAAGATCTCCAGGATGTGGTCGCTGCCGATGCGGCCGGCGGCCTGAGCCTCGCGCTCGAAGCGGGCCACGGCGTCCGAGTTCTGCGCGGCGGCGGCGTGGAGCACCTTGATCGCCACGCGGCGATTGATGCGGACGTTCTCCCCTTCGTAGACCTCGCCCATGCCGCCCACGCCGATGGGGCGGACAATCTTGTACTTTCCCTCGATGATCGTGCCGGGCTCGAACAACTCGGACTCCTCCGCAGGCGCTCCGGCCGGAGTCTACACCCAGGCCTGACGTGGGGCACGAAACGCTCGCAGAATCGCCGACAAACCGCGGAAACGCGGCGTTCGACCCGCTCGCGCGTCACATCTCCTTGTCGATGATGGAGCGCAGGATGGAGGCCGCGTGGGCTTGCGCGGCGTCCTTCCAGCCCAACAGCTCCACGCTGCCCTCGACGATGCCGACCCAGGCATTGGGTTGTTGGCTGAGGTAGTGGACGACCCGTCGCACGCGATCGTACGGGACGGTCGAGCGGACGATGGAAGGCAGGCCGTTGTAGATGAGGAGCGCACAGTCCTCGATGGCCACGTGCAGACGATCGGGCGGTGTCTTGGAGAGCGCATTGTGGGCGTGACCCACCAACCGGACGACGCGCATCACCTGGCGCGGCGAGACACCGCCCATCGTGTAGGCGTACCAGGCCCGCTCGATGGCGGCGCGCTCGAAGGCGTCCGCCTCTCCGCGCTGGATGCAGGCTTCGAAGGCGTTGGCCATGGCGCGCGCCGCCCGAATCCACTCCGGAGCGTCGCCGCTCATGGGCGGCAGAGGAATGGCCGGAGCTCGGCCGCGCATCGACTCCGCCCCGCCCGAATCTGGGGGCTGGTAGCGCGCGAGCTCGAGCAGCTCTTCGTTCGGCGGCGCATAGGCCGTCATCAGGTTCGACGGGTCGGCGGGCAGCACCGGCCGCTCGGACGGGCGCATGACCAACGTCGCCGCGTTGTCGTCGTTGATGACGGGGCCTCTGCCGCCGCGTTGGGTCACACTGCCATGCTAGCGGATCTCACGCTCGACGCCGGGGCGATTTCGGCCGGTTTGTGCCGGGATGTGCCCGAAGACGCCAGGTCTACCCGCTTCCGGTGTGCTTGATGTAGGCTCCGCCATCATGTCGGAGATACCGAGCACGTGGCGTGGTCGCATGTCCGCCGGCCTCTTGGCGGTGGCACTGGCGTCACACTCGACCTTGGGGCTCGCTCAGTCGGACGACGAGCGTGCGGGTGCCAGAGCCGCCGCCAGCGAGGGGGCAAAGGCCTTCAACGAGTCGCGGTGGGCCGATGCCATCGACCTGTTCAGTCGTGCCCAATCACTCGTGAAGGCGCCCCCTCACCTGCTCTACATCGCGCGCTCTCACGAGAAGCTCGGCCAGCTGGTCAAAGCTCGAGAAAACTACCTACAGATCAAGCGCGCGAACATCGCGGACGACGCGCCCGCAGCCTTCAAGGAAGCGAAGCGGGCTGCCGAGACCGAGCTCGCGGCGCTCGAGCCGCGGCTCCCCTACGTGACCGTGAACGTCCAGGGTGCAGGCGCGGCGCAGGTCACCGTCACTCAGGACGGCGTGCAGGTGCCGTCGGCATTGGTCGGCGTACCGCGCCCGGTCGATCCCGGCGAGCACAAGTTCCAGGCCTACGCCAAGGACATGGAGTCCGAGGTCGTGACCCTCACCGTAAAGGAAGGCGGCAAGGAGTCGGTCGCGCTCGCGCTCGTCGCCAAGCCGGGCGCTGGCGCTCCGGCTGGGGGCGGCGGAGACGGCGCGGGCTCGCCTGAGGGCGCAGACGGAGCCGGTGACCGCGGTACGAGCTCGGGCTCGAACGGCATGAAGATCGGCGGCTACGTCGCGCTCGGCGTCGGCGCCGTCGGGCTCGGCCTCGGGACCGTGTTCGCGCTCACGGCTTCCGGAAAGTACTCCGATGCCGACGACCTGTTCGACAAGAGCGGTTGTGGCAGCAACACGGGGCCGGGCTCCGCCTGCGACAAGTCGGTTCAGGAGGACATCGTCGCCCTCGACGAGGACGGCGACAGCGCCAAGACGCTCTCCTACGTCGGCTTCGGCGTCGGCATCGTCGGGATCGGCGCCGGCGTGACGCTGCTGCTCCTGAGCTCCGGCAGCACCAAGAGCAGCGCCCGTGCGGAGGCGCCCCGGGTGATGCCCTGGGTCGGCTACAGGAGCGCTGGCATCAGCGGGCATTTCTGAGGCGGTGCCGCCGAGCGGGCTCAGAGCAAGCGCTCGTTCGTGACCCGCGCGCTGACCACGCGCGCGGGTCGAGCCCCGAGGTCGGCGACGTCGAACTCGGCGCCGGCGCCTCGGGCGCGGATGGCCTCGCCGGGTCGGGAGCCGCTCGGCAGCTGCAGGCGCGCCCGCACCAGCACTTGAACCGCGAGCCCGTTCGCCCCGGGCGGCACGCGCAGGCGCTTCCGAGCGAGGGAGCGCCGGAGCTCGCCGAGCGTGGCTTCCCACGCGCCGCCCCGAGCCTCGCCCAGGCTCACGCTGGTCACCTTGCCGTCGCGGTCCGTCAGCACGCTGAAGGTCGCCTCGCCTTCGCTCGGGCCGAGGCCGATGGCCGCGCTGCGGGCCAGCGTCGCGACCACGCCACCCCGCGCGAGGCCGCGCTCCTGGTCCCGAGCCTCGAGGCCGGCGCCCAGCCCACCGGCCGCGTCGGCTCCGGTGCGCCAGCCGGACTTCGGGCGATCCGGCAGGCCGGCGCGAGCCCAGAGCCCGCCGAGGCCGAGGTCCACCGGGCGCTCGGGGCTCGCGGCCATCTCCGGCACGGGGGCCGCCGCGCTCGGCCTGGCCGCCTCGCCAGCGTTGCCGAGCTCGCTGCCGGTCTGCTGCCCGACGAGCGGCGCAGGGCCGCGAGCCAGCTTCGTGAGCGCTGCGGCCGGCGCGCCACGCGCTGCCAGGGCACCGAGCGCCGGCCCCGGCTCGGCGGCGGCCGGCGGCTCGCTCTCGACGAGGATCCCGAGCTCGTCGATGCCCGGGGCGGGCTGCGCGGGAGGCCCGACCGCCGGCGCTGCCAGCGAGCGCCCAGCGAGCGCCACGAGGGCGTGCAGCCCGAGCGCCAGCGCCAGCGGTCGGGAAAAGCTCGTGTCCATTGCGTGCCCCAGGGATGGGTTGCGCGGTCGGCGCGGCTCATTCCAGGCCACAGCGCGCCGCGACCCGTTCCACGCCCGAGCGCGCCGCAGGTTCCAGCCCGGCGAGCGCTCTGTAGCGGGCGAGCGCAGCGCGACCGCTCGGGCGGTCGTCCAGGGCACAGGCGACGATCACGCGCAAGCGCAGCGCTTCCGCCTCGACCCGGCGCAAGGTGAGCTGCTTGCCGAGGGCGCTGTCGAGGCGCCGCGCGGCCTCTTCGTAGCGCCCGGCGTTGTAGAAGTTCCGGCCGAGCAAGTACTCCGGCAGCCCGTCGCTCCGCTCGGCCTCGGCCCACTCGCCGAGCCGAGCCGCTGCTTCACCGAAGTCGCGACCTGTCCGCGGGTCGCCGATCAACAGCGCGGCGATCGCGCTGCGGGCGGGGTCCGCGCGGCTCGAAGCCTTCACGTCCAGCGTTCGCAACCGGTCTTCGTCCACCAACGCCTCGGCGATGCGGCGGTAGCGCTGGGCCGCGGGCTCGGCGGCGCCACTGGCGAGGTCCAGGTCGGCGATGGCTTCGTCCGCCGCGATCCTGAGCAACTTGTGGAGCTTCTGGTCCTCGGCCAGCGCCTGGAAGCGGCGCCGTGCGTCGGCCTCGTCGCCGGCGCGGACCGAGCAGCTGCCGAGCGCGAGGCGCGCGCCGAAGTGGGCCTCGTCGAGCGAGAGCACGCGCTCGAAGCGCTCCCGCGCGCCGCGCACGTCGCCCTGCCCCAGCCTGCCGTGGGCCTCCCCCAGGATGCGATCCACGACGTGGGGGCACTTGCGCCCGAACACCGCGGGACGATCGAAGCGCGCCCGGGCGGCTTCCAGCGCGGCGGGGGCGAGCTTGGCTTCCGCCAGCGACGCCCGCCAGTCACGCTCGAGCGCGAGCAGATCCTTGCCGGTCAGCTCTTCGAGCGGCCTGCCGGCGTACCAGCCGCGCACCGCCGCGGCGCCGTGGGTGGCGCGCAGCCACTCCATGAAGGCGCCGGCCACCGTGTACGCCTTGCTGCTGTTTTCGCCCAGGAAGCTCAGGCGGAACACCGCCGAGAGCGGCGGCAACAGCTCGAGCTCGAGCATGGCTCGGGACCACTCCGCCAGCGTGAGCTCCGGGTCGTCGGAGGGCGTGGCCGCCGTGGCGACGCCCTCGATGCGCCCGGGATCCGGGATGAAGCCGCCGAGCGGTCCGCTCACGCGGAAGGGTCCCGAGCCGAAGCTGCCGGCGACGACGTGCGCGAGCTCGTGACCCAGCACGGGGTGCGGATAGCGCGCGAACTGCACGTACACTTCGCGGCGCCAGGGCTTGGCGATGTAGGTGCTGGCTGCGCCCATCAGGCGCCCCTTCTGGCCCTCGGACTCGAACACGAAGACGCTGACGCGCTCGGGGCCTCGGGTCTCGAACCAGCGCTCGAGCTCGCGCACGTGGGCGTCGCACTCGCGGCCCAGGATGCGCGCCTCGCGCTCGGGGATGCTGGGCGCGTAGACGATGTCGCAGCGCTCCGTCGAGTGCGTCCGTTCGAGCTCGGCGCGGATACTCGCCGTGGTGCTCCAGTGGCCGAGCTCCGGGCCCGAGAGCGACACCCAGAGCGAGCCCCCGAGGGCGAGGAGCCCCGCCAGCGCCACGCCAGGTCGGCCGCGCCCCACCAGCAGGAAGCCCGTCTCGCGGCGCTCCAGGTGGAAGCAGAACGCCGCGAAGGCGAGCAGCGACAGCAGCGAGCCGACCCGGTAGCTCTCGAGCCGGTCGAGCGGCTCGATCACGGTGTCGTAGAGCGGGCCAGCGAAATGGCCGAAGAAGGGATCGAACGCGAACACCATCGGGCTCGACCAGAAGCGCCACAGGCTGACCAAGATGGAGCCGACCGGACCCGCGAGCGCGAGCGACACCGCCCAGAGCAGGCGCCGCCGCGCGCGCCCGGCGGCGACGAGCCCCGCCCCGGCGCCGAACGCGCCGCCCAGCACGCTGCCGACCCCCGGTCCCAGGCAGAACACGAAGACGCCGTCCCAGAGATCACAGAAGCCGACGCGCAGGCCGTGGAGCACCGAGAGCACGAGACCGAGCAGACCGAGCACGAACCCAGCGGCCACGCCGCGGCCGAGCGCGTCGAAGGCCGAGGCCCGCGTGCCCGAGACCGCCACGGCCGTCGAGACCGCCGCCACGCTCGGCAGGAGCACACCGGCCAGCAGCGCCGCTTCGTAGCCCGGACCGCCGAAGAGCGGAAGGAACCCGCTGCCCAGGCAGCCGAGACCGCCCACGCCGAAGCCGACGAGCAGGGAGCGCGAGCGGAAGAGGGGCCCGAGCTCCGCCGTCAGGGTCGAGCCTCACCGCTGCCCGGCGGCGGGAAGGAGCGGTCGGACAGCGGACCGCGCTCCTCCGGGGACGCGAGCACCAGCGGCAAGACCTCGTCCACGCGGCTCACGAGGTGGACCTCGAGGTCTTGCTTCACCTCGTCCGGAACCTCTTCCAGGTCGCGCTCGTTGCGCGCCGGCAACACCAGCGAGCGCATCCCCGCGCGATGCGCCGCGAGCACCATCGCCTTGATCCCGGACACCGGCAGGATGCGCCCGCGCAGGGTCAGCTCGCCGCTCATCGCCACGTCGGGCTTCACCGGGGTATCCAGGAGCAGCGATGCCACGGCGACGAAGATCGCGACGCCGGCGCTGGCCGCGTCCCGGGCGGAGCCGCCCTTGGGCACGTGCACGTGCAGGTCGATGGTGCGCAGGAACTCCGGCTCGAGCTTCAGGAGCTCGGCCTTCGAGCGCACGAAGGAGAGCGCGGTGGCCGCGGACTCCTTCATCACGTTGCGCAGGCCGCCGGTGACGGTGATCTCGCCCTTGCCCGGCATGCGAGTGACCTCGACGAGCAACAGATCGCCGCCGCTCGCGGTGACCGACAGGCCGGTCGCAGCGCCCGGGTGCAAGCGCCGCTCGGCGATCTCCGGGTTGTGCTTGTGCACGCCCAGGACCTGCTCGACCCAGGGCTTGTCCACGATCACGTCCTGGACGGTCTGCCCCTCCGCCAGCCGCACCGCTGCGTCGCGGCACACCGCGGCGATCTCCCGCTCCAGCCCGCGCACGCCGGCTTCGCGCGTGTAGTAGTCGATGATGGCCTCGACGCCCTCCCTCGCGAAGGAGAGCATTTCGGGCTTGAGCGCGTGCTCTTTGAGCTGCTTCGGGACCAGGAACTGCTCGGCGATGGCGCGCTTCTCCGTGCGCGTGTAGCCGGGCACCTCGATCACCTCCATGCGATCGCGCAGCGCCGCTGGGATGTTGTCGAAGTAGTTCGCCGTGGCCAGGAACATGATCGACGACAGGTCGAAGGGCACGTCGATGTAGTGATCGACGAAGGTGTCGTTCTGCTCCGGATCCAGCACCTCGAGCAGCGCTGCCGCGGGATCGCCGCGCATGTCCACGCCCATCTTGTCGACCTCGTCGAGGACGAGCACGGGGTTCTTGGTGCCGACCTTCTTCAGCGCCTGGATGATGCGGCCCGGTAGGGCACCCACGTAGGTGCGGCGGTGGCCGCGGACCTCCGCCTCGTCGCGTACGCCGCCGAGGGCGATGCGGCCGTAGCGCCGGCCCATGGCGCGGGCGATGGAGCGGCCGAGGCTGGTCTTGCCCACGCCGGGCGGGCCGACGAAGAGCAGGATCGGGCCCTTCTTGTCGCGCCGCAGCTGGCGAATGGCCGAAAACTCCACGATGCGCTTCTTCACCCGCTCGAGCCCGAAGTGATCCTCGTCCAGGCAGCGGCGCACCTCGCGCACGTCGAAGCGGTCGCTCGTGGTGCGGTTCCACGGCAGGTCCGCGAGCCACTCGACGTAGGTCTTCGTGACCTGGAACTCCGCGCCCTGCGGCTGCATGCCGGACAGCCGCGAGAGCTGCTTGCGCGCGGCCTTCTCTGCCTCGGTCGGCAGCTCCGCGCGCGCCACGCGCTCTCGGAGGTCGTCCAGCTCGTCGTCGTCACCCGCCTCGCCAAGCTCCTCGCGGATGCTGCGCATCTGCTGGCGCAACACCAGATCGCGCTGCGAGCGGCTGAGCTCCTCCTGCACCATCGTGGTGATCTCGCCCTTGACCCTCAAGACGTCGAGCTGCCGCTCCACGACGGCGAGCACGATCTCGATCCGCGCTCGCACGTCCACCGCCTCGAGCACCCGCTGCCGGAAGGCGATTTCGGCCTGTTCCTCCGGCAGGTTCGAGGCGATGAGATCCGCCAGCGCGCCCGCCTCGCGGACGTTGTCGAGGATGCCCGCCGTCTCCTTGGGCAGGTTGGGCAGGAGCGCGAGCATCTTGCGGGTGGCCTCGCGCAGCCGCTTCGCCAGGTCCCCGAGCGACGCCTCGTCGCCCCCCTCGTCGGCGAGCCGCACGATGTCCGCGCGCATGTAGGGCTCGAGCCCGAGGGGCTGGTCGACGCGGAAGCGACCGATGCCGTTCAGCACCACGGAGTAGTTGTTCGGCCCCAGCCGTATCACCTTGACCAGCCGCGCGAGCGTCCCGACCTCGTACAGCTCCTCGAAGGTCGGCTCGACGGTCTCGGCGTCCTTCTGCGTGAGCACGCCGACCAGGGCGCTCTCCTTGCCGACCAGCTCCTCGACCAGCCGCACGCTGCGCGGTCGCCCCACGTTGATGGGCACCACCGACATGGGGAAGAGCACCGAGTTGCGCAGCGGGACGACCGCGATGCGCTCGGTGCCCAGGGGCTTCGGCGGGGCGGGCGCCATACCCCGGACACTAGTACGCCTCCGGGCAAAGGCCAGTACGCTGACGCTGCGCCCGGCCTGTGGTATCCGGGCGGCGTGTCTCCCCGCGTGACCCGCCTCCGATCCGTGGCCGTCGTGGCCGCCGCGCTCGCCGCCGGCTGCGCGACGGGCAAGCCCGCCCAGGGCCCGAAAGAGACGCTGGACGCCTATGCCCAGGCGCTGAAAGCCGGGCGTACGGAGCAGGCCTATTCGCTCCTCAGCGACGAGGCGAAGAAGCAACTGCCCTTCGAGGCCTTCGCGCGAATGGTCAAGGAGAACCCGGAGGAGGTGCGCGACATCGCCACCGCGCTGGCCCGCCCGTCCGGGCCGCCGCTGGTCACTGCCAGCGTGACCGCGCCCAACGGGGAGTCGCTCCTGCTCGTCTATGAAGGCGGCCAGTGGCGGGTCGACGGCTCGGCCATCGACCTCTACAGCCAGGCCTCGCCGGAGGCCGCCGTGCGGGCCTTCATCCGCGCCTTCGAGAACAAACGTTGGGACGTGCTGATGCGCTTCGTCCCGGACGGCAAGAAGGAAGGGCTCGACGCCGGCAAGCTCAAGAAGGCCTGGGAGGGCGAGCAGAAGGACGAGCTGGCGCGGCTCACGCAGGCCCTGGCCGCGGCGCTGCCCACGGCGAAGTTCGAGCGCATCGGCGAGCGCGCGACCATGTCCTACGGCGCCGGCGGCACCGTGGAGCTGTTGCGCGAGGGCGGTGCGTGGAAGGTCGAGGAGTTCCGGTGACGAGCCGGAGGGCGCGAGTCGAACGGACGACCAAGGAGACCTCGGTCACGGTCGAGCTCGACCTCGACGGCACGGGCAAGAGCAGCATCGACACGCCGCTGCCGTTCCTCTCGCACATGCTCGACCAAATCGCCCGGCACGGCGCCATCGATCTCTCGGTCAAGGCCAAGGGCGACGTGGAGATCGACGGTCACCACACCACCGAGGACGTCGGCATCGTGCTCGGCCGCGCAGTGCTCGAGGCATTGGGCGACCGCGCCGGGATCCGCCGCTACGGCTCGGCAACCCTGCCGATGGACGAGGCGCTGGTGACCGCTGCCCTCGACCTCTCCGGCAGGCCCTTCTTCGTCTGGCGCGTGCCGCTGCCCAAGGCGAAGATCGGCGAGTTCGACGTCGAGCTCGCCGAGGTCTTCTTCGAAGCCTTCGCCCGCAGCGCGCAGGCCAACTTGCACGTCCAGCTGCACGCCGGCGAGAACCTGCACCACATCGTGGAAATCTGCTTCAAGTCCTTCGCTCGGGCGCTCAGGAGCGCGGTCGAGATCGACCCCCGCGCGCCCGGCGTTCCCTCCACCAAGGGCACGCTCTGATGCAGCTCTCGGTCATCGACACCGGGCTCGGCAACCTGCGCTCGGTGGAGAAGGCGTTGGCCGCCGCCGCGGAGCGGGCGGGGCTTGCGGTCAGCGTCGAGCGCACCGCCGATCCCGAACGCGTGCGGCGGGCGGAGCGGCTGGTGTTCCCCGGGCAGGGCGCGTTCCGCGACTGCATGAGCTCCCTCGGCGGCGGGCTCGGCGCCGCCATCCTCGAGCGCATCCGGCAGGGCGTACCCTACCTCGGGATCTGCTTGGGCCTGCAGGTGCTGTTCGACGCGAGCGCCGAGGCCGAAGGCGTGCCGGGCCTCGGGCTCTACGCCGGGCGGGTCGAGCGACTCACGCCGGAGGGCGTGAAGGTCCCGCACATGGGCTGGAACCAGCTGGAGTACGCCGGCGAGGGCCACCGCCTCCTGGACGCCGCCGGCGGCGCCGGCACCTGGGTCTACTACGTTCACTCCTTCCACGCGCTCCCGGCGGATGTCTCTCTAGTGGTCGCCACCTCCAGCCACGGTCCTCACCGGATCACCGCCGCCATCGCCCGGGACAACGTGTTCGCGGTGCAGTTTCACCCCGAGAAGAGCCAAGCCGCCGGGCTGGCTCTGCTCGCCGCCTTCCTCTCGAGCTGAGCGCGCCGTGCTGGTGATCCCCGCCATCGACCTCTTGAACGGCCAGGCCGTGCGCCTGCGCCGCGGGCGCTACGACGACGTCACCGTCTACGCGAGCGATCCCGCCGAGATCGCCCGACAGTGGCGCGCTCGGGTCTCGCGGCTCCACGTGGTCGATCTCGAAGGCGCCCGCGCCGGCCGGGCCGTGCAGACGGATCTGGTGCGGCGCGTGGTCGCGAGCTTCGGGCCGGGCGTCCAGGTGGGCGGAGGCATCCGCAGCGCCCAGGCGGCGGAGAGCTACCTCGAGCTCGGAGTCGAGCGTGTCGTGCTCGGTACCGCAGCCGTCTCCGATCCGGTCTTGGTCCGCGAGCTGGCCCGCGCCCACCCGGGTCGCGTGATCGTCGCGCTCGACGCCAAGGACGGCTGGGTGGCCACCGACGGTTGGGAGAACACCAGCGATCGCCGCGTCGAAGATCTGGTGGCAGAGCTCTCCGAGCATCCCCTCGCGGGCCTGCTCTACACCGACATCGAGCGCGACGGGACCGAGGTCGGCCCGAACGTGGACGCCACGTCGCGCCTCGCCGCGAGCACCCACTTCCCGGTCATCGCCAGCGGCGGCGTCGGCACGCTCGCGCACCTGACCGCCCTCGCCCAGGCGCCCGGTGAGATCGCCGCGGCGGTCGTCGGCCGCGCGCTGCACGAAGGCAGGTTCGGGCTCGAAGAAGCCGTGCGCGCCGCGAGCTGAAGGCTCGTGCTTGCTTTCGATCTTCGCTACCCTTCCCCCTGTCATGACCCGCCCCGACCCCGGCGTCCTGCCCTCGCTGGCAGAGGCCAGCGAGCGCGCCGGCGGCAGCGATCGCCCGCCGGAGCAAGCGCCCGACGACCGCGAGCGCGAGTCGGAGCTGCCGTCGAGCGGGGCGTTTGCTGCGGAAGACTTCTTGTTCCACCTGTACCGCGGCAGCGAGCTGCTCCAGGAAAACCGCGTCGGCGAGGCCAAGGAGGAGCTGGAGCGTGCGCTCGGCTTCCAGCCGGCTGACGTCGAAGGGCAAGGTCTGCTCGGCGTGGTCTACTTCCGGCTGGGCCTGTACCCGCGCGCCATCAGCATCTTCGAAGAGATCGTGCGCGCGCGCCCCGAAGCCGAGACGCCGCGCCTGAACCTGGGCTTGTGCTACCTGAAGACCGGCCAGCTCCTCAGGGCGCGCGACACCTTCGAGCAGCTCCTGGAGCACAGTCCTCGTCACAAGCGCGCTGCCGGCTACCTCGGGCTCGTACACCAGCGCCTGGGTGACTTCGAGAAGGCCGCCACGACGTTCGAGCGGGCCGGTCAGCCGCACCTGGCGCGGCGCATGCAACAGGCGCTCGCCGACCTGATCGAGCCCGGCCCGCGCCCCGAGATGCAGGCCGTGCGTGCCGTCGCGGCGGAGGCGGTGCACGAGCTCGAGGGCGACACCCAGGCTTTCTCTCGCGCCGAGTCGGGCCGAGGCGACCCCGCACTGACCGGTCACTGGCACGAGCTCGGGGGCGACGTGCCGCCTCCGTCCCGACCGCTCAGGGCGCGCGCTTCCGTGCCCCCCCCACCAGTCGCCGACATCGGCGCCGCGCTCGAGCCACGACCCCCACCCGCCGTCGCTGGGGTCAGCTCGCCGCGCAAGCTGGCCGACAGCCTGCTGCTCGCGCCGCCGCTCGACGGTCGCGTAGTGGCGAGCTCGCCGGAGGTCGCCCTGATCCGTCTCGAGGGCGGCTTCGCAGTACGCCTGGATCGGGTGCGGGCCCTCTTGCCCGAAGCTGGAGCGTTTCGCCAGAGCGCCATCCATCGGCGCGCTCGCGGTCGTGAGCTCGACGAGCCGCTCGGCGGCATGCGCACGCCGCTCGTGGTGCTGGAGGGCATGGGCTCGCTGGTGCTCTCCGCCGAGCCGCGCTTGCTGGTCACCCGCCTCGAGCGCGAGCTGTTCTACGCGCGCGAGGACCGCGTGATCGGCTTCGACACGTCGCTCCGGCACGAGAGCGGCCGGCTGTCGATTGGCGCCATGGAGCACGTGCCCATGGTCCAGCTCTCCGGCGAGGGCTTGCTCGCCTTGCGCACGAGCGCGTCGCTGTTCGCCGTCCAGGTCAGTCCCGAGCGCCCGCTGATGCTCCGGGGCGGCACTGTCGTGGGCTGGGTCGGGCGGATCCTGCCGCAGGCGCAAGGCCCGGGCGATGCGTCCGCCGTTCAGGCCGGGCTGGTCAGCATGAACGGCGACGGAGCCGTATTCGTCGACGCGACCTGACGCAGCCGATTCCCTGTATGCTCGCCGCGTCGATGCCCGCCTCCGAAGCGCCGCCTTCCCGCCGCTCGCGCCGGCCGCGCAAGAGGAAGCCCAAGCTCGACCCGAAGGTGCGCGCCGAACGGCGGCGCTCGCTCAAAGAGGACGCCGTCAATCTGCCCAACCTGCTGACCTTCGGACGCATCGCGGTGATCCCGCTGGTGCTCTGGCTGCTCGACAGCGGCACCCCCACCGATTGCACCTGGGCCGCCATCGTCTACGGCGCAGCGGCCATCACCGATCTGCTGGACGGCTACCTGGCGCGCAAGCTGGGCGTCGTGAGCGTGCTCGGCAAGTTCCTCGATCCGCTCGCGGACAAGCTGATCGTGATGGCGACGCTGGTGTGGATGGTGCCGATGGGCCGCATCCCGGAGTGGGCGGTGGCGCTCTTGCTCGCCCGCGAGCTCAGCATCACCGGTTTGCGGTCCATCGCCAGCAGCGAAGGCGTGGTGATCGCCGCCGGCGAAGGCGGCAAGAGCAAGACCGCGCTACAGATGATCGGCATCATCGCGCTGATCGTCGGCTATCCGTACCACCTGTCGCTCGGCCCGCTCGACCTCGGGGTGGTGGACCTCGTCGTGGTGGGCCGAACCCTGGTCTACATCTCGCTGGTCTTCTCCATCACCAGCGCATTCCAGTACGTCGGCCTCTTCGCCGAGGCGGTCGAGGCCAAGCGGCGCCGCGCCGGCGGCGAGTAGCGGGGAAACTCCGCGAATTTCCGCCTTCCCCCTGACGGAATGCCGACGAGTCATGCTATTGAGGGCGAACATGTTGCGCCGGCTCTTGCCCCATCTCTGCGCCATTCCCCTCTCCGCCCTGCTCTGGGCACCCGGCTGCGCCAAGCAGGGCGAGGGCGACCGCTGCGACCCGTTGAACGGCAACCAGGACTGCGAGAGCGGCCTGATCTGCGTGTCCGGAGCCGAGCTCGTCGATGACTCGGCCGATCGGTGCTGCCCCCCGGTGGGGCAGACCATCAGCTCCGATAGCTGCCTGCGCAGCGGCGGCGCGGGCGGGTCGGGCGGCAGCGGCGGGTCGGGCGGCAGCGGCGGCGGCGACGGCAGCGCCGGCAGTGGCGGGTCGGGCGGCAGCGCTGGCAGCGGCGGCTCCGGCGGCAGCGCCGGCAGCGGCGGCGCTGCGGGAAGCGACAGCGGCTCGGGCGGCAGCAGCGGCGCCGCGGGTGGCGACGGCAGCGCGGGCGACGCCAGCAACGACGCGGGGGCCGATTGATGCTGGGGCGCGCCGCCAAGCTGGGGCTCTTGGTCGCGTCGCTGGGCCTCTTCGGCGCGTGCGGCGACGCGGGCGAGGGCGAGAGCTGCGATCTCGGAAATGGCAATGACGACTGCGAACAGGGGCTCATCTGCCGCGGCCCCTGGGAGGTGAAGTCGAAGAGTGCGGTGTGCTGCCCCGCGCCCCCGGCCAAGTCCTCCGTCAGCGCCTGCGATCCCAAGGTCGAGAGCTACGAGCCCGATCCGTCGGTGGACGCCGCGGCCATCCCGCCCGGAACCGGTGGCAGTGGCGGCTCGGGCGGCAGCGGCGGTAGCGCCGGCAGCGACGGAGCTGCGGGCAGCAGTGGCGCCGCCGGCAGCGACGGCGCCGCGGGTAGCGACGGCACCGCAGGCGCCGACAGCGGCGACGCCGCCAGCGACGCGAGCCAGGACTGAGCCGTGCCGGACGTCGCGCACCTGATCGGCAACGCCCAGGAGGCGCTGCTTCTGGCGGTCGCCGTCTCGCTCCCGGTGGTGGGCGCCGCGGCGGTCATCGGGCTCGCCGTGGCGGTGATGCAGGCAGCGACCCAGGTTCAGGACGTCACTCTGGCGCACCTGCCCCGCCTGGTGGTGGTGGCCGTGGTGCTCGCGATCGCAGGACCGTGGATGGGCGTACAGATCGCCGCGTTCGCCGCGCGCGTGTTCGCGGGCGGTTGAGCCCGGTTCTCGCACCGAGCGACCTCACAGCGCCTGGCGCTAGGCCGAGCCGCGCCCGGGAGGTCGCCGTAGGCGGGCGAGTGGCCAGCGTCCTGGGCAAGCGCCTCGTGCTCGCCGACGCGTTCGCGAGCCTGCGGGTGAGCCTGGCGGCCGCCGCGGAGGTCGCTCCCGGGGATCTGCTGGTGGTCGCCGGGAGGCTCGCGCGCACCGAGCTCACGCACGCCGAGGTCCGCGAGCGCTTCCCTTGCCCCGCGCCGCGCGGCGACGGCGAGGTCGCGCGCTTCACCTGGGAGGGAGTCGGTCGACATCTGCTCGGGCGCGCCGCTGCGTGCGACGAGATCCGGCGCTACTTCGCGAAGGCGGGCTTCGTGGAGGTGGACACGCCGGCGCGGGTTCGCACGCCGGGGCTCGACCTCCACGTCGACGCGCTCGGGGCGGCGGGCGGCTACCTCTCGACCTCGCCGGAGTTTCAGATGAAGCGACTGCTCGTGGGTGGCATCCCGCGCTGCTTCCAGCTCGCGCACTGCTTCCGCAAGGACGAGCTCGGCAGCTTGCACGAGCCCGAGTTCACGATGCTGGAGTGGTACCGCGCCTTCGCCGGGCAGGATGCGGTGATGGCCGATACGGAGGCGCTGGTCGAGCGCGTAGTGCGCCGCCTCGCCGGCAAGCCCCGCGTTCAGTTGGCCGACGGCAGGAAGATCGACGTGCGAGCGCCCTTCGATCGCGTCAGCGTGCGCGACGCATTTCGTCGCCACGCCGACGTCGAGGACGCCGTGCGCCTGGCGGAAGAGGACGAGGATCGTTTCTACCAGCTCTTGGTCGACGCGGTCGAGCCGGCGCTCGCCGCCCGTCGCCGTCCAGTATTCCTGTGTGATTATCCCGCTTCTCAGGCGTCGCTGGCGCGCCGGAGCCCGAGCGATCCCCGCGTGGCCGAGCGCTTCGAGCTCTACCTGGGCGGCGTCGAGCTCTGCAACGGCTTCGGTGAGCTCACCGACCCGGTGGAGCAGCGCGCGCGCTTCGTCGCCGATCGACGCGCGCGGCGCCGCGCGCGCCGGCCCGTCTACGCGCTGGACGAGAAGCTCCTGGTGGCCCTCGGCGAGGGAATGCCGCCCGCCGGTGGCAACGCGCTGGGCGTCGATCGACTGGTCGCGCTGGCGCTGGGGCGCACCAGCATCGCCGAGGTTCAGGCGTTCCCGTGGGAATGGCTCTGAGCTACTGCCCGACCTGCGGCACCGCGCCCTGGGCCGCCATGCCGAGGAAGCGCGCGATGTCCGCGGTCGCCGCCGCCACGTCGAGGGCCACGAAGTGGCCGTCCTTGCCGGTCGGCGGACCGTATTGACGGACCACCAGCGTGGTCGGGGTGCCGCTCACGCTGACGTTGCCGGCGAGCGGCAGGGTCTTCTCGGGCAGGGGCGGCTCGCCGATCGGCTCCGTGCTCGTGGCGCTCGAGTCGTGCGTGGCGAGCTCGAGCCCCGAGGCCAGGGCGAAGGCCGCCATGGTCTTGCCGGGGCTGTAGTTGTCGCCGGTGCCGTAGGTCTGGAAGACGTGCTTCGGCAGCTTGCCGGTCTCCGGCGCCTTGCCGATGACGCGACCGAAGTTGAGCGGGTCGGCGGGGTCGATCCAGATCTGGAGCAGGCTCAGCACGGGGTGGAGATCCCCGCTGCGGAGCTTGCCGGTGCTCGGATCGAGGTCTGCGATCACGAAGGGCAGCGCGCCGGCGATGTTCACCGGCTGCTTCTTGGCGAGCAGCGCGTGGATCAAGCTCGCGCCGTTCCCGCTCAGCACGGCGGCCTTGTAGCCGTCGCTGTACGGCAGCGCGAGGCTGCCCTCGGTCGAGCCCTGCGAGTGGCCGTAGAACACGATGGCCGCGGGATCGGCCTTGAAGGCCGCGCCGCCGCTGGTCGCGGCGTCCACGTCCAGCGCCGCCGCGAGGCGCGCGAGCGCGACCTGATCGACCGCGCCCTGGAGCGGGTTGCCGCGGGCCGCGGCCGGGTTCTTGAAATTGAAGAACAGATCGTTGGGCGACGCCGTGGAGGCGCCGCGGCGCGGGCCGTGCTGGACCTGATCGATGCCGAGCACCGCGAAGCCCACGGTGCCCCCCGGCGTGGCCGCCTTGGCGAGGGCGCCGGCGATCTCTGCGCGCGCGTGGCTGCGGAACGAGCCGCCGGTGCCGTGCGCGTAGACCGCCAGCGGCCAGCCGCTCGGCGGCATCGTGCCCTTGGGCAGCGTCAGCGCCAGGCAGACGTCTTCGCTGCGCTCCGGCTGATCGAGCCGCACGTCGCCGCCCGACTCCGTGTACGGCGGCGTGCCCTTCTGGAAGACCGGCAGCGAGACCAGCGCGTGGTACTCGTCGAAGTCCGCCGCGCTGCCGTCACCGCAAGCCCGCTCGCCCTCCGCTTGGGGGCACGGCGACTTGGCGCCGCCGCCGCACTTCACCCAGCTCTTCGCGGTCGGCGCCGGCAGCGCGTCCACCACCGAGGCGAGCTTCTGCATCGGATCGCGCACCTTGCCTGCGGTGATGACCGCGGCGTTCAGCACCAGCTCGGTGCCGATCAGCTTGTCCTTGAGGTAGGCGCGCAGCGGCGCGAACGCGGCGTGCGCCGCCGCGAGCGCGGCGTCGGAGGGAGCCGCGTCCGCCAGCACCGCTGCGAGGTGCTCGGAGCGCTCGATGGCGGCGCCGCTCTTCGACTTGCCGGCGGTGGTGAGGAACACCGCGTATTGGTGCCCGGGCGTCATCGGGTAGCCCGTCGGCCGCCGCATCGAGATGCTGTTCGGGCAGACGTAGTTGCTCTTGTTGGGGTCGTACTGGAAGAAGAGGCCTGCGCTCGAGCCGTATTCCGGGGTGCCCGGCGTGATGTCCACCCACTGGATCGGGTAGATGCCACCGCTGGTCTTGGTGAAGGTGTCGAAGTCGATCTCGCCGGAAAACCGGAACACCATGGTCGGGTTGGTGCCCCAGGCGCCCTCGCCCTGATCCAGGGCGTCCACGTAGAGCTTCACCGGATCGAAGCCGAGCAGCTCGGCGCCCGGCGTCGGAAAGCCGGTGAGGTCGAGGGTGCCGCCCTTGATGCGGACGTCGTTCGGGAACGGCAGCCGGAAGAAGTCACCCTCTTGGCCCTTGGGGTTCGCGCCCGGCACCTCGAAGTAGGCCCGCACGGTGCCGGCCGTCGCACCCTCGCAGCTCACGCCTTGCCAGGTCGGCAGCCCGAAGGTCGGCGCGCCAGGCAGCGGCTGCCCGCACTTGCCGAGGGTGCAGGTCAGACCCGAGTAGCAGTCCCCGGCGACCTGGCAGTCCGCGCCCACGTCGCCGGTGCCCTCCGGCGCGCACTGAGTCGAGAAACCGGCGAGCACGCAGCGATGCCCGCTGATGCAGTCCGCGTCGCTCGTGCAGCTGTCTCCGGTCTGGCCGGTGCCGGCCTTGGCGCACTTGCCCAGGAGGCACGTGAGGCCGTCCTGGCACTCGCCGCCGATCACGCAGTTCTGTCCCTCCGGAGTGGAGTGCCCCAGCTCGCACACCCCGTTCGTGCAGGCGAGCCCCGGCCGGCACGGCGTCGCTCCGCTGCACGCCTGCCCGACGCCCGCGCCCGTGATCGGCACGCTGCCGCCGCTGCCGCCGCTGCCGCCGGACGAACCACCTCCGTCGTAGGCGCCGTCGTCACAGCCCTGCGTCGCCAGCGGCAGAGCGAGCCCAAGCCCGAAAACCAGCCATCCCCGGAAAGCCATGCGGAGATCGTACCAGATCCCGCGCGAGTTGCCCCAGCTCAGTCGTACTGCAGGAAGGAAATCACCGGGGTCGGCAGCAGGCGCTCGCGACCTCCGAGGGAGCCCAGCTCCACCACGAAGGCGTAGGCGGCCACGTAGGCGCCCTGTCGGTGCACCAGCTCGCCGGCGGCGGCGGCGGTTCCGCCGGTGGCGAGGAGGTCGTCCACCACCAACACGCGGCAACCCTCGGGCAGCGAGTCGCGGTGCATCTCCAGCTCGCTCTCGCCGTATTCGAGCGAGTAGCTCACCTTGTCGGTGCGGTACGGCAGCTTGCCGGGCTTGCGCACCGGGACGAAGCTCGCGTTCAGCCGAGCGGCCAGCGCGCCGCCGAAGATGAAGCCGCGGGACTCGATGCCCACCACCGCGTCGATGTGCTCGCCCATGAAGCGCTCCGCGATGGCGTCCAACACGATGTGGAAGGCCTTCGGGTTGGCCAAGAGCGGCGTGATGTCCTTGAAAAGGATCCCCGGCTGGGGGAAGTTCGGGATCTCGCGGATTAGCTTGCGTACGTAGCTGAGCCCATCGACCAGCTCCGCCGCGATGTGCGGCAGGGCGTGCTTGGGGGGCTTCTTGGCGAGAGGCGACTTCTTGCTGCCTCCGCGCGGGGTGAGCTTCCCTCGGGCCGGTGAACGGGGCTTCGGGGTCTGGGCGGAGCGCTTGCGGGCAGCCATCGGCGCATTCATTAGTTCATTTCCGAGCGCCCCCCAAGCTCTTCATCTCAATTCGCGCCCGTTCGTTCGACGACACTCTCCGCCTCGGCGTGCGTCTCGCGCCCCCAGAGATCCAGAACCAACGGCGTGACACCCACCGCGCCCTGGTCGAAGGCTTCGGTGTCCGAGCCGGGTACAGGGCGATGCTCGCGCAGCGGACCACCGATCCAGAGGTACTCGCGGCCGCGCGGATCACGGCGAAACTCGATGCTCTCCTCGTACTCGCGCCGGCCGAGCCGAGTGGCGCGAACCGGCCAGCTCGCGCCGGCAGGGAAGTTCGCGTTGAGCAGCACGGCCCGCCCCCGGTGTTCGGCCAGGAGCGCCTCGAGCAGGCGGGCAGACAGCGCTGCTGCGGCGGCAAAGTCCGCGCCCGCGCCCGCGGACACGGCCAGCGCCGGCAACCCCTTGAGCGCGCCTTCGCGCGCCGCAGCGACCGTCCCGCTGTAGAACACGTCATCGCCCAGGTTCAGCCCGTGGTTGAGCCCGCTGACGACGGCATCGGGCTTGCGAGGCAAGACGCGTTCGCCGGCCGCGAGCGCCACGTAGACGCAGTCCGCCGGCGTGCCGTCCACCGAGAACACTCCGGGCTCGTGCCGGAACAGTCGGAGCGGGCGGTGAAGGCTCAGCGCGTGACTGGAGGCGCTCTGCTCGACCTCGGGGGCGCAGACGACGACGTCCGCGATCTCCGAGAGCGCGTCGCGGAGCGCGGAGATGCCGCGGGAGCGATAGCCGTCGTCGTTGGAGAGCAAGACAAGGGGGCGTTCGGTCATGGTCCGTCCCGAAAAGTGCACAATTCCGCGCGGCTGTCGACTACGCTGGCGTGCCCGGACGACGCGATGGCTTCCCCTGCCCCACTGGAGAGCATCGGCAGATATCAGGTGGTCGGCCACCTCGCGACGGGCGGCATGGCGGAAATCCTGCTCGGGCGCCTGCGCGGCCCGAGCGGCTTCGAGCGCCCGGTGGTCATCAAGCGCATCCTGCCGCACCTGGCGGAGCAGCAACGCTTCGTGGACATGTTTTTGGACGAGGCGCGCATCGCCGCCGGCATTCAGCACAAGAACGTCGTTCAAGTCACCGATCTCGGGCACTCCGGCCAGCACCTGTACCTGGTGATGGAGTACCTCGAGGGCGAGAACGTGGCGGCGCTCATCAAGCGCAGCCTCGCGGTGAAGCGCAAGACCTCCTTCGGGCTGGCGGCCTACATCGTGGCCGAGGCCTGCTCCGGCCTGCACGCCGCCCACGAGCTCACCGACGACGCGGGCTCGCCGCTCGGCATCGTTCACCGCGACGTCTCCCCGCAGAACGTGTTCGTCACCTACTCCGGCGGCGTGAAGGTCCTCGACTTCGGCGTCGCCAAGGCGTTCGTGCGCATCTCTCCGGAGACCGAGGCGGGCCAGCTCAAGGGCAAGGTCGAGTACATGTCGCCCGAGCAGGCGCGCGGCAAGCCGCTCGACCGCCGGAGCGACATCTTCGCGCTCGGCGTGGTCCTGTACGAGCTGGTGAGCCGGCGGCGGTTGTTCAAGCGCGACAGCGTGCTCGCGAGCCTCGAGGCCATCACCAAGGAGCCGATCTTGCCGCCGAGCCAGGTGGCCCCCGACTGCCCGGTCTCGCTCGAGCGCGTGATCCTGAAGGCGCTCGTCAAGGATCCCGCCGGGCGTTACGCGACCGCCGCCGAGATGCGCCGCGATCTCTTGGCGGTGACCCACGAGACCCTGGGCGCCGCCGACCCCGAGCAAGCGCTGGCCGGTGCGATGCAGGAGCTGTTCCGGGACCGCGCCACGGAGAAGCGGGAGATGCTCCGGCGCGTCCGCGCCGGCGAAGAGCACCCCGAGGTGCCCGTGGCGGAGCCCGACGAGTCGGTGGACATCCCGGATCTGATCGTGCCGCCCTCCGGCGCCCCGCTCGACCTGGGCGTCACGCCCACCGGGCCGACCCTCGCTTCCGTGGACCGCCCCGAAGCGCTCGGAGCGCCGAGCGTGCCTCCCGCTTCGCCGGAGCACTACGACGGCAGCTTCGCCGACCTGGAGGTGATGGTGGGCGAGGCCATCGCGCGCTTCGGCATGGCCGGCGACGCCATCGTCGAGGGCGGCAAGATCCGCTTGGTCGGCGCCGGCCCCGAGGTGTCCGCCGACATCGCCGGGATGACGGATCACTGGGGCACCCTGGCGCCGGAGCTCCGCCAGCGTCGCGCCGCCGAGCTCGCCCGCCGCCTGGTGACGGCCCGCCGCGCGGCGCTCGAGGGCGGCGCCAACAAGCCGCGCCGTGGTGTGCCGCGCGTCGTCGCGCCGCTGGTCATCGTCGTCGTCGCCGTCGTCGCAATCGGCGCCGCGTTTCGCTACCTGGCTCCGGGTAGCAATTGGTCCTGGGGCAGCGCGAGCCCGAGCGCGTCCGCGATCAGCGCCGATCAGTACGAGCGCGAGCGCGCGGAGCGCGCGCAGCGCGTGTGCGAAGCGACGCGCGCGCGCATCATGCGCGGTGCGACCATCGGACCGACGGAGGTCGAAGGCTGGGTGGTCGAGCTGGCCCTCGCCCGCCCGAACGCCGATCCCGCGGCTGACCCCGCGCTCGGGGAGTTCTTGACCAAGAACCCGAACGGCAGCTGGCGCTTCGTCTGGAAGGAGGCCGGCGAGATCGCCAGCCACGAGGGCATCGGCACCGAGGTCACGCTGGCGCCGGAGCCAGTCCCGCTCGACGGCTCGCCTCACGGGCTGCGCCTGACCTTCGCCGGGAAATACGTGACGCCGTACTTCTACTCGGGGGAGCGCCGCGCGTTTCTCAAGCTCGCCAACGCGCTGACCGAGAAGCTCGGCGCGACGCACGGGGCGCTCTACGCGCGCTGCGCGCTGGGCACGACCCACCATCTGGGCGCCTGGTTCACCGGCCCGACCCCCGGCGCCGCCGCCGCCTCGCTGGTCTACTGGATCGGCGCCTTCGGCGATCCCGCGCAGGTGCGAGAGTCGGTGCTCTTCCCGGACGGCGGCAGGGACGTCCGGGCCTCCGGCGCCCTCGGCCGCATCGCGGACAAGACCAAGAGCCTCGACCGCAACAAGGTGCGCGCGGTGATCGGCCAGCACGAGGGCATGATCACCGGCAAGGCCGACGGCCCGACCACCCTCACCTTCCCGTTCGCGGACGCGAACCGCGCCGCGCGGGCGAGCTTCGAGGTGGCGAAGGTCTCGGGGGTGGGCGTGGAGCGTTGAGGGAGGCGCGGGCCGAACCGCGCCCTCAGCTCTTCTGGACCAGCTCCTTGAGCTCGCCGCTCTCGAACAGGTCGGTCACGATGTCGCAGCCGCCGACGAGCTTTCCGTCCACGTAGAGCTGCGGGAAGGTGGGCCAGCTCGAGTACTCCTTCAAGCCTTCGCGCAGCTCCGGATCTTGCAGGATGTTCACGTCGCGGAAGTCCGCGCCGAGCTCCTTCAGCATCTGAACCACCCGCGCGGAGAAGCCGCACTGCGGGAAGATCTTGCTGCCCTTCATGAACAGCACGACCCCGCTCTGGCCGATGGTGTCTTGGATTTTCTGTCGGAGTGCGTCGTCCATGGTCCTAACCTCTGGTCTTCGCCCAGGCCTCGGGCGTGTAGGTCTTGAGCGCGAGCGCGTGGATGGGCCCGCGCATGGCCTCGCCGAGCGCCGCGTAGACCAGCTGGTGCTGCTCGATGCGGCTCTTACCGACGAAGGCCTCGGAGACGATGGTCGCGTCGTAGTGATCCTGGGTTCCGGTCATGTCCTCGACGCGGATCTCCCCGTCGGGAAAGGCTTTTGCCAGGAGGGCGCGGACCGCCTCGGGCTCCATCATGGGCGCTTCAAATGATACGTAACGTCAGCTTTGTCAACCCGGCCGCGGGTCCCGCTCGGCTCACTCCTTGGGCGGCGGCGCCGCCAGGAGCTTGATCTCGCGGACGGCGTCGCGGAAGCGCACCTCCTGCTCGTTCATCGCCATCTTCACCTCGATCAGGCGCTTGGTGATCTGCTCCAAACGCTTGGTGACCTCGTCCAGGCGCTTGGTGAGCTTCACGCGCAGGTCGGCCGCCTGGGTGTTCTTCTCGATGGCGCGCAGCGACAGGCGGGTCTCGTTCGCGGCCTTCTCCAGCTCCGCCTGCTCGTCCACGAGCTTCCGCTCCTCGTCCACGCTCTTCTTCCAGACCTCGCGGACGGCCCACACGCTCTTGAGCTGCGCCTGCACCCCGGGGTTCGCGCGGCTGTCCGCGAGGAAGGCCTTGACGGCCTCGTCGGCCAGCGGCGAGAGCCAGCTGACCATCTGCTGGTGCGCGCGCCGCTCGTCCACGGTGAGCTCGCTCTTGCCGAAGGGCCTGACGCTCATCGGCACCAGGGCGTGCCCGAGGCCCGCGTTGTCTTCGGTGCCCGCTGGCGGCTTGAAGAGCCGGGTGCCGGCCGCGCGCGGGTGCTTGACCAGGACCTTGCCCGGCTTGTCGCCGCCGTTCGCGACCGTGTAGAGCGTCTTCTGAACGCTGTCCCGCTCGATCCAGAGCTCGCCCGCTTCGATCTTGAACACGCGGGCGCCTTGCTCGTCGTACTTGCGATCGAGGTGCACCGCCAGGCTGCGCTCGAGCGCGAAGGGCACCACCGCGGTGGCCTTGGGCGGCAGCGGATCGAGCATGCCCTGGCCCAGGAACGAGCCTTTCTCGAAGACGGCGATGGGGCCGCGCTCGAGCAGCCCGTTGGTCGCGTTCGTGAAGCGCACCACGCGGAACGGATGAGACCCCGACTCGGGGACGCCGCCGTCGGGCGCGAACAGGAACACCGCCTCGCCCGGCACACGCTTGTTCAGGAGCAACACCATGGTGGCGCTCTCGTTCGGCACCGTGGTCGGCGTCGGGATTTCGTAGCGCGTCGCCCCCGCCTCGACGGCGACCGCCGCCAGCGCGCTCATGCGACGCGGCGCCGAGAGGCCCTCGCGTTTGGCTTCTTCCAGCGCCATGCGCCGCCGCTCGTCGCGGCTCGGCGCCGGCGCCTCCCTGGGCGGCGCGGGCGCCGGCTCCGCCGAGGGCGTCGTCGGTCGGGCTGCACCGGTGGCGGCTACGCGCTTGGGCGCCGGCTTCTTCTTGTTCTTCGCCAGATCTCCCTTGCCACCGGCCTTGGTGCTGGGCGCGTCGTCCTCGTCGAGGTCCGACAGGCCACCGCCACCAGGTCCAGCGCCGCGGAGGCCGAGCCCGCCTTCCATGGCCTTGTCCGCCGCCGTCTCCTCCGCCGCCTCGCCTCCGAAGCGCTCGAGCTCCGCCTCGCGCCGCTGCTGCAGGCTGGTGACGCCGGTCGGCACCGCCGCGATCACCTCGCCGGTGTCGGTCACGATGGGGCGCTCGGGGATCACGGGATCGCCCAGCGTGGACTCGAAGGCCAGCGGCGCGCCGGCCACCAGCACCAGATCGACGGCCTTCCAGTCTTCGCCCGAGACGTTCTGCACGATGCCCCAGGTCTGTAGATCGGCGTTGCCGCCGTCCTGCACCACCACCCGGTAGGAAGGACGCCAGACCGGCGTCTCGGACACGTAACCGATGGCCAGATCGTGCTCCTTGCCGTCGAGCTGCAGGATGACCTCGCGGAGCGGGTTCTTCTCCTTCTTCTTCGGCGGCAGCCCCGGCCAGGGCTTCAGCATGCTCTGGTAGCGCGGATCGAGCTCGGGCTCCTGCTCGTCGTCCAGGATCTCGAGGGGAAAGGACGCCGCCCGCACCGAGCTGCCGCCGCGCTCGACGATGGCCAGCGTGGCCAGAAAATCCCCCACCATGCGCTGGCGCATCTTGAAGGTCACCGCGTCCGCGTCCACGCGGCCGGAGCGCTCGAAGTAGCCGACGCCGTTGCGGTACACGACCACGCGCTTGAGCGGCAGCTGGTCCGTCGAGACGTTGGGACCGCGTGCGCAGCCGATGGCCAGCACGCTGGAAAAGACCAGGTTCCGAAGCACGAAGCGCATGACAGCTCTCCTCCGAGGGACCGGGCGACGCTAGTCCCTGAACCTTGGCGACGCCAGGGACAAGCTCGGCTATTCTCCGCGGTCGTGACCGACGCCGCCCCGCCTCGCAAGCCCCCGCCAAAGCCCCCTCAGCGCCCGCCGCCCCTGCGCCGCGAGCAGCCCTCGATGACGGAGCACGAGAAGGAGAAGCTCACCTTTCAGGCGCTAGGCCTCCTGAACGAGCAGGTCCAGGCCCGCATCGTCCACTACAAGGGCGAGCTCGAGACCAGCCCCGAGCTCGACGCCATCACCGCGCAGGTGGTCGCTCAGATCAAGGGCATGCAGGCCGCGCTCGGCACCGGCGAGAGCCCGAACGTACCGGCGGAGCAGCTCGAAGAGCAGCAGGGCAAGACCATGACCCGACTGCTCAGCCGGCTCTTCGCCAGCGACGGCAACTTCGCCACCCAGAACATGAAGACCATCGGGCGCCGCATCGCGAAGCTGTTCTTCGAGAGCGAGCTGCACGAGAAGTCCCGCGGGGACAAGGACAAGGTCATCCACCACGCCGAGCAGGGCGTGTACTACGTCCTGAACCGCTACAAGAACCGCCTGCGCGCCGAGCTCGAGGGCTTCGAGTACACCAGCAACGACGTCAAGCAGCAGACGCTGGAGTTGCTGGCCAAGATCGAGCGCGATCTGCAGGTCGGTTTCCTGTCGCGGCGCTCGCCGGAGCTGAACCGGGTGATGCACATCCACAGCGGCGTGCTGCTCGAGTTCCTGCAGAAGCACCTGCCGCCGCGCCTCGAGGCCATGTGCCGCGCGACGCTCCGCGCAGCCCACACCGGCCGCAGCCCGAACGCGGTGAACTACAAGGTGCTGAGCACGCAGTTCCCCGAGTTCCGCGCCAACTGGGAGCGGATCTTCATGGAGCAGATGGTGAACTTCTGCGGCGACGAGCTGCTCGGCAAGCTCCAGAACAGCGAGGAAGCCTTCCGCGACGAGACCATCCGCTTCTTCACCGATCCGCACCTGTTCAGCGACACCGCCGAGGTGATCTGCGACGGGATCTACGATTTCCTGTGCCTCGAGGGCTTCCTGGACCTGCCCGTGGACTGGCGGGTCAAGCTCGCGAGGAACTAGTGTCCAGGCGCTGGCTCGGGATCGGCGCCGCGGTGATCGGCGTCGCCGTCCTGCTTTACGCGATCTTCGCGCGGAAGAACGACGAGGAGCTGATCCGCGAGCAGCTCGACCGCCTGGCGACGGTGGTTCGGGTCTCCGGTCCGGGCGAGAACCCGATCTTCCGCGGGACGCGCATGAAGAAGGAGTTCGAGACGCTGTTCGTGCCGAACGTGCGGGTGGACATCAGCGAGCTCACCAACCTGAAGTCCGGTCGCGACGACCTGGTCGGTGTGGCCACGCGCGCCGGTACGATCTTTCGCACCGCGGAGGTCGAGATCCACCCGGACTCCGTCGAGCTGCTGGCCGGCGCCACCAGCGCCACGGTCCGCGGCAGCGCCAGCATGACCGGTGATCGCGGTAGCGGCCCCGAGCGCGACGAGCGCGACGTCACCTTCGGCCTGTCAAAGACCAAAGACGGCTGGCTGATCGACTCGGTGGTGGTCACGCCCCGGCGGGAGGACGGGGAGTAACCCCGCTCGAGTCGGTACCGAGCGCGTTCCGAGCTCGATGCCTTGATCGAGGAGGTCGAGGGTCCGACCTCTCAGCTCCGACGGCGGCGGGCCAGGAGCCCGAGAGCGCCGAGCAGGCCGAGGAGCGCCGCAGGCCAGACCGGCGCGGTCTTCGGCGCGCGGCAGCCGCAGCCGCCGTCGTCGCCGCTGTCGGTGGTGCCGCCCTTCGGCGTCTGACCGCCGCTCGCGGCCGCCGCGTCGCTGCCCGCGTCGTTGACCGCGCCACCGCTGCCGCCCGTGCCCGCCTCGGGCAACACGCACTGCCCGGCCACGCAGACCTTCGGCGGAATGCAGAGGGGGTTGCACTGCGAAGCCTCGCAAGCGCCGGTCTTCGGGTTGCACGTCTCACCGTCGCCGCAGAGCACGCCTTCACAGAGCGGGACGCAGCCGGTGGTCGAGTTGCACTTCTGGCCCTGAGGGCAGATCACACCGGAGCACTTCCCGACGCACGCGCCGGTCGCGTCGCAGTGCTCACCCGCCGCGCAGGTCTTGCCCTGGCACGCTGGAGGCACGCAACCGTCGGTGCCGCCCTTGTCGCACACCTCGCCGGTGTTGCAGCCGATGTCCCCCGCGTAGCACTTGCAGGGCGCCTTGCACTCGCCGAGCCAGCACTGCTTCGGCGGCGGGCACTGCACGCCGGCACACAAGTCGACGCATTTGCCGTCCTTGCACGACTCGCCGAACGGACACACGACGCCGTCGCAGGCTGGCTTGCACTTCTTGGTCTGCGAGTCGCACACCGAGCCTGGCGGGCAACCGCCGGTCGTGCAGTCGTCAGGGACGCAGATCGAGCCCTGAGCGGTGCCCTGACACGTCGAGCCGATGGGGCAGTTGCCGATCTCGCCCACCTTGCAGGGCGGCACGCAGATGCTCGTGTGGCAGTAGAGGCCGCTCGGACACGCGCCCGGCGTGCCGTCGCAATCCAGATCGGTCGCCGAATCGCACGGCTCCGGCGCGCCTGGATAGACCTTGGCGTCGTCGTCCTTGCAGTCGCAAGGCTTGGTCGCGCCCGGGCAGCTGCAGTCGACGAACCCGTCCTTGTCGGCGTCGGGGCAGACGCCGCTTCCCTCTTCAGTGAGGCCCGCGACGGCGTCCACCTCGCCCTCTTGAGAGTGGTACTCGCACGCGCCGAACTCCTTGCCGTCGTAGCCCGCGACGATCGAGGCGTAGCGGAACGTGATCCCGCAGGGGAGCCCGTGCACCTGCACGAAAGAGTCGTCCTCCACGGCGTAGTTCGCCGTGTCGCCGCACGCGGCGTAGGTTGGGTTGCCCGGAGAAGGCTGGCGCGTGGTGAACCAGCCATGCGTGAAGATCTGCTGGAGCACGGCACGGTTCCACTTCTGCGGATCGGTGCCGGTCGTGGCTGGGTCGTTGATGGCCTCCTTCGCCAGCGGGTTGTCCGTCAGGTAGACGGTGTACTCGATCGACTCGCAGGGCTGCGGCCCGTGGTCGTTCTGTGCGAAGATCGCCACCTTGTTCGAAGGGCCGCCCAGATCGAAGACCAGGCCCTCCCAGGGGAAGTAGCCCTGCGTGTTGCCATCCGGCACGCAGTTCGTGATGGCGCGGTTCGGGCAGCCGTTCACCAGCGTGTGATCGATGAGCCGGCAGGGGTGCCACCACAGATGATCGAGCTTCTCCAGGTACTTCGTCGCGTTCGCGACCGTGTTGGTGACCGCCGCGTTGCAGGTGTACTGGCTCGGGCAGTCGTAAGGCGGGGTGGACTCGCCCGCGCAGCCCGCCCAGCTCGTGGTGTCGCAGCCCGGCCAGTTGTTGAAGAACTTGGCAAACAGCGGGAGCTGGGGGCCGGTCAGGCCGTTCTTGTCCTTGAAGATGTCGTTGACCACGCCGCCCGCGGATTGAATCGCGTTGATGCAGGCGTTGGAGGAGGTCGGCGGGTTGCTGTCGCACAAGCCGGTCGCGGCCCGTGCGCTGGCGGCATGGCCGAGCGCCGCGAGCGCGAGCCCCAAAGACAAAGCCTTCCTGATGCCCATGCGCCCAAGGGTACCCGCCTCTCGACTCCGGCGCTCCAGTATTCGTCTTGGACGAGGGGCAGGCATGCGGCGCCACTTCGCGCTTCCGAGTTCCGCGCCAACCGGGCGCGGTTCTTCACGGCTCCCCTCAGTGCCCGACCAGGGCGAACACGACCTCTGTGACGATCAATGGGACGATCGCGATCTCGAGGGCGAAGCGGCAAGACAGCAGGAGTCGATTCAGAACGTCACGCCGATCTCCGCCGACACGTCCAGAGACAGCACCGCCCGCTCGTTCGTGATCCAGATGGTCGGTGCCAGGAGCTCTGCGGTGAGCTCGAGATCGTCGCCGAGCGGCGCGGACACGCCCGCCGCCGTCTTCACCACCGGGCCGTTCTTCGGCAGGTAGCCGCTGCCGAAGCGCAGGGGCACGGCCCAGCCCGCGCCGACGTCGATGCGGTATTCGAACAAGGCGACCGAGAGCACGTTGTGCGCGCGGCCCTCCTTGCCCTTCAGGTTGGCGTATTGGACGCCGATGCCGAGGGACGCCTCGTCGCTGAAGCGCCAGTCCGCCCGAGCGCCCGCCAGGTAGTTCTGAAACGGCCCCGGCGAGACCCCGAAGGCAGCTGCCCCGCCCAAGGCCAGCCGGAAGCGGCCCTCCGGGAACGGCTCGCTCTCCGGCGCCACCGCCGGTGCGGGCGCAGGTGACGCCGCGGCCGAGCTCTGCGCGGGCGGCAAGAGCGAGCGCAGCGCCTGATCGATGGAAGCGTACAGATCCGAGGACACGCCGGCGGCCGCCGCGCTCCTCGGGGGCCCGCTCGCCGGGGAGACCTGCACGTTCACGAGGTAGCGGCCGCCGCTGGCGCTCACGCTGGCGAACAGCCCGAACGCCGAGCCACTCTGCTGGACCAGCCCGCTCGCGCGCTCGGGCGTCAGGGCGCCGGAGAGCCCGGTCGCGACTCGGGACGTCGTGGTCGGATCGGTGAGCTCGTAGCCCAGGCGACCCGCGCTCTGCCCGAGCTGGCGCTCGACCAGCGCGCTGAGGCTCGGGTCGATGCCAGGGGCGACGTGCACGCTGAACACGGCGACGCGAGGCGCGGGTGCGGGTGCAGGTGTGGGTGCGGGTGCGGGTGCGGGTGCGGGTGTGGGCTGGGCGCCGGCCGCGGAGACGAGAGCGAGCCCGAACAGGGCGACCCGTACTCTCACCGCCGACCCCGCCGGCAGACCAGCGCGCCGAGCACGAGCGCGAAGAGAGCCGCGACGCCGCCGGCGGGCGGTCTCGGCGCCGCGCTGCATCCCTCGAAAAACGGCGGGGCGACGGTCTCGGTACACACCTCCTTCGCGCCGCTCGCGCTCACCTTGCCCGTGAGATCCCGGGCCACCGCCGCGAAGCACACGTCGCCCTCCCCGTCGCCGAGCGTGCGCTCGACGCGCAACCTGCTGCCCGGGCTCGGGATGCGCTGCACGCCGATCGGCTCCGGCGCGCTCTCGTCGACGTTGGGGCCCTTGGTCTGGAACACCACGACCATCAGCGACTCGCGGCCGCCGTCGTCGCTGGCGTCACCCAGCTCGAGGTCGAAGAGGTAGCGGTCCTCGAGGCTGTCCGTGCAGTCGTCGCGCTCGCGGTCCACGTCCCAGGAGATGCCGGAGAGTCCCTCGAACTCGGGGGGCGCCTCGTCGAGCGCGCTGCCCACCGTGAACTCCACGCTCGCGCCCTTGCCCAGGCTCCCCGAGTTGACGCCGCGCAGGCGCGGCCACTCCACCGAGTACTGCTCGCCGGGCAGGAGCTCCACCGGCGTCACGCTGAGCAGGGTCTCCGCCTCGCTCCACTCACCGCTCAGGACCTGCTCGCCGCCCGCGCCGCTGAGCGTGATGTCCTCGCCGGTGTACGCGGCGTTCGAGCGGTAGCGCGCGAAGAGCTTCGCGTTCGGCGGCACGGCGCTGGCGCCGTCCGGAGGCACGACGAACACCAGGTCGGGCCGGTTGCACGCCGCGTCGGCCCGGTGCTGGAGGAGCAGGACCGAGAGCGCGATGGTGACCTGTGCCCAGAGCCTCACGGCTTGCACAGGACGTCCTCGCAGTCGCCGAGCATCTCGCCGCTGTCCCCGTCGTCGTCGAGATCGAAGGTGTCGCGGCAGCAGTAGCCATTGTCGAGGCAGCACTGCTCGAGCTCCGGCGAGTACTTCTTGTCCTTGGCGATGCTCTTGCACTCCGGCGGAGGATCGTGCTCCTTGCACTTGCCGAAGCTCTTGCCGTCCGCCGTGCAAGTCTGGACACCCCAGTACTTGCAGTACGAGTTGAAGCAGACCCGCTCGCTGCCCGGCATGCAGGCTTCACACTTCTCCGGGCAGGCGCTCCACGCCCCGCTCACGCAGTATTGCTCGCCGCCGCCCGGGCAAGGGACGGGCGACAGCTCGTCGGTCTGGCCGTCGCAGTCGTCGTCGGTGCCGTTGCAGACCTCCTCGCTCGGCACGCAGACGTTCGGCTGCTGGGCGTCAGGCAGACCAGCGGCGCCGGCCGCTCCACCCAGGCCGGCATCCGGCGGGGTCTCTCGGCCGTCGATCCACTCGAAGTCGTCGGCGTCCAGGCCGCTGCGGCTGCAGGCAAGGGCAAGCCCCAGGGCCCCGGCGAGGGGGAGACCCAGGCGAAGCACGCGGCGAAGGGGGTGGGGCATCACGGAGGGCTCGGGTTGGAACACGACGTGAATGCAAGGCGGGAACCAGTCCACACCGGGCCCGACATGAGCGAAAGTAGCAGCTCGGGCGGACCTTGACCATCGACCCCCGAGCACCCAATGCAGGTAACGACGCGGCTGATTTCTCGGGTGATCGCCCTTTGTTGTGCGATCTCCGCGACGACCGCGTCGGCTCATGCGCAGCCCGCGCCGATCCCCGCGCCCGAGCCAGCGGGCGAACCGCCGGCTACACCGCCGAGCGAACCGGCGGCTACACCCGAGCCGAGCAGCTCCCCGGCCGCCCCGGAGCCCGCGCCGCTGCCGCCGCCCTACCGCGCCCCGGCCTACTCCGCGCCGCCCCCCGGCTGGGCGCCCGCCCCGGTTTTGCCCCCCGCGCCGACCGGCCGCTCCGCGCGCATCGGACACGCGCACGCCGACCGGGTCGTGCTCCTGCCCACCGCGTACACGCATCCCGAGGGCACGCTGTACTTCAGCAGCAGCGAGATCGTGCTGCTTCAGGCGGGCTACGCCGTGAGCGACACCACTCAGATCACGCTCACCGGCGTCCCGCCCATCGCCGAGGGCCCGGACACGCTGTACTTCTTCGACTTGAGCCTGAAGAGCGCGTTCTTGCGCCAGGGGCCGCTCCGGCTCGCCGGCATCGGCTCGGTGACGGGGCTGTTCGGCGTCGAGGACGCGAACCTCGTGCTCGGTCGCGTGGGCGGCGTCGCCGAGCTCTGCCTCGACCGGAAATGCGAATCGAGCGCGAGCCTCTCGAGCCACATGCTGCTGGCCGGGCCGGCGACCTTCATGGTCAACGGCGTCGGCGCCATCTGGCGGCTCTCTGACGGCGCGGCGCTGTTGCTCGAGGTGGACACCGCCGTCCCGCTCGGCGGCGAGGTCGGCGAGCTCAGCGGCATCGTCGTGGCGCCGGGCTTCCGCTTCCCCTACCGCACCTGGTCGCTGGATCTCGCGGCGGTGCGCCCGCTCGACACCGAGGAGGAGCCCGAGATCGCGTTCCTGCCCTGGATCTCGTTCACCTACCGCTTCTTGCCGTGATCAGAGTCCGGCTTCGCTCTTTCGCGCCCCGCGATTGCGACCGGGGCCTGCCTGCTGCGCGGTACTCGTCGAGACCCGCTCAGGAAGCGCTCGGCGACTACCTCCACCTGACGACGGAGTGCGCCGGCCCACCCCTCCGGGTATCGCGAAGCGCGTTCGCCGGCATTCTCGCGGGTTCTCGACCTCAGTGGCAGATCGCGATCTGCTCATGTCAAGACGGCGAAAGTCGAGTCAGAACTCGTCGTCGTCGTCGCCGAGCTCCGCGCTGTAAGAAACCACCGCGGCGGCACCACCGACGACGGCCAGCGGGTTCCAGGGCGGCGTGACCTGGCCAACGACCGCGGAGTTGTCGACGATCAGGTAATACTGCCCCTTCCGCACCGGGATGCGCTTCTTGGTCTCGCCGCCCGGCGGCAGCGCAAACCCGGTGATCGGCGGCCCCGGCGGCGGCCCGAGGGCCGCGCCTTTCTGCAGCCCCTCGCGCCACAGATCGCCCGTGCCGCGCGGGAAGAGCAGCGCCTCCACCGCGGGGCCGTCCACGCGCATGCGGAAGAACAGCGCCTGCTCGTCGTCGGCGACCTCGAACGGGCCGAGGAAATCGATCTGGTTGGCGCGGATCTCGGTGGTCTCGTTGGCGAAGACGTAACGATCGCCCTTAGAGGTGTCGAACGGGCGCTTCGGCTTCTGCGGGGGTTGCAGGATGCCCAGGGTGAAGTCGTCGCCGTCGTCGCCGTGCAACACCGTGAACCCGCTGGCCAGCTGGCTCGAGACGATCTGCGAGCCGAACTGATCGACCATCCAACCGGCGGGGGTCTTGAGCCCCCAGTTCACCACCTTGTTCTCGACCGAGCCGACCTGGAAGTCCGGTCCCTTGAGGATGCGCGGATCCTTGGCCCAGACGTAGATGTGCTCTTCGCCCATGAAGAAGTCGAAGCGGTACTCGATGGACGCGCTCACGGCGAAACCGACCCGCCCCGCCACCGGCGTCCACGCGAAGCCGGTGCCGCCGAAGTGCAGGGTCATGCTCTTCCGGTCGTCATGGATCTCGTGGGTGCACTGCGTGGGGAAGAAGCGTCCGATGGTGTTGCCGGTGGGAGTGAGCTTGAGCGGGGCGCCGCGCTTGAGCATCTCCGGACACACCTTCGAGGCACCGAAGTTCGAGAACAGCCACCAGCGCAGGGCGGGGCTGGCGTTCACCGGACCCTTCACGCACGGGCAGCCCACACCGAGCACCAGCACGCAGAAGAGGCCCAGGAGCCGGAGCCGGAGCGGAACGACCCGGGTAGGCTTCTTCTTCATCGAGTCCGTCTTACTCCGGATCGGCGCACACAGCGACACATGTCGTCCTACGCGCGGAGGGCGCCGCCCCTCCCCTTCAGGCCGGACCGGGCAGCGCACAGAAGCCGCCGATACACTGGATCTTGGAGCCGGGCGGCAGGCAGCAGTCCGCCACCGTGGTGCACTTCTCCCCGACCAAGGCGCACTGGTTCGTGGGGGGCGGCACGCACTTGAAGGTGCCGTCGCCCTGGTCGCGGCAGAAGCCGGTGCAGCACTCGTAGCCCTCGTTGCACTCGAGGCCGTTCTGCTTGCAGGGCTCGAGCGCCCAGTACCCGCTCATGTTGATGGTGCTGAGATCTTGTCCCGGCAGCCAGAACGCCGGATGGCTCGGGTCTTTCCCCGGTTGGGGGTTCAGGTCCACCGCCGAGACCCAGAGCTGCTTCCTGTTCTCCGTGGTGGAGTCGCTCGTGGACTGCATGCGGTTGCCGTAGTCGCGGGGGCTGAAGAACACGACCCAGATGTAGCCGCCGACCGCGACGGGGTTGACCGTGGGCTGGTAGCTCCGGAGCTGGTCCTTGGCGGGCAGGCTCGTGCCGCTCGCCGCCGAGAGCTCGATCTCGCCGACCTGCTTGGCGACGTCCGCGATGTAGAGCTTGTTGTGCCCGGTCAGGTTGTTGCCGGCGCCGTACTTGGCCCGGCTGTAGTCGCCCTTCTGGTAGAGGATCCACTTCGAGTCCGGGGAGAAGCTCGGGAACGCGATGGCCAGGTTGGCCCCGTTCACGATGTTCTTCCGATTGCTGAAGGTCAGCGTGTTCTGGTCGAACTCGAACACGTCGAGGTCCGCCCGGGTGAACTCCACCGGGTAGGCGCCGGTCACGTTGCTGGAGAACGCCAAGAGCTTCCCGTCCGGGGAGAACACCGGATCGCACACCTTGTCCGCGATGCCGTCCAGGGCGCTCGCCACCGCGGCCCCGGTCTTGGCGTTCGCCAGGTGCATCGACATGTTCAGATCGTTGTGCACCGCGTAGGCGCCGTCGGGCGAGAGCGCGAGGTAGATCGTGGTCGAGGTGTAGGAGCTGATTTGCACGACGGGCGGCGTGCTCTGCGTGAGATCGATCGTGCCCCAGGGGCTCGCGGTCGAGCCCGTCTTCTCGAACACGGTGGCCAGCGTCGAACCGTCCTTGCTCACGGTGTGGCAGGCCACGCAGCGCTTGCCGTTGCCGCCGGACTCCCAGGGCGGCTGCGTGCCGTTGTAGTTGGCGGGCGCGGGGCTGCCGAGCTGATTGGCGGGACCCGGGTCGAACACGGCCACCGGGCTCGACGCTCCCGGGGCGATCTTCATCAGCGTGCCGGTGTTGACCGCCCAGTAGTAGATGGTGCCGCGCAGGTTGCCGGGGGCGATGGTCCAGCTCTGGGACATGGCCTGATGGGCCGCGCCGGCAGCGTCCAAGCGCGAGACCTTGACGCTCACCGGCGAGCCGTCGCTGCTCTCCGTCAGCGCCGTCCACCACTCCTTCTTCATGCTGAAGCGACTGGGCGGATCGGCGCTGAAGTACGCCGTCAGCGTCACGGACTTGTCGGCGATCTCCAGCTTGTACTTGTCACCCGCCCCGCCGCCGCTCCACATCAGCTCGGGCGCCAGGATCCCCCGGGCGAACACCGTCTGGTCGTACGGGTAGAGCAGCGTGCCGCTCGGGTTGGCGTCCGGCGTCTTGAACTTGTCCTTGTCCGACTGCGGCAGGTTCGCGGTGTCGTCCTCGAACTTCAGGTTGATGGTCGCGCTGGCTGTGGCGGTGAGGGCGCCGTAGGTCGCAGTGACGGTGCCGGAGCCGCCCTTGTTGCCGTGGGCCTTGAGGCTCGCTGCCGGCGAGATCAGCCCGAGGTCGAGCCGGTCGAAGCTCCAGGTCGCGCTGACGGCGGTGGTGCCGCCGCCCTTGAGCTTGCCCACGGCCTTGAACTGCGCTGGCGTGCTGGTGCCGTTCAAGACGTCGATGATCGCGCTCGCCGGCTCGACGCTGAGCGACTCGATCTCGCTCTGGGGTCCGTCGAAGATCAAGCCGGAGTCGGCGCCCGTGCCGCCGCCACCGGACGCGCTGCTGCCGCCGGTGCCGACCGAGCCACCGGTGTTTCCCGCGACCCCTCCCCCTTCGTCACCGCCGCAGGCGTGCGCGACGCCGAAGCAAACCAGAGCGACCGCAAAGATGCTGCGCTTCGAGAGGGACATGGCCACATGCTACGGACACGCGCCCTCCGGTACAATTGCGCGAATTTGCGCGCGCTGGGTCAGCCTGGAATTTTCCGCCTCAGCCGAATGCGCGGCGCACCACGCTCTCCAGCGCTGACACCAAGCTGGGGTCGTCGTTCAGAGCGCGCACCCGCGTGAGCTCGAGCCCGAGCTCTCGGGCCCAGCCCGCCGCCTCGACGTCCAGGTCGTAGAGCGTCTCGACGTGCTCGGCGGGAAAGCCGATCGGCGAGAGCACGACGCGCTCGGCTCCAGACGCCTTTTCCAGCTCGAGCACGCTCTTCAGATCCGGCCCCAGCCAGTCGCCGCCGTCGGCGCCCTGGCTCTGGAACGCCACGACCGTGTCGCGACCCAGGCGCTCGCTCACAGCCGTCGCGCAGGCGCGGAACTGGGCTTCGTACGGATCCCCCTCACGGATGGCGCGGGTCGGCAAGCTGTGGGCCGTGAGCACGACCGCGGTCCGCTTGCCGTCCTCGCCCAACACCGAGCGGATCGCCGCCGCGAAGCCTTCGACCAGCGCGGGCTCCGTGCCCCACGGCTCCGTGGGCACGAGCTCCGGCGCGTTGGGTCCGAGCTCGGCGCGCACTGACGCGAGTGAGGCCTGGGCGGCCTCCCAGTAGACGTGCACCGAGAACGGCGCCAGCGGCAGCACGCACAGGCGCCGAAGCCGGAGCCCGCCGATGCCGCGCAGCACGTCTTCGACGGTGGGGCGCCAGAGCCGCATCCCGACCAGCACCGGCGCGTCGAGCCGCTTCGACAACGCCGAGGCCTGCGCCCGGGTGATGTCGAGCAGCGGCGAGCCACCGATGACCTCGTAGCGGTGGCGGATCTCGGCGCAGAGCTCCGGCGAAGCCGGCCGGCCGCGGCGGATCTGTTGCAGGAACGCCGGCAGGTCGTCGAGGTCGGTCACCGTGCCGTGCGCCACCAGGAGCACGCCGTCGTGGGGTCCAATCGGCATCGGACTCGAGCATAGGACGCTCGGCAGAGAAGGTGTACACCTCTCGGCCATGTCGCTCATTCACTTGAAGGACAAGGTTGCCATCGTCAGCGGCGCGAGCCGGGGCATTGGCGAGGCCATCGCCCGCGCCTTCGCTGGCGCCGGCGCCAACTTGGTGCTCTCGTCGCGCAAGCTCGACGGCGTGCAGGCCGTGGCGGCCCAGCTCCGCGAAGGCGGCAGCGAGGTGCACGCCGTGGCCGCTCACGTCGGCAACACCGACCAGTGCCACGCCCTGGTACGGGAGACCGTGGAGCGCTTCGGTCGCGCCGACGTGCTGGTGAACTGTGCCGGCACCAACCCCTACTTCGGCCCCATGGTGAACATCGATCCCGGCGCCTACGAGAAGACCTTCGAGGTGAACCTGCGCGGCGCCTTCGAGACCAGCCGCGCATTCGCCCAGCACGTGATCGATCGCAAGGGCACGGGCTCCATCGTCACCATCACCAGCGTGGCGGGCCTGCGCGCGGCGCCGCTCCAGGGCGTCTACGGCATGACCAAGGCGGCGCTCGTCAGCATGACGCAGACCCTCGCCTTCGAGCTCGGCCAGAGCGGGGTGCGCGTCAACGCCATCGCGCCCGGGCTGGTCGAGACCCGGCTCGCGGCGGCCATCCTGGCGAGCCCCGAGATGCTGGAGCACGCGAACCGCCACACCGCCCTGGGTCGAGTCGGGCGCCCCGAGGAGATCGCCTCGGCAGCGCTGTTCCTGGCCAGCGACGCGGCGTCGTTCGTGACCGGTCAGACGCTGTGCGTCGACGGCGGCTTCACGGCCTTCTGAGCTTGCCTCAAGGGGTGAGGTCCAGCACGGCGAAGTCGAAGACTCCCGGATTCGTGCTGACCGGGGCGATCTCCGTGCTCAGGAAGTCGAACTTCTTCTCGAACTTCCCGACGGCAACCACGCGGCCGGCGGTGGCGCCGAGCGCGCTGATGCTGTCGGCGCCGCTGCCGCCGAAAAGCGTCGCGAAGCGCACCATGCCGCTCGAATCCAGGCGCACGATGAAGCCGTCTTCGAGGCCCTGCTTGGTGAGTGGGCCGGTGCCGAAGTCGATGCTGACGCTCTTCATGCTCCCGCCCACCCAGACGTCCCCCGTGCTGTCGACGGCGACCGCGTAGGCGCGGTCGTCGGCCCCACCCCCGAACGTGCGCGCCCACTTCAGCTCACCCTTGCCGTCGAGCTGCGCGATCAGCACGTCTTCGCCGCCCTCGTTGGGAAGCGGAGAGCCCTTGCCGACGTCGACCTGGCCCTTGGCGACCCCGACGGCGACCACCTGGTTGCCGGTCGGATTCGTCGCGACGTCGAAGAAGGCGTCGTCACCGGCGCTGCCGATGGCGCGAGCCCACTCCAGATCGAGGTTCGAGTCATAGGCCACCACGGTGGCCAGCTGCAGCGCTGCGCCGGAGCCCAAGACCAGGAGCGGGTCGCCGAAGCCCGCAGACTCACCGGCGGCGTAGATCTTCGGGACCGAGTCGGTGGCGACGTCGAAGAAGCGCTGCGCGCCGCTCCCGGCGAAGACCGCGTGCTTGCCCGGGCCGCTCCACTCGAGCGACACGAGGGCGTCGCCAGCTGCGTCAGCGTTCACGGTCTGCGCGTGCAGCTGTGTCCCGCTCACCACGATGCCCACGCTGACGCTGCCGGAGCCGAAGCGGGCGTTGCCCCAGAACGACTGGTTTCCGTTTCCGATGATGGACAGTCCGTCGACCTGATCGCCAGCCGGGCCCGGTATCAGGCGCGCGACTACGCCGCCCCAGCCTGCGGCCTCCGTGAAGGACGCGTCGCCGATCTTCACGTCCTTCACGAAGAACCCGGACAGGAACAGGGATCCGGTGCCGCCCACGACCACGCCTTCCGCGTACGCTTCGCCGCTGGACGGGAAATGGCGGCGCGGCAGCTCCTCGGCCTGTCCCGGCGCGACCTCGGCGACGAAGCTCTCGTAGCCGGGCGCCACGGAGCCGTAACCGACCACGAAGACGTGAGCGTTCGTCGGGCTGATGGCCACGTCGGTGACGTGATGGCCCGCGCCGCCGGGAATGACGTGGAGCTCCGTCAGAGTCGGGCTCCCCGACCCCGCGTCAGGGCCTGCGTCCGAGCCCGCGCTTCCGGCGCTGCCGGCTTGGCCGCCCGCCCCGGCCGTGCCCGCCGCACCCCCCGTGGAGCTGCCATGGTTGCGCGCAGTGCTCGAGCACGCCCAGACGAGCAGCGCCGGCAGCCACAGCACGCGGAGTCTCATTCGGCGCGCAGCATACACCAGAGGTGACGCGGCTCGCGGGGAGCGGCGTCCGCAACGATTGCCGGCGGCTCACACCGCGCCGGATCTGGTCTACCCTGCCGCGCATGCTGAACGCCCTGAGCCACGCGCCACCCCCCGTCAACGAGCCCGTGCTGAGCTACGCGCCGGGCACGGCCGAGCGCGCGGCGCTCAAAGCCGAGCTGTCGCGGTTGGCCTCGAGCGAGCTCGACATCCCGCTGATCATCGCCGGCAAAGAGGTGCGGACCGGCAAGCAGGGCAGCGCCGTGATGCCCCACGCTCACGCGCACGTGCTCGGCCGCCATCACATGGCGGGGCCGGCCGAGGTGCAGGCGGCGATCCGGGCCGCGGTGGACGCGCAGCACGACTGGGCGCGCATGTCGCAGGGCGCCCGCGCGGCGATCTTCCTCAAGGCCGCCGAGCTCCTGGCCGGGAAGTACCGCCCGATCCTGAACGCCGCCACCATGCTGGGGCAGAGCAAGACGGCACATCAGGCGGAGATCGACGCGGCCTGCGAGCTGATCGACTTCTTCCGCTTCAACGTCCACTTCGCAGAGCGCATCCTGGCGGAGCAGCCGCTCTCCGGCCCGGGCATGTGGAATCAGGGGGACGCGCGGCCCCTCGAGGGCTTCGTGTTCGCGGTGACGCCCTTCAACTTCACGTCCATCGCCGGCAACCTGCCCACCGCCCCGGCCATCCTGGGCAACACCGCGGTGTGGAAGCCCGCGTCGACCGCGGTCTACTCCGCGCACTTCATCATGCAGCTCCTGCTCGAAGCCGGGCTGCCTCCCGGAGTGATCAACCTGGTCTACGGCTCCGGCGGGCAAGTGGGCAACGCCGTGCTGGAGAGCCCGCACCTGGCGGGCGTGCACTTCACCGGCTCGACCGGCGTCTTCCAGGGCATGTGGAAGAGCATCGGGGAACGCATCGGGAGCTACCGCACCTATCCGCGCCTGGTCGGCGAGACCGGCGGCAAGGACTTCATCTTCGCCCACGAGAGCGCCGATCGGCAGGCCCTGGCGGTGGCCATCGTGCGCGGCGCCTTCGAATTCCAGGGGCAGAAGTGCAGCGCGGCCTCCCGCGTCTACCTGCCGAGCAGCATCGCCGACGACGTCCGCGAGCGCGTGGTGGCGATGATCCGCGAACTCAGCGTGGGGGACATCCGGGACTTCTCGAACTTCATGGGCGCCGTCATCGACCAGAGCGCGTACCGCGATCACGTCAGCTACATCGAGCACGCGCGCGGCGACGGCTCGAAGATCCTGGCGGGTGGCAGCTACGACGACAAGGTCGGCTATTTCATCCAGCCGACCCTGGTGGAGACTCCGGACCCGAAGTCCAGGCTGATGCGCGAGGAGATCTTCGGTCCAGTGCTCACCTGGTACGTGTACGACGCGGGCAAGCTGGACGACGCGCTCTCGCTCTGCGACGAGACCTCGCCCTACGCGCTGACGGGCGCCGTGTTCGCGCAAGACCGCGCCTTCGTGAGCAAGGCGTCGGAGCGGCTCCGCAACGCCGCCGGCAACTTCTACGTCAACGACAAGCCGACCGGCGCCGTGGTCGGTCAGCAACCCTTCGGCGGCGCGCGCGCCTCCGGCACGAACGACAAGGCCGGCTCGCTCTGGAACCTGATCCGCTGGATCTCCCCGCGCACGATCAAAGAGACCTTCGCCCCTCCGACCAGCTGGCGCTACCCGTTCCTGGCCAAGGACTGAGCTTGTGGGCGGGTGTCTCACCCGTTGCAATCCGAGACGCACCGACGCTACCCTCGGGTTTTCCGGAGGGCCCCCATGAAGTCCATGCTTCGACCCGCTCGCACGCTCACGATGCTGTTCACGGTCGGTGTGCTCGCGCTGGCGCAGACCCAGTGCGGTGACGACGACGAGGGCGGCGGCGGAAGCGGGGGCAAGAAGGACGCCGGCAGCGACGGCACCACCGGCGGCTCCGGCGGCACGGCAGGCTCCGGCGGCTCGACCGGCGGCACGGCGGGCTCCGGCGGCTCGACCGGCGGCACGGCGGGCTCCGGCGGCGTGGCGGGGAGCGACGCGGGCGACGCCGGCGACGGCGGACCGCCGACCTGCCAGAGCCCCGAGACGCTGTGCGGCACGAGCTGCGTCAACCTCCAGACCGACGCCGCCAACTGCGGCGCCTGCGGCACGGCGTGCACCAGCACCCAGGTCTGCAACCTCGGCCTCTGCGACACCGTGTGCAGCGGTCAGCTGACCAAGTGCGGCTCGAGCTGCGTGGACACCGGCAGCGACGCGAACCACTGCGGCGCCTGCGGCACCGCCTGCGCGGGTGGCAAGATCTGCAGCAACGCGGCCTGCGTGTGCGACGCCGGCCAGACTGACTGCAGCGGCACCTGCGTGAACACAGCCACGAGCCCGACCCACTGCGGCGCCTGCGGCACCGCCTGCGGCGCGAACCAGGTCTGCAACGCCGGCACCTGCGCTGCGGGCTGCACCGCGCCGCTCCAGCTCTGCGCCGGAAGCTGCGTGGACACCAAGAGCGACGCGCAGAACTGCGGCGCCTGCGGCACGGCCTGCGGCAACGGCCTGACCTGCATCAACGGCGCCTGCGCTTGCCCGGCCGGCACGCTGGCTTGCGGCAACCAGTGCGCGGACACCACCATCAGCTTCCAGCACTGCGGCGCCTGCAACAACAAGTGCGGCGCTGGCGAAGCTTGCGTCAACGGCACCTGCACCAACCAGGGCTGCCCGACCCAGCAGACGCTGTGCGGCGGCACCTGCGCGAAGCTCCAGGTCGACCCCGCGAACTGCGGCAGCTGCGGCAACGTCTGCACCGGCGGCCAGGTCTGCAACAGTGGCACCTGCGCCTGCCCCGGCGGCACCACGCTGTGCAGCGGCCTGTGCGTGGACCTCACGAACAACCCGAGCCACTGCGGCGCCTGTGGCACCACCTGCTCCAGCGCTCAGGTCTGCGCGGCCAGCGCCTGCGCGGCGAGCTGTCCCACCGGTACCACGGACTGCAACGGAGCCTGCGTGAACTTGCAGACCAACGAGTCGAACTGCGGCACCTGCGGCGTGACCTGCACCGGCGGCCGCGAGTGCAACGCCGGCGTGTGCGCCTGCCCCGCCGGCGACCTCGAGTGCGGTACGCCCGCGGTCTGCACCAACGTGCAGAAGAGCCCGGCCAACTGCGGTGCCTGCAACAACAAGTGCGGCCCGGGCGGCGCGTGCAACGCCGGTGTCTGCGCCTGTGGCACCGGGCTCAACGCCTGCGGCGGGACCGCCGCTGACGCCGGCACGGATGCAGGCGACGCGGCGGCCAGCGACGCCGGCTCGAGCGTGGTGAAGTGCGTCAACTTCCAGACCGATCCGCAGAACTGCGGCGCCTGCGGCAACGCCTGCGAAGGTGGGACCTGCAGCGCCGGCTCGTGCAACGCAGGCGGGTGAGCGGGCGCCTCACACGCGAAGAATATACGTGATCTCCGTCTTGACCACCGGCTCGCCCAAGCGGAGGTCCAGCATGCGCTGTCGCACCTCGTCGCCGCGGTAGCCGTAGGCGGCGCCGCGCACGTCGCTGACCAGATCGACTCCTCCATCGGGCTTCTCGAGCTCGAATGCGCGGCTTGCACCGTCTTGCACGACGCCCTTCACCCGCTGGTACTGCGAGTAGGCGTAGCCGCCGCCGTGCGGCAGGAGGTTCGCTCGGCTCAGGCGCTCCACCAGCCCGAGCCGCTCCGCGCGCGGGCGGAAGCCGGTCTCCCCGAGCGCCGCGTCGTCGAAGTTCGGCCGCGGGCGCACGAGATACGCGGGCAGCTCCGGTCCCAGCGTCAGCGGGAAGAGCTGCCCGGAGGCCAGATCTTCGTCGTCGAAGCAGTAGCAGCCGAGGATGGCGTCGTTCATCGCGAGCTGCCCCTGGTGCGTGCGGTTCACGATCACGTCCAGAGGTCCGAGCAGCGCCCGGGCCAGGGCCTCCCGGCGCCGCAGGCTGAAGTCCTGGCACCAGGTGTAGGCCGCGTAGAAGTCGGTCGCCTTCGCGCCCGTGAGCACGTGCACCGGCCCCCAAGGCGTCTGGCGCGTCTCCATCATCTTCTGGAGCTCCTCGCTGGCGTCCCAGTAGATGCCCGGCCCCTTCGGCGAGCGCTCGCGGTGCTCGTGCCCGGACGAGTGGATGATGGCGAGCGTGTCGGCCTTGGGCGCGTCGTCCGTGTAGCGCTCGCGCACCTCGCAGATGTCCAGAAAGTGGTTGCCCTCGGTCAGGTCGAACTCGACCTCGACGCCGTCGACGACCAGCGGCTCCTTCTCGAGCTTCTTCGCGCGCGCCTCGATCTCGGCGGGCGGCGGCCGGTCGTGGAGCGCGACGGCGATCATGCCGCAGTGGTTGCTCTTGATGTCGAGCACCGCGAAGTCGCCGCTCCACTGGATGCGCCCGCCGTAGCCGAAGCCTTGGCCCCAGCGCCCGGTGTTGCGCGTGACGGTGGCGTCCGGCGCGCCGGTGAAGCTCGCGTCCATGGGCAGGCCCAGCTGGCGCTGCACCTCCTGGATCTTGGCGATGCCGAAGGGCATGTTGGCCCCGCACAGCTGCTCGCCCACGTCCCCCACCCCGGACAGGAAGCAGTGCTCGCGGGCTCGGTCGAGCGCGGCGCTGTCGTCGTTCATGTTCGGAGATGCCTAATACACGCGCGTGAAACCGGCCAGGGCCTCACTCCCACTCGGTGTGGAAGGAGCCCTCGCGATCGACCCGTGCGTAGGTGTGGGCGCCGAAGAAGTCCCGCTGGGCCTGGAGCAGGTTCGCCGGCAGGCGCTCGCGCCGGTAGCCGTCGAAGTAGGCGAGCGATCCCGAGAAGGTCGGCACCGGTACGCCGGACTGGACGGCCAGCGACACCACCCGGCGCCAGGCGGGCTGGCGCTCGGCGAGCTCCTTGGCGAACTCTGCGTCCACGAGCAGGCTCGGCAGCTCGGCGTTTCGGTCGTAGGCGCGCTTGATGCGATCGAGGAAGCGCGCACGGATGATGCAGCCACCCTTCCAGATGCGGGCGATTGCCCCGAGGCGCAGGCCCCAGCCGTACTCGCCTGAGGCGCGCCGGAGCAGGTTCATCCCCTGGGCGTAGCTCTGCACCTTGGCGGCGTAGAGCGCGTGGCGCACGTCCTCGGCGAGCGTTTTCGGATCGACCTTGCCGCTCGCGATGGTGCGGCCCTCGATGGCCTTCGAAGCCGCCACGCGGTCGGCCTTCATGGCCGAGAGCATTCGGGCCTCCACGGAGCTGGCTATGGTCGGGATGGGCGAGCCGAGCTCGGCGGCCTGCTGCACCGTCCACTTGCCGGTGCCCTTCATGCCCGTGGCGTCCACGATCTTGTCCACCAGGAAGCCGTCGGCGAGCGCGTCTTTCTTGCGAAAGATCTTGCTGGTGATCTCGATCAGGAACGACTCGAGCTCGCCACGGTTCCACTCCGCGAACAGCTCCCCGAGCTGCTCGTTGCTCATGCCACCCAGCGTCTTCAGGACGTCGTAGGCCTCGGCGATGAGCTGCATGTCGCCGTACTCGATGCCGTTGTGGACCATCTTCACGTAGTGGCCCGCGCCGCCCGGCCCCATCCAGTCCACGCACGGGCCGTCGTCCACCTGAGCGGCGATCTTGGTCAGGATGGGCGCGAGCTCTTCATACGCGCTCTTCGGCCCGCCGGGCATCAGCGAAGGGCCGTGCCGCGCGCCTTCCTCGCCGCCTGACACGCCCATGCCCACGAAGCGGAAGCCCCGGGCGTCGAGCTCCTTGCTGCGGCGCTCGGTGTTGGTGAAGTACTCGTTGCCGCCGTCGATCAGCATGTCGCCGGGCTCGAGGTGCGGAGTCAGGCTTGCGATGGTGTCGTCCACGGGTTTGCCCGCCTTGACCATCATCACGATCTTGCGCGGCCGGCTGAGCGCAGCGCAGAGCTCCGCCGGCGACTTCGCGCCGACGATCTTCTTGCCCGGGTTCGCCGCGAGGAAGGCGTCCACCTTGTCGGTGCTGCGGTTGAAGACCGCGATGGGAAACCCCTTCTCCTCGATGTTGAGGGCCAGGTTCTCCCCCATCACCGCCAACCCCACCAAGCCGATCTGCTGCATGGCGCGGAATGGTAGCGGGGATCTGGCGTACGGAAACACCCTTTCACGAGGGCTTCGGGGTCACCAGAGAACCGCCAAGGCGCCAGAAGGAACGCCAAGTTCGCCAAGAGCTCACAAATCCGAGGATTCTGAGATTCGAGAATTCCGAGATTCAAGAATTTCTGACTTGGCGAACTTGGCGAACTTGGGGTCTTGGCGGTTTTCTGAGCGTCCCGGCGGCCGCGGCAGAGTGAGTGCGCTCAGATCTCCGGCGCGCTCTGGTAGGCGCATGCGGCCGGGTCGCCTTCAGACGTCTCCCAGTTGATCGAGTCACTGTAGTAGACCCGGTAGAAGTCCGAGCCCCAGCACTCGACGGCAGTGACCTTGCCCGGATCGGCCGGGACGTCGCCGCCGGTGATGGTGATGTCGGCGCGGCCGGCGCCGGTGCCGTTCCACTGGCTCAGGATCGAGATGTCCTCCGGCTCCGTCATGTTGCTGTCGTCGGCGTCGGCGAAGGCGTCGACCTTCAGCGTCCCGGTGCCGTCGGCGGCGCTCTTGCTCGTCACCGTGAACCACTCCTCGGTGTGGGTCGGGGTGACCTCCGCCGTGATGGTGCGCGGCTGCGAGAACAGGTTCGAGGTGATGTCCGGCGGCAGGTCGTGGGTGATCTTGATCTTGCCGGTCTCGCCGTCCGCGGTGAACGGGTCGAGCTCGTGGGCGACGTCCAGATCGATGGTGAAGTAGCCGTCGCCGTGGCTCGAGTGGCCCTTGCCCCAGCCCTTGCCGAGCAGGATGGTCTTGTAGTCCGCGTCGCTGTTCGAGCCCTTGGGGCGGCCTTCGAGGCGATACTCGTACTCCTTCTGGCCGACCTCGGTGACGCGGAAGCGGTAGGTCACCGGTTCCAGCGAGTCCGTCCAGGGGCCCCAGGTGGCCTCGTGGTCGTCTACCGAGGTCGGGTGCGTGTGTACGATGATCCACACGCTGCCGAGCACGACGCCGGCGACCTGGTTCACGCCCTTGCGGACCTGCCGAGTGAACCCGTAGTACTTGGCCCAAGGCCCGTTGGCCCAGGGCTCGTCCCCCTGGATGCTCTGGCCGCCGGAGCTACCGCTGCCCTGCGCGTCCTCGGGACCGGCGACTTTGACGTGGTCTGCCTGGGGGATGGCCTGCTGGAACTTGGAGACGTCCTCCTCCTGCTTCAGCACGCAGCCCTGCCCGATCGCAGCCGCCGCCACCCATGCGCCCAACTTCCAGAACCCGCGATTGAACCACTTGGTCATTTTTCTTTGCTCCCAGCTCGCCGGCACCTCTTTCAAGGACCGGGCCAAGAACAATTCGGGGAATTTTTCGCGTGCTTCGACCGTAGCGTGCACTCCCGGACCCAGGCCTCCGCGTGAACTCGGGTTCTCGGGCTCGCGTTTTTCCTCTGCGCGCGCCCTGGGATATCCTGCGCGGACTCGATGCGCGCCCGCATCAACCCAGCCACCGCCCTGCTGGCGGTGGGTCGGCTCACCGATCCGCAGGACCGGGCCGCGAGCTTCCGGCAGGCGATCGCCGCGCTGGGGCAGAACATGCGGGTCACCGGGCCCCCGCCCCTGGACGGAATCGACCCGCAATCGCTGACCCGGGCCTGCCAGGTCGCCCTGGAAGCCAAGCTGTTCGAGGATCTGGACTGGATCGCGCCGGGGCCCGCGACCGTCGCGCTCTACGAGCTGATGATGGCGCTGCCGACGGGCGCCGAGCGCCGCGAGCTCGGGCGCAAGGTGCTGACCCGCCTCTACGAGGGCACGGCCGGGACCTTTGCCGCTGTCGCCACGCGCATGGCTCTGGGCTCGGGCAAGGCGCTCGAGCCGGCCACGATGCGCGCCCGAGTCAGCCTCGTCATCGACGTGCCCATCGGCTCGGACGTGGACGGGGACGCGCTGGCCCTGACCTTGGCGACCCGGCGCGAGCTCGCGGAGCGCTGGATGGTGCGACCGTCGTTCGCGGCGCTGCCGGCGCGGCGCATGGCAGCGCGCATCCTGGAGCGCGCGGCGCGGGAAGCGGTGATGCGCTCCCAGCAAGGCGATCCGCTCCCGGGCGAGCTGCTCGGGGGCGAGATCGTGCGGCCCGTGCGACGCCGCCTGCTCGCCGATCGCGAGCCCCTGGTCTGGCGCCACGCGGCGATCTCGCGCGGGCTACTCGCCAGCGTGGATCAGAGCCTGCGCGAGCAGATCGATCTGGCGCTCGACCCGGCGCTGTCGCCCACCGAGTGGCGCCGCGCCGCGGTCTCGCTGGTGGCGACCCTGGCCGCCGATCCGAACGGCGGCCTGAAGGCCTGCCAGCGGCTCCTCAGGAGCGAGATCCTGCGCAAGGACCCGGGCATCGCGGCCACCATGGTCTGGGGCCTCGGCCCCGCCATCGAGACCGAGCCGGACGCCGCCGAGCAGCTTCTCGATCTCTTGGCCGCGTCGCGCCGGCCAGACGTCGCGGAGGCCGTGGCGCAGCTGTTCGCGGAGCTCGGGCCGACTCGCTTCGGTGGCCGGGCTGCCGACATGCTGCGCTCGGTCCTGGCTTCCAAGCTCGACAGCGATCCGCCGGCGCTGCGAGCGATCACCGAGCGCACGCTTGCGAGCCTGGACCGAGAACGGGGCGACGGCGGGCTCGCGGAGTCGCTGCGTCGGGCGATGGTCGCGTTCGAGACCCGCGGGGCTCGCGCCGCCCACGATCACGCCACGGAAGCCGAAACGGAGGCGCGGGCAGCGCTCGAGCGCTTGCTCGAGCTCGACGCGCACGACCCGCAAGCGTTGCCCGAGGCGCTCGCGCTGCTCGCCGACCTGGACGCCGGGGCACTGGAGTCGAATCGCCTCGCCGATCTCCTGCTGCTTGGCCGCCGCCCCGGCGACGCGGACGCGAGCCTGCCCGGAATGGAACGCGCGTTCGATGCTCTGGGCCGCTGGCTGCTCGACGCCGAGGAGCGTGAGATCGCCGCCGCCTGGTCCCGCCTCGGCTCGCTGGGCAATCAGCGACGCTTGCGCGCGCTCCTGCACCTGGTCGACACCGAGACCGCGCACGGCGAGACGGACGAGGCCAGCACCCGCCTGCGCGAGCGGATCCGTCGCGCCCTCGACGTGCTGGTCCGACGGGTCGCCGCCGGGCCCGACGCCTCTGTGCACCGCATCGTGTGCGCCACGCTGGCCCGCGCTTGCGACGCCGCGGTGCGCGAGGGTGTCGCCGAACCGAGCGACGTGTTCCTGCTGGTGGCCGAGCGGCTCGGCGACCGGCACTCCATCGTGACCCTCGGCGAGGCCAGCACCAACGAGGACGTGGAGACCGTGCTCGGCGCCTACGCCAGCTTCCTCGACCCGGGCGGCGCTGCAGAGTCGCAGGCAGAGAGCACCCACGACACCGAGACGGCGCACCTGGCCGATCACGCCGGCTTCGCCACCGCGGCCCGGCGCGTGCTCCGGCTCTCGGTGGGCCTAGCCGCCGGGGGCTCGCACCGCGCGGAGGCGCTGCGCGGGACGGTGCTCCGGCTGGCTCGCTCGCTCGAGGCGGTGGTAGCCGCGCGCGGGCTCTCGGACATCGTGGAGCAGAGCTCCGGCAGCTCGGCCATCGAGGAGATCGAGCACGCCCTGGACTCGCTGCGCATGCTGCTCTCCGGCGCGCGGCGACGCGTGCTCGAGCAGGAGCCCGATGCCGCGGAGGTGATCGCGGACGTCGCTCCGTTGTCGCTCTTGCTCGAGCGCGCCGTGAGCGCGTCGGTGCCGCCGAATGCCGAGCAGCTGGCGGCCGCGCGAGAGGAGCTCCTGCGCGAGCTGCCCACCCCGCTCACACTCGCCGTCGCCGGTGTGCTGTCGCGGGTCGCGGAGCTGCCGGCGGTGGCGCCGGCGGACGTGGTCGCGATCCCGCTCGGCCGGCGCCGCGCCGAGCTGCCGGACTGGCTGCTGCCGCGCCGCACCCTCGGCGCTTTCTACGTGGTCAGGCCCCTGGGCGCCGGCGGCGTCAGCTCGGTGTTCGTCGCGCGCCGACTCGAGGAGCGCCACGACGCCAAGGCCGAGAGCTTCGCGCTCAAGGTGCCGCAGTTCGACCCCACCACGGCCCGCAGCCTGTCCGAGCAGGAGTTCATGCAACTCTTCCGCGACGAGGCCGGCGCGCTCTTGTCCCTGCCGCAGCACGAGAACCTGGCGCGCTTCGTCACCTTCGACATGGCGGCGCGTCCGAAGCCCATCCTGGTGATGGAGCTGATCCGCGGCGTGGGCCTCGATCGGCTGGTGCGCAGCCGCTCGCTGACCGTCGAGCGGGCGTTCTCCTACCTGGACGGCATCTTGGCCGGCCTGGAGGCCATGCACAGCGTGGGCGTCGGCCACTTGGACGTGAAGCCTTCGAATGTGATCTTACGTGACGGCGACACTCCGGTGCTCGTGGACTTCGGCCTGAGCGGTCGCAAGCTGCGCCCGGGCTGCGGCACGCTCGAGTACTGCTCCCCGGAGGTGATCGGCATCGTCGCCGAGGGACACGCCCCGAGCCCCCTCGCCGCCGACGTGTACGCCTTCGCCTGCATGGCGTTCGAGGTGCTGACGGGCAAGCCGCTCTTCGACGCCGCCGACGAGACCGCCATCCTCTCGCTTCACCTCGCCCACGACGGCTGGCCCGACAAGCTGGTGTCGCTCGGCAAGATGACGGATCTCGCCGACGTCAGCGTGGTGCTCGCCGCATGCCTGCGCCGCGATGCGCGCGCTCGCCCTGACATCAGCGACGTGCGCAAGGCCCTGGGACAAGCCGGCCGGAAGCTCGTGCGTGCGAGCTGGCCGCTGGGCAGGACCCCGCGCGCCGAGCCCGCGAGCGCACGTCCGTGAGCGCGAGGCTCGCGTTGGTCGCCGCGCTCCTCGCGCTCGGCTGCAGCCGGCCGGCGGCCCCGAGCATTCACCTCGAGGTCGGGCCGGCGGCCGGGGAGCGCCTGGAGTTCTCACCCCAAGCTTCGTTCGCCGAATACGTCGAGCTCAAGGATTCGCGTCACGAGCTCAGGCTCACGTTCGCAGGCTACGCAACTTCTTGCGAAGGCTACGTCACCCCGCCCCCGGGCCGACCCCTGGTGAGCGTCGTGATCGCCAGCCCGTGGAACGACCCGCCACGCCCGGCGCACTACCCGTGGACCGGACAGACCGAGCGCGCGCACGCGCTGCCGAGCGTACGCATCGGGACCCGCGCCTACGATTTGCCGCCCGGTGGCGGCGTCACGCTCCGCTCCCTCGAGCTCTCGCCACACGGCAGCGTCGAAGGCGACCTCGACTTCCAGTTCCCCGGCGACGCCGAGCGTCCCGCCAAGAGCGTGCGCGGGCGTTTCGTGGCGCGCCTCTGCCGTGTGAATCGCGCGGAGGCTCCCTGAGCGCCGCGCGATTGTTCGGAGTCGAGCCTGAGGAGCTGCCTGGCGTCAGGCGGCTGGCGCTCCTGCTCGCGCTCACCACCGGCGCGGAGCTCGTCGCCGAAGGCGTGGTGCTCTCGGCCTTCATCGCCCGTATCGGGGCCGCGGCGTTGCCCACCGCGCTGGCGCTCCGGGCGCTCGGCGAAGTGCTGCTCTCGCTCGGCTTCGAGCGAGGGCTCGCCCGATCGAGCCCCGGGCGGGCCATGCGCGCCGTCGTGCTGGCAGGCGTCGTGCTGTTCGTCGCGGCGGCGGCCACGCTCTCGAGCAGCGCGGGCGTCTACGCGGGATTCGTCGTGGTCACCGCGATGGCCCGCATCAAGTCCATCCACTTCGGCGTGCTGGCGCTCGCCGAGCTGCCAGGCCCCAGCGCGGCGCGGGCGCTGCCGCTGGTCCACGCCGGCGGCCGACTCGGCGGGGTCGCCGCCGGCCCGCTGCTCGCGCTCGGGGGCCCGGCCCTCGGTCCCCATTGGCTGGTGGCCGTGGCCGCGGGCCTGTACGCATCGACCACGCTCTTCTTGCTGCGTGCGCGCGGCGCTCCGCCGTCGGTCGCGCCCGCCGCCGCGTCCGGCCCCGACCCGAGCGCGGCGACGGGCTTGCTCGCCGCCATTCTGGTGGGCGCCGTCGCCCTCGCCCTGGGGCGGCTCGCGCTGGTCACCCAGAGCGGCGCCATCCTGGAGCGCGCCTACGGCGAGGCCGAGCTGAACCGCGTACTCGGCCTCTATTTCACCGGTGCAAACCTGCTCGCCTTCTTGCTCCAGGCACTGATGGTGGGCCGCGTGCTCGGCGCCGGTGGGTTGCCGCTCCTGAACAGCGGTTGGTCCCTGCTCTACCTGGCCGCCCAGGCCTTGCTCTCGTTCGGCCCGGCCTCGGTGCTGGTGGCGCTGTCGGCACGGCTGGTCGAGAGCGAGCTCCGCAACGCGCTCCGGACTCCAGTGGCCAGTCTGCTCTACGAGGCCATGCCCGCTGCGCGCCGGGCCCTCGCCCGCACCCTGGTCATCGGAGTCGCGGTGCCCGCCGCCTCGCTGGTCGGCGGGCTCGGGCTCGGGTTCGCCCAGGCCCACCCCCAAGTGCTCTCGGCCCTGGGCCTCGGGGCGGCGGCCCTGATCGTGCTCTCCGCTTGGGCACAAAACCGGGCGTATCGGCTCGCTCAGCGCTGATCGCGTCCGGTATTTTACAGCCCCACCCGGCCAGAGGTAGCGTCTCGGCCCGATGCGCGGGCCGAAGCTCAGTGTGCGCGGAAAGATCGTGGGCACCATCATCGCCGTCTCGGTGGTGGTGCTGGCGCTGGGGGCGTGGGCGGCGTTCGGCGCCGTGACCAGCACCGGCGGCCGGGGCGGACCGGTGCTGCAAAAGCACTACGAGCGCTACAAGTCCAACCTCCAGAGCTTCGGCACCAGCGACTACGCCATCGCCCGCATCATCGCCAGCGATCCAGCGCTCGGCCAGGCGCTCGACGGCGCCGAGGCCGGCGTGGTCGGCGAGGCGGTCAAGCGCCTGATGGAGCCGCTCCAGAGCACCATCGCGCCCGACTTGCTCGTGATCTCGGATGCAGCGGGCAACACCGTCGCCGTCGGCGGCATGAAGACCATCCCGAGCGCCGACTACCGCACCACGCGGCTCTACTCCGATCTGCGCGACGGCAAGCCGATCCGCGGCAAGATCGCGCTGATCAACGGCAAGGGCTACCGCGTCGCCGGCGCCACCGTGCGGCGCAGCGAGAGCCACACACCCGGTGCGCCGGCCGGGGAGCGCATCGTCGGCACCGTGCTGATCGCCACCCAGCTCGACGGTTGGTTCGCCGACGTCGCGGCCAACAGCGGCAGCGACAAGCCCGAGAAGCAGCACCGCTTCGCGCTGGTCGCCGGTGACAAGGTCGTGGCGAGCGCTCTGGGCAAGGACGAGCGCGAGCCGATGGCCGAGGCCACCAAGGCGCCGAAGATGGCCAAGGAGGGCGACGAGGAGGTCCCCGTCCTGGAGTTCTCGGGCAAGACCTGGGACCTCTGGAGCGAGCCGATCTTCGGCTACGAGCGCAACGGCGATCCGGAGACCAACAAGATCGGCACGCTCTACATGGTCCGGACCCGCGAGCACCAGGCTGCGAAGATCCGCGACGCAGTCGGCGACATGGCCGTGGTGTTCGCCGTCGCGCTCGCGGCAGCGCTCCTGGTCGGTTACCTCTTGGCGGTCCAGATCACGCGGCCACTGCGCCGCTACATCGACGCCACCGAGGATCTGACCCGGGGACGCGCCGATCTGTCCAAGCGCTTGGCCGTCGAGACCAACGACGAGCTCGGCGTGCTGGCCGGTAACCTCAACCGCGTGTTCGCCAAGATCCACAGCTTGGCCGCCGGCGTGCAGCGCACCGCCTTCCAGGTCAACTCGTCGAGCGGTGAGATCTCCAGCGTCAGCAAGCAGATGCTCGACGGCGCCAAGGAGCAGGCCGGCAAGATCTCGAACTCGACGGCCGCCGTGACCGAGCTGTCGTCGTCCATCCAGCAGGTGGCCGAGAACGCCGCCGAGGCCACCCGAACCGCCAAGCAGAGCGGCGAGGCGGTCACGCGTGCCATCCAGCGCCTGCAGCAGATCCGCCGGGTGGTCGAGGACGCCGCCCAGCGCATCGGCACGCTGGGCGAGAGCGGCAAGCGTATCGGCAACATCGTCGAGGTGATCCGCCAGATCAGCGAGCAGACCACCATGCTGGCGCTGAACGCCGCCATCGAGGCCGCCCACGCCGGCGAGCACGGCCGCGGCTTCGCCGTGGTAGCCGACGAGGTCAGCTCACTGGCCAAGCGCACCGGGCAGAGCGCCCGAGACATCGAGGACCTCATCGCCACCATCCGAGATCAGACCACCGAGGCCGTGAACGTCATGCAGGACGGCACCCGCGTAGTGGAGGAGGGCACCGGCCTGGTGGAGACCACCCTCGCCGATCTGAAGACGCTGATCAGCGTCGTGGACGACACCGCGGCGGCGGTGCAGGAGCAGGCCATCGCCTCCGACGAGATCGCGCGCAACATGGACGCCGTGCAGCGCATCGCGGCCTCCGTGCTGAGCTCCAGCGAGAACGCGGTGGCTCAGGGCGACGCCCTACAGAAGCTGGCGGACGAGCTCGAGGAGAGCGTGCGCGGCTTCCGCATCGACTCCGAGCGGGCGCTGCTCGACGAGGCGGAGCTCAAGGCGCTGCCCGAGGCCAGCAAATGAAGCGCGCCCCCCTCTGGCTCTGCCTCGCGCTCGGCGCCTTCGGCTGTGGCGACGACGAGACCACCCCGCCGGCGCCCCTGCCGCCGCCGGTCGTCTCCATCGTGTCCGTACAGAGCGTCGGTGGTCCAAGCTGGAAGCCCGGAGACGCTCCCTGCGTGGAGCTCGGACAGGACGCCGATCAGACCGTGGTCGTGAGCATCGACATGACCAACTCCGAGGGCGAAGCCACGTTCACCCTGCGTCCGCCCGGCACCTGCGGCAGCGAGCGGCAGTGCGGGACCGCCTTGCTCCGGGTCGATCCGAGCGGTGAGGGCGAGGCGCTTCGGGTGTCGGGCGCGCAGACCAGCCTCGCCGCCAAGCTCGCGACGCTGGGCACCGGCACCCGCATTTTCCGCGTGGAGCTCCGCGAGGCGGACGGCGATCCGGTCCTCGACAAGCAAACCAAGGAAACGCTGTTCGACGAGGCCACCCTGGAGGTGAAAGCGCCCGGAGGCTGCGGCGGCGCGAGCGATGCCGGCAGTGACGCCGCGAGCGACGCCGGCAGCGACGCCGCGAGCGACGCCGGCAGCGACGCCGCGAGCGACGCCGGCAGCGACGCCGGCAGCGACGCCGCGAGCGACGCCGCGAGCGACGCGGATCTGGACGCCGCGAGCGACGCCGGAGTCGACGCGGCCGACGCCGACGCTGCGGACTGAATCAGGGGTGCACGAACATGATCGTGCCCTTCAAGGGCAGGAGCACGCCGTGCCAACCGACCGGCACCTGCGGCTCGGTCCAGTGGAAGATGCGCCGCGCATCCTCGGGAGCCAGGTTGATGCAGCCGTGGCTCTTCGGCACACCAAAGCGATCGTGCCAGTACGCGCCGTGCAAGGCGTAGCCTTCCTTGTCGAAGTACTGCACGTAGGGCACGTCGCGCAGCTCGAACTCCTCCCCCACTTCGTCCGAGGACATGGTGGCGGTGACGTGTTTGGTGTGGATACGAAAGATGCCGCGCTTGGTCGCGGTGGTGTGCTTCGGATCCTCGAGCCCGGCCTCGCCGCTCGAGATCAGCGTGGCGTAGACGGGTTTCTCACCTTCGTACAGCACGACCGTCTGCTTGGTCAGGTTCACGTCCATCCACTTTTCGCCGCTCTTTCCCCAGGCCGGCATGCGTTTGGCCGGGTCCAGGCGCGAAGCGTCCTTGTCGCTGAGCCACTTGCCCTCGCTGGTCTCGTAGTGGAGCCGCCCCTTGAAGAACTGCTGCTTGCCGCTGAGCTTCACGGCGCCGCGGTAGGGCGCGTTGCCGGCGTCGATGAGCTTGTTCGCCGATTTCTGCCAGAGCCAGAGCTTCGCGTCGGGCCGGCGCACGATCGCGAACGGGAAGTCGATCTGCTTCGGAATCTCGAAGCCGTGAAAGTCGGAGCCGCGAATCGGGCGCAGCCGATCGGTGGGCATCACCTTCAGGTCCGTCGTCACCCCGTAGCGACGGCCCTCGTGGAGGAAGGTCTGAAAGAACGAGTAACCCACCTTCGCCCGCATGCGTTCGGTCACCAGGTTCTTGCCCGTGCTGACGACCTCCGCGGCCTCGTCGTCGTCGGTCTGCATGGTCGGGATCTGCGCCCCCGCCTGCAGAAAGGCGGGGAGCGGATCGCTGCGCTTGTCCGCCCACGCCTGCGCCGGTGGGACCAGCTCCCCCACGCCCCCGAGCCAAACCTCCTGGGCGTAGCCGGCGCCGATCTCACCCTCGGCGTCCAACCACTTCTGCATGCGGTCGGCGAGATCGGGCTCCGCGCGGCCGAGCTCCTCGGCGCTCGGCAGGTGGCCGTAGATGGGTCCGGGCTTGCGCACGGTGCCGTAGATGTAGGGCAGCTTGCGCGTCGGATCCGGCGGGTGCTCGCGCGTCGCCTTCACCACCGGGTCGTTCGCGTCCAGCGTCGCGCGCTTGCCGACGCACACGTAGCCGTCCGGCTCGACCGCGTACCAGCCGCCCTTGCAGCCCTCGTGACCCGCAGGCTTGTCGGTCGTGGGCGACGACGAGCCGACCCGCAGGTACCCGAGGCGTGGGGAACGAAACGAAGGCCGCTCGTGGATCCAGGCCCGGAGCGCGCGGGCGTGGACCCGAGGCCTGCCTGCCTCGACCGCAGTCGCGGGCAGCGGCTGGCTCTCGCCGCTCAGCGTGACGGCGGGCGGCACCCGCGGCCGGGCCGGACGCTCCTTCGGCGCCGGCGCCGCAGAGCTCGCCGAATCGGCGTCCTGAGCTGGTTGGGCGCTCGACAGGGTCGGCGCCTCGCTCTTGGAGCAGGCCCCGAGAACGGTCAGCCCGAGCAAGCTCAGCCAGCGGCGGGTCATCGGCCCCTGAAATGGCACGAACCCGGGCGGACCCGCCAGAAAGCGGCATGGATTGCAGCCGCGAATCCGTGAATTTCAACTGTGAAATGCCAATTGGGAGCAGGACGGCGCAAGTGGCTGATTCGTGGTCACTGCCAGATGGCCCGGGACTTGCTGTGTCCTGGAGCAGCGGCAGCCTGTGGCGTCCCCCCCCCTCCGCCCTGGCTGCCGCTGATCTTTTTGTCGCCCGGGGGTATCGCGGCGGCTAGAACGCCCGACCGGATGCAGCTCCGGTACGCGAGCCCCGCGCGCCTCGAGTTCCGCAAGCGCGGCAGCTGGGGCGCGCCCGTGATCACGGCCATCCTGCTGGGTCTCTTCGCGCTCACGCCCCTACTCGCGCCGGGGCCCGTCACCAGCTCGCGTGCCGCGTTCGCGCTGCTGCTCGGGCTCGTGGCCCTCGCGCTCGTCCTGCTCGCCCGGCCTCGCGAGCGCAACGTTCGCATCGCGCTCGACGCCGGTGTGATCGAGGCCGCCGACCAGAGCTTCCCCTTGGCCCGCGCGCGCGCCATCGCCCTCACCTCCGGCGGGTCCACGCTCGAGGCGGCACCGTTCGCTCGTTATCGCGCCGAGCTCGTCATCGACGGCGGCGAGCGGCTGGTCGTGCTCGAGAGCGCAGACCCAGCGCGCGTGCTCCGCGACCTCGGCCGCACGCTCGGTTACCTGCCGCTGCCGGTGACGCCCGGCTGGGGCCTCGGCGTCGGCGCGGAGCCCTGGCGCAGGCACCCGCCCCCCGCGCGGCGCGAGCTCGGTGCTCCCATCGAGGAGCGCGGTCGCCCCGGCGAGAGCGAGCTCGGTGCCGGCCTGTGCGTGCTCGGCGGCGCAGTCGTGGTCGGCACGGTGATGGCGCTCTTGCACAACGCGCGCTTCCAGCGCGGCGAGGCATCGGCGTGGCTGAGCTACCTGCTCTCGGCCCTCTTGCTCGGCTTCATCGTTCTGCTCGGCTGCTTCATGGTCAGCGACCGAGTGAGCGCGCGCCTCCAAGGAGCCGAGCTCGTGATCGAGCGCCGCGCCCTCGGGATCGTCTGGTCGCGCCTCTGCGTGCCCGCACCGCGCCTCGGCGCGGTGCACGCGGTGGGCCTGGTGCCCGGCGAGCCCCGCCACCTGCTCGTCGAGGCGGGCGACGAGCTCTTCTCGATTGCCTTCGTCGGTGAAGGCGCGACGCGCCTGGCGGCTCGGATCGCGAGCTGGACCGCGGCGGCTACTCCCCGACCCTGAGCGTGCCGGGCACGCAGCTCTTCTCGATGGTCGTGGGATTGCCCCGCGGCGGCAGGATGTCGAGCTTGATGCTCTCGCCCGCCCGGCAGCTGATCTCGCCGACGTAGGGAGTGTTTCCCACCTTCGTCCCATTCACTCTGAGCTCGGAGCGATCCGCTCCTAGGGTGACCACCAGCGGCAACCTCAGCGTGGTGCCGGACTTGACCACCGAGCCGGCGGGGCGCGGCGGCGGCGCCGCGCTCGCGGACGCGGCCGGCGGCGGCGGGGGCCGGGCGGGCGGTGCGCCTTCGTCCAGGGTGGGTGCGCGCTCACGCACCGCGAACAGCACCCCGGCGGTGCCGAACCGCGCGCCGACCAGCGCCAGCATGCCGGCGGCGACGAGCTGAGCGACGCCGCTGGCGCGGATCACGGCAGCTCGGATCATCCCGCCACCCTCAGCACCTCGAGCAGCGAGGTCTCGCCGCGCTGGGCTCTCGACAGGCCGTCGCGCAGGAGCGGCGTCATGCCCTCCGACACGGCGAGCTGGTGCAGCTCGTTCGTCGGCACGCGCGCGTTGATGGCGCGCCGGACCGGCTCGTTCAAGATGAGCAGCTCCGCGATCGGCAGGCGCCCGGTGAAGCCCTGCCCCTCGCAGAAGTCGCAGCCGACGTGCTCGAAGTACTGACCGGCGGGCAGCACGATGCCGGCCTGCGCGAAGCGGTCGGTGATCATGGCATCGGGCTTGGCCTCGCGCCGGCAGGCCGTGCAGAGCGTGCGGACGAGCCGCTGCGACAGGCAGCCCACCGTCGCGCTCGCCAGGATGAAGGGCTCGATGCCCATCTCGACCAGGCGCGCGAACACGCCCGCGGCGCTCTGGCCGTGCACCGTGGTCAAGATCAGGTGCCCGGTCAGGCCGGCTTGCATCGCGATCTCCGCGGTCTCCTTGTCGCGGATCTCGCCGACCATCAGCACGTTGGGATCCTGGCGCAGCACGCTGCGCAGGGTCCCGGCGAAGGTCATGCCCGCCTTCGGGTGCATCTGCGTCTGGGTTGCGAACGGCAGCTCGAGCTCGATGGGATCTTCGAGCGTGACCATGGTGGTGGTCCGGCCGCGGTTCAGGGAGATCTGCTTGAGTGCCGCGTACAGCGTGGTGGTCTTGCCGCTGCCCACCGGACCGGTGACGAAGAGCAGCCCTTGGGGGCGATTGACTACGTCTACCAGGCCGTCCCGCACTTCCTGAGAGAACGTGAGCGACTCCACGTCGGGCACGGCGCGGCTGCCGCGCACCAGCCGGAGCACCACGCGCTCGCCGCCCTCGGTCGGCAGCGTCGAGACGCGCGCCTCGATGCTGCCACCGTCCAGCGCCATCACCAGGCGCCCGTCTTGTGGCGAGTTCTTCACGTAAGTGTCGAGGCGTGCCAGGACCTTCACCCGGGTGACCAGCGGCGCCTGCACCATCGGGTCGAGCATCGCGACCTCGTGCAGCGTGCCGTGTACCCGGTAGGTCAGCTTGAGTGCGTCGGGCGTCGGCGAGACGTGGATGTCGCTGGCACTGACCTTCACGGCGCCTCGCACCAGCTCGGTGAAGGCGGCGACCACGTCCGGAGCCTGAGAGGTGCAGTCCGCGATGCGCCGCCGCACCTCGGCGATGGCCTCCTGGACGTTGCCGGTCGAGAGCCCGTCGTAGTCGGCCCGCACGCGCACGCGCCGGATGCCGAGCAGCACCTCCGCGAGCCCCAGGCAGAGCGCGATGGCACTCGCCAGCGCCGTGACCCGGATGAGCCAGGCCCAGCCTCCCGTGCCGAACGCGGCCCAGAACTGCCGGACGATCTCGCGCCAGGCGTCGCCGGCGCCGACGCTCGCCCCGATCGCCGCCGCGCCGGAGAGCGCTCCGATCAGCGCGATTCCGAGCAGGCCGCGGACGGTGGCGGACATGAGAGCGGCGCCATCATGGCACGGCGCGGGACTGGGCAGAAGCTGGCCTCCGGGCCGGTCACCCCAGGCAGCCCGCGAGAATCACGAGACAATCGCGGTTGTGCTGGCCGAACACCGCCAGCGCCGCTCAAATGGCCGTCCATCGAAGGCGAGCTCGGCTCGTCGAACAGGAGAACACGATGAACGCCCTTTCGAGGCTGGCACTGGTTTCCCTCTGTGCGCTCTCGCTCAGCGCGCCCGCTCTGGCCGAGAAGGGCGGGCCTCCGGGCGCCAAAGGCCCGGGCAAGGCGGCCGCCGAGGCGGTGCGGGAGAAGCGCGCGGAGCTCAAGGAGAAGATCGCGGAGAAGAAGGACGCCGCCGAGGACAAGAAGGACGAGGCCAAGGAGGAGGTCAAAGAGGCGAAGAAGGACCTCAAAGAAGCCTGGGCCAAGCTCCGCGAGACGCGCAAGGAGCGCCGGCAAGAACGCCGCGAAGAGATCAAGAAGAAGTGGGGAGATCTCCACCAGCACCCCGCCGTGAAGGCGGAGCTCAAGGTTCACGCCTGGCGCATGGCGCGCCTCAAGCGCATCCGCGCCGTGGCAGACGCCGAAGGAAAGAAGGACATCGTGGCTCGGGCCGACAAGCTGATCGAAAAAGAGAAAGAGCGGCATCAGAAGCACATGGACACCCTGAAGTCGAAGGGAGGTGCTGAATGACCCGCACGCTCCTGGCTCTGATGCTGGCTTGCCTCTGCGTGCCCGCCTGCGAGAAGAAGGAGACGCCGGCCGCCTCCACCGCGACGCCGGCGGCCACCACCGCCGCCCCGACCGCCGCCTCGGCCCGGGTCGGCGACGACGGCGAGGGGTTGCCCACCGAGGAAGACTTCGAGGACGAGGCCGAGCAGAAGATCAGCGCTCAGAACGCCGAGGAAGAGCTCGACAAGCTGGAGAAAGAAATCTCCGAGTAGGTTGGCGCGGCGGCGGACTCGGGTTCTGCCCTGTCGCGGCCCACGTTTGCTGGCGCGCCCTGCTCTCTCCGAGGGTTCTCGTCGAGACGCGCTCAGGAAGCGCTAGGCGAGAGCTCCCACCTGACGGCGGGAGTGAGCCGGCCTCGCCGGTATTCCCGTGGGTTTTGGCCTCATTGGCAGCTCGCGATCTGCCCTGCCAAGACAGCGAAAGTCTAGTCTGCTAGGAGCCGCGAATCCCCGTGCGCTCCTCCTCCGCCCTCCTGCTCGCATTTTCGGCACTGGCCTGCTCGAAGAGCGAGCCTCCCGCCCCCGCGGCGCCCAGCGCGCCGCCCGCCGCGCCCAGCGCGTCGGTCGCCGTCCCCGCGCCGAGCGCTGCGCCGGCGGCGCCCGCGGACGAACGCCCGCTCAACGTGCTGTTCCTGACCGTGGACAGCCTGCGCGCGGACATGCCCTGGACCGGCTACGAGCGGAAGATCGCCCCGAACCTGACCAAGCTGGCCGAAGAGAGCGTGGTCTACACCGAGGCCTACTCGCCCTCGAGCTACACCGCCCAGAGCGTCGCGACCTACCTGACGGGCCGCTACGCCGCGACGCTGTACCGCGCCGGCTGGTTCTTCGCGAGCTACTCCAAGAGCAACACGTTCTTCCCGGAGGTGCTCCAGGACAAAGGGATCCGCACCCTGGCCTGGCACGCGCACATGTACTTCGGGCGCGGCAAGGGCTTGGATCAAGGCTTCGACGTCTGGGAGCTCGTGCCCGGGATCACCTTCAACCCGAACACCGACGAGCACATCACGAGCGAGAAGATGACGAAGCTCGCGATGGACATCCTGGGTAAGCCCGAGAACACCGGGAAGCGGTTCTTCGCGTGGGCGCACTACATGGACCCCCACGACGAATACAAGAAGCACCCCGACGGTCCCGACTTCGGCAACAAGAACCGCGACCGCTACGACTCGGAGGTCTTCCACACCGACCGCTGGCTGGGCACGCTGTTCGAGTGGTGCGAGAAGCAGCCGTGGTGGAAGGACACGGCGCTGATCATCTCCGCGGACCACGGCGAGGCGTTCGGGGAGAACAACGTGTGGAAGCACGCCTTCGACGTCTGGCAGGTGCTCGTCCGCGTCCCGCTCATCGTCAAGCTGCCGGGAGGCAAGCCGCGACGCATCGACGCCCGGCGCTCGCTGGTGGACATCGCGCCCACCATCATGGAGCTCCTGGGCGAGAAGCCGCTGGAGCAGTTCCAGGGCAAGAGCCTGGTCCCGGAGCTCCGGGGCAAAGAGGCGGAAAATCGCGAGCCGATCGCCGTCGAGCTGGCGGAAGACAGCCACAACCCGCCGCGCCGCGCGGTGATCTCGGGCGACTACAAGTTGACGGTCTGGGGCAGAGGCTCGAAGTACCTGCTCTTCAACCTGAAGGACGACCCGGGCGAGCTGAAGGAGCTCGGCAAGTCCGAGCCCGAGAAGCTGGCGGAGATGAAGAAGGTGTTCGAGGACAGATTCGGCAAGATCGGCTTCGTCGAGCCCTACGGCGGCATGAAGCTGAAGGAGGGCGGCAGCGCCAAGGGGCCGACCGGCCCCGTGGAGAAGAAGCCGTGAGGCGCGCTTGGCTCGCGCTCCTGGCCGCCGCCTGCGCGGGCGCGCCGCCCCCGACCGAGCCGTCCACCCCCGCCCCGCTCCCGGCGACCGCGAGCGCCAGCCCGAGCGCGAGCGCTCCCGTCGAGCCCCCGCCGAGCAACGAGCCGACCGCCGCTCCCGCCGCCAAGAAGCCCGCGGGACCGTACAACGTGGTGCTGCTGCTCGTCGACAGCCTGCGCGCCGACATGCCCTGGGCAGGTTACCCGCGGGACATCGCGCCGAACCTGACGGCGCTCGAGAAGACCTGCGCGAGCTACACCCGGGGCTACTCCACCTCGAGCTACACGGCCAAGAGCGTCGCCACGGCGCTCTCCGGCAAGTACCCGAGCATGCTCAAGCGCAGCGGTTACTTCTTCACCAAATACTCCGAGAGCAACCTGTTCTTCCCGGAGCTGTTGCAGAAGGCCGGCGTCCACACCATGAGCACGCACGGCCACATGTACATGCGAAGAGGGCACAGCGGCATGGACCAGGGCTTCGCCGACTGGCGCATCGTCGAGGGCCTGTCGTTCGACGCGCAGACGGACAACCACGTCACCAGCCACAAGATGACGCCGCTCGCCATCTCGCAGCTCGAGGCGATGCCGAAGGACAAACCCTTCTTCATGTACCTGCATTACATGGACCCGCACGACGTCTACCACCAGCACAAGGACTCGCCGGTGTTCGGCAAGAAGGTGCGGGACAAGTACGACTCCGAGGTGTTCTACACCGACCTCTGGCTGGGCAAGCTCTTCGACTTCATGAAGAAGCAGCCCTGGTGGGACAAGACCGTGCTGATCGTCAGCGCGGACCACGGCGAGGCCTTCGGCGAGCACAAGATGTACCGGCACGCCTTCGAGCTCTGGGAGATGCTGGTGCGCGTGCCGCTGATGTTCTGCGGGCCGGGCATCTCTGCGCGGCGCATCGACGCGCCTCGCTCGAGCATCGACTTCGCCCCCACCATCTTGGAGCTCATGGGAGTGAAGGAGAGCCACGATTTCGTCGGCGAGTCGCTGGTGCCGGAGCTCGGCGGGGCGACGCCGAAGGAGCGCCCGGTGCTCCTGGATCTGCCCGCCGACAGCAACAACCCCGAGCGGCGGGCGCTGATCAGCGGCGACTACAAGCTCTTGGTGTTCGGCAACGACTGGCGCTTCGACCTGTACGATCTGAAGAACGACCCGAACGAGACCAAGGACCTCGCCAAGTCCCAGCCCGAGAAGCTCGCCGAGATGAAGGCGCTCTACCAGAAGGTCTGGGGCGCGCTGCCCAGGGTGAAGCCCTACGGCGGCAACAAGCTCGAGGGCGGCGGCGTGGCCAACGGCCCGGCGAACTGACGCGGGTCACTCGGGTTCCACCCGGTGTTCCAAGGCAGCTCTTGCCCGACCAGCGGGCCGGTGCGATCCTCCCGGCCATGGCGGCGCAGTGGCTGAGGCTCGGGCTCGGGGCTCTGATCGCGACGGGGGTGGCGTGCTCCGCCACGAGCAACGAAGACGGCAGCGGAGGCTCGGGCAACGCCGGCGGCGCGGGCACGGGCGGCGGCTCCGGCGGGGTGAGCCTGGGCGGCGCGGCGGGCGGCGGAAACGCTGCGGGCAACGGCGGGAGCGCGGGCGGCGGTGGCACGAGCGGCGACGCCGGCTCGAGCAAGGAAAACTGCACCGACGGCCAGGACAACGACGGCAACGGCCTGGTGGACGAGGGCTGCAACTGCGGCAAGGACGCCGTGCAGGACTGCTGGAGCGGCCCGCCGGAGCGACGCAACAAAGGCGCCTGCAAGGACGGCAAGCAGGCTTGCCAGCTGTTCGGCGAGTTCTACTCCTGGGGCCAGTGCGTCGGCGAGGTGCTGCCCTCGCCCGAGATCGCCGGCAACTCGATCGACGAGGACTGCGACGGCGACTCCGGCGGTCCCTGTGTGCCGACGGCGACTTACGAGGACTGCTGGAGCGGCAAGGACGACGAGTGCGACGGCCTGGTGGACTGCGCCGATCCGGACTGCGCGAGCGTCTGCACGTGCAGCGCGGAGAAGTGCGACGACGGCCAGGACAACGACTGCGACGGCCAGGTGGACTGCAAGGACGCGGACTGTGTGAGCGCCACCGCCTGCAAGCAGGTGCCCAATTGCACACCACAATTCCCGTTCTTCGTCGAGATCCTGTGCGGGGACAACGTCGACAACGACTGCGACGGCAAGATCGACTGCGACGATCCGGACTGCAAGCGCCCGGGCGACTGCGGCTGCGCACCGGTGGAGACGGCCTGCAGCGACGGCAAGGACGAGGACTGCGACAAGAGCACCGACTGCGCGGACAAGGACTGCCAGAAGTGCACGCCCGGCAGCGAGCGCTGGTGCGACGACCCGCAGTATTGCCACTGGGGCAAGCAGAAGTGCGGCAGCGACGGCAAGTGGGGCCAGTGCATCGAGACCCAGACCCCGCCTCCGGGCTGCACCGGCTCGCTGTACAGCGCCGACTGCTGCGTGAAGGCCAACCAGTGCTGCCAGAACTACCCGAAGGACGATCTGTCGATCGGCAACTGCAGTAACATCGTCACGTGCAAGTGAGCCGGTGGTCGCGTATGCCCGCGGCGCTCCTCGCCGCGGCGTGCGCGCTCGGCTGCTCCCGCGGCGAGTCAGGCGAGCGCGGCAGACCCAGGGTGGAGCTCGGGGCGCGTTCGCTGCCGAGCCCGGCAGCGGCGGACGTGGGCGAGCGCTGCACCGACGTGGCGGACACCCGCGTCTGCTGGGTGGACGGGGCGCTGCGCCGCGTGGAGCGGCCGCTGCCCAACCTTCCGACCCAGCGCGGTTTCCGCTGCTCCGGCAGCGGCGCCGCGCGCGTCTGCGAAGACCGGCGCCACGCCTCCGACGCCTTCGAGTGCCGGGGCGACCTGTGCACGCAGCGCCACCCTCGCCTGCCCGACGACGGCGAGTGGGAGTGCGCCGATCTCGACGGCGCGCTCGTCTGTCGCGGCTGGGCGGAGGCCGCCGGTGTGGTGGCCGGCAAGCCCGATCCGGGCTGGTTCTGCGGCCCGCGCCAGGGCCACCCGGGCGAGCGCATCTGCGTGGACCTCGCGCCGGAGCGCCCGGCGGGTGAGCCCTGGAGCTGCAAGTTCCAGTTCGAAGCGGAGCTTCCGGCTCGGGCGTGCGCTCGCGGCGGCCCGGGACCGCTCGGGCGCGCCTGCGGCGCCGGCTGCCCGTTCGGGAGCGCCTGCGTGCTCGACCGCTGTCTGCCCCTCGAGCCGAAGCCCGGTTGCTGGATTGACAAGGACTGCGACGAAGGCGCGAAGTGCGCCCACGGCAGCTGCCGGGAGCTGCCGCGTTGAAGCGCGCGCTCGTCGCCGCGGCCCTCTCTGCTTGCTCGAGCGGGCCCTCGCAGAGTGAGCGCGCGCCGCCGAGCGTGCACCTGGTCGTCCGCGCCAAGGCCGGCTCGGGGCTGAGCCTCGCCGGCAGTCAGATCGAGCCCACCACGAGCTTGCTCGGTCTGCGGACCAGCGCCGATCAGCTCGAGCTCGACGTGCGGGTCGGCAGCCCGTCCGTGACCGTCACGACGCCGAGCACCTGTCCCGCCGAGGTGGACCTCGGCGACGCGGGCGCCGGGGAGACGCGCAGCGTGACGCTCCAGCCCTGGCTCTCGATCGCCGGCGGTGATCTGACCCAGATCGGCTTCGACGCGCCCTTCACCGTCACGCTGACGCCCGGCTGTCGCGACGCGCTCGCGAGCAAGGTCGAGTGGTCGCAGACAGCAGGTGAGCCCGTCGACCTCCAGGTCGAGCAGAACGGCTTCGTCGTGCGCGGGCGCACGCGCCCGCTCGCGGCGCCGACCCCCTGGGGCATCGTGCCGCTGTCGCCGCGCACGCGGGGCGAGGTCGAGCTCACGGCCAAGTCCGGCAAACACAGCTTGAAGGTGCGTGTCTCCGCCGCCGCGCGGGCCTCGGGCTTGCCGAGCCTCGCGCTCTCGCAGCGGGTGTTGCTGGGCGGAAGCGGCTGGCGCGTGCGGGAGCGGGCCAAGGACGGCAAGGCCGAGATCCAGCCCGCCGGCAGCCTGCAATCGTTCCAGCCCGACGCCCGCGGGCGCTGGGTGCTGGAGGACCGCGAGAAGCGCGAGCTGTCCCTGGTGGTCGGGACCCACTCCGACACGCTCCTCGACTGCGGCCGTAGCGACTGCCACGCGCAGGCCACCGCGGGGGTGAAGAGCTCGCGCATGACCCACGTCTTCGAGCGCGGGCTGCGCGGACAGCTGATGCGCTACGACGCGAGCTGCGCCCTGCCCTGTCACACCGCTGGGGAGCCCGGGCTGCCGGACGGCGGCTTCACCCAAGTCCTGGGTGAGCTCGGCCACAGCGGGCACTTCGAGCTGAAGCCCGAGGCGTGGAACGAGCTGCCGCGGGCGCTCCGCCGGCTGGGCGGCGTGACCTGCACCGCCTGTCACGGTCCAGGGGCCATCCCGGAGCCGGCCGCACGTTGGGCCGTCCTGCGCACCGACGTGTGCGCGACCTGTCACGACGCGCCGCCCCGCTACGGTCACGTCGCTGCCTGGAATGCCACGCGCATGGCCCAGGCGGATCGCGACGAGCGCGCGCGCCGCGAGCCGGCCTGCCGCGGCTGCCACACCACCGCGGGCTTCCTCGACCGCATCGGCGCGCGCAAGGACACCGGACCCACGACGCCGGACCTCGAGCTGGGCATCGGCTGCGCTGCCTGTCACGCGCCCCACGCAGAGAAGCAGGACCGAGCCCTGCTCCGCGTGCTGCCCGCCCTGAAGCTGCCGGACAAGGCCAAGCCGAGCCGCATCTGCGTCGAGTGCCACAGCGGGCCGGACGCCTCTGCGGCGACGCTGCTCTACGACCACGACTCACCTGGCGCCCACGCGGACGTACCCAAGGGCTGCGTTGGTTGTCACTCTGGCAAAGCAGCCAGCCTGGAGGCGCGCGGCAGGAACCACAGCTTCCGGAGCAACCCCGCCCGCTGCACGCAGGGCTGCCACGCCGAGGGCGTGCCCGCGGCAGAAACACGGCTGCGCGAACGCGCGCTCGCGGCGCTCCGCGCTCTGGGCGGGCGGGTAGACCCGAAGCGCCCGCTCCACGCCGGCACGCTGCCTAAACCGAGCGATCCGAAGCGGCGCGAAGCGCTGGAGAGCGTGCGCCTGGTCCTCGCCGATCCCGCCGCCGCGATCCACGACGCGAAGCGCACGCGGGCGCTCTTGGAGCGGGCCGAGGCGCTGCTCGGGCTCCAGCGCTGACTCAGTTACACGTTCCGTCCGGCTTCTTCACGCGCACGTGGAAGTGGGCCACGTGGCCGTCCACGTAGCGCATGAACTGGCTCTTCCAGGGCGTGTAGTTGGTCTTCTGCGCGAAGTAGGCGTTGACCTCGGCGTGCACGGCGGTGTCGTTGTTCAAGATGCCGCAGGCCACGCCGGTGTCGACGAACAGCTTGGCCAGCGCAATCTTCGGCTTCTTGTCGGCGCAGGTGATGTCCGTGGCGCAGCCGGCGACGATGTCCACGTGCGTTCCGTCGTCGTGGGTCGCGTGGTTGACCGTGCTGCAGGAGCCCTCGTTCATGTCCATCACCTTCAGCGGCGAGAGCGACGGATAGAGCGGTTTCCAGTGGGTGGCCACGGTGTAGATCACGTCGATCAGGAGCTTCGTCCCGCGGGAACAGTCCGCGGCCTTGTGGGTGTAGAGCCCGGGCGGTACCGAGTCCGGCAGGAGGTAGTAGCCGCCGGCGCTCTTGTCGTTGGGATCGAAGTTCGGTGGAGTGAGCAACGTGCCCCGCGCCGGAGGCGCGCAGTCCACGTTGGTGGTGAGCGTGTACTTCGCATCGGCCGGCAGCGGCGCCGCGAACCCAGAGTCGATGACGGCCGAGTCGGTCACGAACACGCTCACCGCCGTGTCCTGCTTCGCGGTCAGCGTGACCTCGGTCGGGCCCGTGGCCACGACCAACGGGTCGTTCCCCGACGCGGCGTTCTGCCCGTCGAAGAGCGTCGTGCCGCCGGCGGTGTTCACGATCAGCTCCGGGCTCCAGGAGCCGCCGGTGGCGGTGAGCGTGAGCCCCACCGCCGTCGCGGCCGGCAAGATCAGCGCGTACTCGTGGACGTTGTACTTCCCGCTGCTGAAGTCCTCGTTCACCGTCGCCGAGCCGCAGACGCTGGAGAGCGCTGGCGCGTCCCAGCACTGACCCGTGGCGCAGGGCGCGAGCTGCGTCGGCGGCGGCCCGGCGTCGGCTCCAGCAGCGCCGGCGGCGCCACCGGCTCCTGCGGCTCCGCCGCCGTCCGGCCACGAAGCATCGGGGAAGACGCCCCCCGCGCCCCCGCTGCTGGTCGGACTGCCGGTCGGGTCGTCATCGCTCCCGCCGCAAGCGACGGCGGCGAGCAGGCCGAGCACGCAGAGCTTCCGCACCATCCAGTAGACTACCACCCCGTCGCCGAGCGGGGCGCGCTGATCTACGCTTCGGCCATGTCCGAGAGCCTGCAAGACCGCTACGCGCCCCAGAACCGCTGCTTCGGCTGCGGCCCCGCCAACGACAAGGGCCTGCGCATCAAGAGCCGCGTCGAGGGTGACGAAGTGGTCGCCGACTTCACCCCCGAGGAGCACCACCAGGCCTTCGGCGGCATCCTGAACGGCGGCATCGCCGGCGCCCTGCTCGACTGTCACAGCAACTGGGCGGCGGCCTACGCCTTGATGCTCGCCAAGGGCATGGACACCCCGCCCTGCACGGTGACGGCGGAGTTCCACGTCAAGCTACGCGCCCCGACCCCGCTCGCGCCGCTGCGCGTCTTTGCCAAGACCACCAGCGTGGAAGGGGACAAGGCGGTGGTGGAGGCGCGCCTCGAGGCCGGCGGCAAGGTCACCGCCACCTGCCGCGGGGTGTTCGTCGCCGTCAAGGAAGGTCACCCGGCGTATCACCGGTGGTGATCTTCAGTTCGCCTTCACCACCGAGCCCAGATCCTGCTCCACCTGCTCCGCCACGCTCGCGATCACCTCGGCGTGCCAGCGCGTGTGCTCGGTCTTGACCAGGAATTTCGGCTTGCCGCCCTCTCCGGGCACTTTGTAGAGCTCGAGGAAGCCGAGCTTGCGCCCGCCTTTGCCGAACAGCTCGACCTTCACGATGCTCGAGTCGGGGCCGAGCCCGCTCGGGCTCTCGACGAAGGTGACGATGCGCAGGCGGTCGAGCTTGCTCATCCAGTTGCCGGCGGTCTCGTCCAGCGACATCGGCGTGGCCGCGTCGGCCCAGCCGTCCTTCTTGTCCTCGACCCGGACCACCTCGCGCGAGAGCGTGCCGCGCTCGATCTTGGCGCTCTTGAGCTCGTCGGCCTCGTAGCCGTGCAAGTTGCGCTCGACCAGCCGGGACTCGGCGAAGAGCACGCTCTGCGCCACGCTGCCGCCGATGGCGAACATCTCGCCACCGTCCACCTTCACGTAGCGATCGCCGCCGCCGGGGGTCGCGCCGCCGAAGGTCAGGGTGCGCTCGCGCCCCGAGACGGTGACCTTGAGGGTGCCTTCGGGCTTGTCGAAGCCGAACTCCGCGGCGCGGGCGTCGTCCAGCTTGCCCAGGCGGCGCACCGCGAGCAGCGGCGCCAGGCTCTCGGCCAGCTTCTTGCCCTGCTCGACGCTGACGAACGTGGTCGTCTCGCGCTTCTTCTCGGCGGGCGGGCCGGCGTCCCCGGCGCTCGGGTCGGCGGCGTCGCCCGCTCCGGCGTCGCCGTGGGGGGACGGCGGCTTGACCTCGATGGTCTTGTCCACGTTGCCGACGTACCAGAGCCCGTGGGAGTCCTTGCGGCGTTCGAGCCGGACCGAGCGGTTCTCCGCCTCGAACACGATCTTCTCGACGGCGTCGGCGGAGCCGCCCCAGACCTCGACGTTGCCCTTCTGGGTGGTGGCCTCGGGATCCTTGCGGGTCCAGACGATCAGCGCCACGGCGGAGGCCACGCCGAGGGCCACCAGGTGACCGGAGAGCGCGCGCCAGGAGATCACGCCGCACCTGCCTTCTTCTTCGGCTTGCCGCGGCGCGAGAGCAACAGGCCGGCGCCGAGCACCAGCGCGGGCGCGCCGAAGATGGTCGCGTAGAACCAAGCCAGGTCCTTCTGCTTGGTGTGCTCGATGCGCACGTCTTCCTCGGTGTTCACCTCTCCGGCGAAGCTCTCCTCGCCGCCGAGCCAGCGCACCGCGTCGGCGAACAAGACCTGGTTGGCCACGACGTTCGCCAGCACCACGTCGGTGACGGCGTCCGCGTCGGCCAACACGAAGGCCCGCATCTCGTCGGCGTCGACCTTCTTCTTGTCGTCCTTCTTGTCCTTGTCGTCCTTCTTCTCGGGCTCCGGCGCCTTCTTCAGCGGCTCCGCGCTGCGCGGCCGGGTGACCGCCGCGGCCAGGTTGAAGGTGCCGGGCTTCTCGTCCTTGTCCGCGCGGTAGTTCCGGTTCTGGTCGGCGAAGGTGCCGACCACGGTCTTGAGCGCGAAGTCCACCTTCTCGGTGGCGCCGCTGGCGCGCTCCAGGCTGCCGGCGCCGAACACCGCCACCGCCGCCCGCGCGGAGTTGCGGCTCAAGGTCGAGACCGAGGCGTGGGACGAGAAGCGGTTGGTCACGAGCAACGTGCGATCGGAGTCGTTGTAGCGCCGGCGCACGTGCTGCTTCTCGTTGGCCAGCACCACGGGCGAAAACTCGATGCCGGCGATGCGCGCGAGGGCCGCGAGGCCGCTCGCCTGCGCGGGCAGCACCGGCTTCGACGCCTCCGGCGGCGCGGCGGAAGGCGCGGACCCAGCCGGCGCGGCGGAGGGCGTCGGCGCGGCGGAGGGCGCGGGCTTCGCCGGCGCGGCGGAGGGCGCGGGCGGAGGCGCGACCGACGCGGCCGGCTTGGCTGAAGGCGCCGCCGACGCGGCGGGCTCGGCGCTCCCGGCTGGCTCCGGCGTCTCCTCGCCGGGCTGCCCTTCGGGTCCGGCTTCGGCCCAGGACACGGCGTCCGGATCGAGGGCGATGAAGAGCTTGCCGCCGCGGCTGCCGTAGCGCTCGAGCGCGGCGAGCTCCTCCCGCGCGAAGGGCTCGGTGGGGCCGAGCACGAGCACCACGTCGGCGTCGTCGGGCACCTCGCTGCCGAGCCCCTGCGACAGGCCCAGATCCTTCACCAGGTAGTTCTGCTTCTGCAAGATGGTCCGCGCGATGCGCACGCTGCGCTGGCTGCTCTCGCCCTGCGAGGCGTCGTTCAGCTCGCCGTGGCCGACGGTCAGGTAGGCCACGCGTCGGGCGCGCACGATCTTCAAGAGCTTCTCCTGGAAGTCACGGTCCAGGGTCTTGAGCTTGGGGCGCGCGTTCTTCTCGTCGATGCCGATGGTGAGCGTCTCGGTGACGCTGCCCTTGGCGAGCACGATCACGCCGTCCTGCGTGGCCTTCAGATCCCGCGCGCGCTTCGGCACGAGCAGCCGATCCTGGATCTCGATCTTCAGGTTGGGCACGCCGCGCCCGAGATCGCCGAGGTAGCTCTCGACCTCGGTCTTGATCTCGCTCACCTGCGGGAAGAAGGCGACGACCTCCAGCGGCTCGCTCAGGCTCTCGGCGATCTTGCGGGTCGAGTCGCTGGGCCGCGAGGTCTTGAAGTACGAGTAGTCCACCCGGGTGCCGAGCTTGTCCGCCGAGTAGACGAAGAGCGCGCCGTACACCGCCGCCAGGACCAGGGTGAGGCCGCTGACCGCCGCCGCGCGCACCCGGCGCGCCTCGGGCCGCTCCGCGTGGCGCATGGGCAGGAGGGCCGCCTCGGCGAACAGCATGGGCAACAGGGCCACCAGCACCAGCGCCACCCAGAAGATGGTCAACACGCCGCGCACGCGCTCGCCGGTGTCCGGCTCGAGCGCCGCGAGGCCGAGCTTGTCCCAGCCGAAGTCGGTGGTCACGAAGTACACGCCGAGGGCGACCACGCCCAGCACGCTGAGGACGCCGAGCAGCTTCTCGATGTCGCGGCGCTCCCCGCCCACGCGGAACTGCGGCATGAAGCGCACCGCCGTGGCGCCGGAGAGCGCCCCGAGGCCCGCGAAGGTCGCGACCCAGCGCAGCGTCGGCATCGGCTCGAGCACGCGCTCGCCCAGGAAGACCAGGACGAAGCCCACCACGTAGGCCGGGACGACCCAGAGGGGCGCGGGCCGGCCGGGCGCCGCCGGGCGCTCCTCCGGGGCGGGCTCGGCGGGCGCGGTCGGCTCGCTCTTCGGCTGGGGCGGCTCCGAGCCGCGGGCGCTGTCCGGCGACGAGTCGCGCTCTTCGTCCTTCACCGCCATCGGCGCGCCTCCAGGGTCTTGGTCGCTGCGAGCAAGAAGAAGTAGGTGACCATCACGTAGTAGACGACGCCGTCCAGCTCCAGGATGCCGTTCATGAACGGGCGGAAGTTCTCGTGGTGGATGGCGAGGGACGAGAGCACGCGGTTGAGCGGCGGATCCACCGCCTTGGCCAGCGCCCAGAGCAGCACCAGCGGCGCCAGGATCAATGCGCCGAGCAGCGCCGCCACGACCTGCGACTTGGCCACCGCCGAGGCGAACAGGCCGATGGACAGCGACGCGGCGCCGAGCAGGAGCAGGCCCGCGTAGCCCACCAGGATGTGACCGGCGCTGACCTTGCCGTTCACGAAGATGAGCAGCGGCATGTACAGCGTGAACAGCGTCATCAAGGCCAGCACGCCGAACGCGGACACGAACTTGCCGAGGACGATCTCGCTGTCCTTGATCGGCGAGGTGTTGAGCAGGGTCAGCGTCCCGGTCTGGCGCTCCTCCGCCAGGAGGCGCATCGCCAGCACGATGCCGGCGATCATGGTGGTGCCGCTGGCGCCGTAGAAGAACTCGCTCAGCACCTGGGCAGAGACCAGCTTCTCGGTCAGGCCCTTCCAGTAGAAGTAGATGCCGTCGATGAGCAACGCACCGGCGATCACGATGGCGCCTAGGGGCGAACGCATGTACGCGGCGAGCTCGCGGCGAGCGATGAGCAGAGCCTGGCTCATGGCTGCTCCTCCGCCTTCGGCGCCGCGTCCTCGGCCTTCCGCCTCTTCTTGCGCTTCTTCTGCGCGGGTTCGTCCAGGCTCTTGGCGAGCTCCAGGAACACGCTCTCGAGCTCGCGCTCGCCTCGGGTCACCTCGAGCAGGCCGAAGCCACCGTTGACGATCGCCCGACTGAGCTCGTCGCGGGTGTCGCGGGCGAGCTGGACGCGGAAGGCCGCGAGCTCGCCACCTGGCGCCGAGCCGGCGTCCGCCGAGAGCTCGACGTGGGTCACCCCGGCCACCCCGGCGATGAGCTCGCCGGCCCGCGCATGGCCGTCCTTGCCGACGCGCAAGAGCAGCGACAGCCGCATGCCCGACAGGAGCGAATCGGAGAGCTGCTTCTCGGTGCCCGAAGCGACGATCTCGCCGTCGCGGATCACCAGGATGCGATCGCAGGTCTCGTGGATCTCGCTCAGGATGTGGCTGGAGACGACCACCGTGTGCTCGCCGCCCAGGCTCCGCACCAGATCGCGCATCTCGACGATCTGCACCGGATCGAGGCCGCTGATGGGCTCGTCGAGCACCACGAGCTCCGGCTTGTGGACGATGGCCTGCGCGATGCCCACGCGCTGCCGGTAGCCGTGCGAGAGCGCTCCGATGGGCCGGTCCCGCTCGGAGCCCGTCTCGGTGAGCTCGAGCGTCTCGTCCACGCGCCGCTCGACCTCGGCACCGGAGACGCCGCGCAGGCGCGCCGCGAAGCTCAGGTATTCCTCGACGGTCATCTCCGGGTAGACCGGCGGCGTATCCGGCAAATACCCGATGCGCTTGCGCACCTCGTGCGGCGACTCGACCACGTCGAGGCCGCCGACCCGGACGCTGCCGCTGGTCGGCAAGAGGTCGCAGGCCAGGATGCGCAGGGTGGTGGTCTTGCCGGCGCCGTTCAGCCCGAGCAGGCCGATGATCTCGCCCTTCTCGATGCTGGCCGAGAGCGGTCCCACCGCACGCCGGTCCCCGTAGTACTTGTAGAGCTCGCGGATCTCGATCACGGCAAACGACTGATCCTCCGAAAGGCCCGGTCTCAGGCGCCAGGCACCCCAGCGTCGAACCGGGGGCCCCGCGTTACCACAAGAGCCGCCCGCCCGGGACCCGGAAGGCGCCCGGACTATTCCCGGGCAGGCGATTTCCCGGGCTCCGGCTCGGCCAGCTCGAGCGGGAAGGTCTCGACGCTCCGCAGGTGCCGGAGCGCGTCCGGCCAGCGCTCCGGCAGGCGGCCGAAGTAGCGCATGGCTGCCGGCAGCGAGCCGAAGGTGCGCTCGACGGCGTCGAAGCGGCCCTGGATGTTGCTGCGGAGCGGCGGCGGTGTGCGCGGCTCTCGGCGGAACACCCGCACGTAGTCCAAGAGCCGAGCGTGGTAGTCGGGCTCCTCGACGATGGCCGCGATCGAGCTCGCGCGCGGGTGTGTGCCGGCCAGCATCGCTTCGAGCTGCCCCTCGAGCTCCGCGTGCCCGTCGTCGAACAGCATCAGGAGCTGGAGGTCGTAGACCGGGTTCGCGTGCACGACCTGCATCAGGTGCCCGATGATGGCGTCGCGCTCGCTGAAGACCCCGATGGGATCGCCGACGGCGGCCGGATCGTCCACGAAGCGCAGGACCTGGTGGAACGTGTAGTCGATGCCCTTCTCGGCGTAGTAGTCCGCCGCAGCAGGTGAGATCCAGAAGCGCAGCATGTCGATCGCGCCGGCGAAGAGCTGGGCGTCGCTCGGGATCCGGTCGATCAGGCCGAGCTCCTGCAAGCGCCCGAGCTTGCGGCGGTGGGCGCGCGTCCCATAACGCGCGAGCAGCCGGGCGACCCCGAGCGCCTTCGGCGGCCAGGCGCGCGCCGGACCGGCAGCCTTGGCGAGCAGCGCGAGCGGCGCTTCGGTCGTGCGGGCGGTGGACATGGCCGAGTCGGATTATGCTCCAACGGTGACCGTGACCGGAGACTCCGCGCGCACGCGCCACGAACCGAGGGCCGGCTCGACGCGCGTCGAGGCCCCGAGGCTCGCGGAATGGCTCCGGGAGACGGGCGCGGCCCTGGGCTTCTCGCGCCTCGGCGTGACCTCGGCGGAGCGCCTCGGAGAGGGAGCCGCGCGCCTCGAGAGCTGGCTCGACGCGGGCTACGGCGCGGGCCTCGACTACATGGCCCAGGGCGGCGATCGAGCCGACCCGCGCGCGCTGCTCCCGGTCGCGCGCTCGGTGATCGTGGCGGCCCTCACCTACCCCACCCCCGTCGCCCTGCGCCGCTCGAAGGGCGGAGAGCCGCTGCGCGGCGCGGTCGCGGCCTACGCCCGTGGGACCGACTATCACCTGGTGATGAAGGACAAGCTCCGCGCGCTCGCCGATGCACTCGCGGACGCAGCGGGTCGCGTCGTCCACGCCCGCATCGCCGTGGACAGCGCCCCCTTGCTCGAGCGCGAGCTCGCGGCGCGAGCCGGCCTCGGCTTCGTGGGCAAGAGCACGCTCTTGATCGTGCCCGGCCTGGGGACCAACGTGCTCCTGGGCGAGCTCGTCACCGATCTCGAGCTCGAGCCAGGCGCGGCCATCCTAGCGGGCTGCGGCAGCTGCACCGCGTGCCTCGAGGCCTGCCCGACCGGCGCCATCGTCGCGCCGTTCGTGGTCGATGCGCGGCGCTGCATCTCCTACCTGACCATCGAGCACCACGGCGTGATCCCGGTCGAGCTCCGCGCGGCCATCGGCACCCGCGTGTTCGGCTGCGACGACTGCCAGGCGGTGTGCCCGTTCGACGCCTCGGCGACGCCGGCGCCTCACGCCCCGGAGCTCGCCGGCCGCATTCCCGAGGCCGGCGTGGACTTGGTCGAGCTGCTCGGCGCGGGCAACGCGCGCTACCGCAAGCTGGTGCGTCGGACGGCGCTGCGCCGGGTGAGCCGCGACGTGCTCGCCCGCAACGCCGCCATCGCGCTCGGCAACGCCGGCGACCCGCGGGCCGTGCCCGCCCTCGCCCTGGCGCTCGGGTCCCATCCGAGCGCGCTCACGCGCGCTCACGCCGCCTGGGCCCTCGGACGCCTGGGCGGAGCCGAAGCCGAGGCCGCGCTCCGCGCGGCGCTCGAGGATCCGGAGCGCCTGGTGCGCGATGAAGCGGCTCTGGCCCTCGGCAGCCTTGACGGCTCGCGGGCCCGCGAATACCCGTGAGATCGATGGCATCGCGACGGCTGGCGTGGCTCGGGCTCGGCTTGGCGCTCTCGCTCTCGGCTCCGGCTCGGGCCGACGAGCCGCCGGATCCGCCGACGGTCGCGGCGAAGCCAGCTCAGAACAAGCCGTTCATGTCTCGGCCGATCGTGGTCGGCTTGCTCGCCGCGTTGTTCTTGATCGTGGCCGGCGCCGCCGGGGCGAACGACAAGCACGGCAAGAAGCCCGCCTGAACCAGAGATGGCCGCGAAGAAGCGCGCCCGCCCTCCCGCCTCGGACCGCACCCGCACCGAGTGGCTCCGGCGCATCGAAGCCGAGTACCGCTCCGCCGCGTTCGCCCACCACCTGGTGCACTGGCTGATCCAGATCGGCGCGAGCCCGGATCTGATCCGTGACGGCCTGCGCATCGTGAACGACGAGATGGTCCACGCGGAGCTCTCGCACGTGGTCTACACGGCGGCCGGGGGCACGGAGCTGCCGCGCATCGATCGCGACTCGCTCGTCCTGCGCCGGAGCGCGAGCGAGCCGCTGGAGCACGACGTGCTGCGCTACGGCGTCGATCTGTTCTGCCTCGGCGAGACCGTGGCGGTCCGCTTGTTCAAGGAGCTCCGACACAAATGCGTCGTCCCCGAGGCTCGGCGCGCGCTCGATCGCATCCTCCGCGACGAGGTCCGCCACCGCGACTTCGGCTGGGCGCTGTTCGACTGGCTGGCCGAGACGCCCCTCGGGCCGAAGCTGGAGAAGCTCGCGGAGCGCGAGCTGCCGCGCATGTTCACCCGGGTGCGCGGCGCTTACGCACCCTGGGCCGCCCGGGACGAGCAGAGCATCCCCGACGCGGACCGGGCCTGGGGGCTGATGCCGGCCGGCTGGTACGCGCGCGTCCTCGACGACACCCTCGCGCGAGACTACGTGCCGCGCTTCGAGAAGCACGGCATCGACGCCCGGCGCGCCTGGGCCGCGAGCTGAGGTAGACTCGGGGACATGCTTCCCCGCCTCTCGCTCCTCGCCCTGCTCTCCCTTGCCGCGATCGCCGGTGCCTGCTCCTCGGACGACTCGGACGGCGGAACGAGCACCGGCGGCGCCGGCGGCTCGACCGGTGGCAGCGGCAACACCGGCGGCTCCGGCGGCGCCTCGGGCAGCGGCGGCGCGAGCGGTGGCGCCTCCGGCAGCGGCGGCGCGAGCGGCGGCGCCTCGGGCAGCGGCGGCGCCACCACGGACGGCGGCGTCCCCGACAAGCTCTCGGCGACCGGGCTCTACTCCGATACGGCGAAGGGCACGCTGGCGCCCGGCGTCCAGGAGTACCAGCCGAAGTACCAGCTCTGGACCGACGGCGCGGCCAAGAAGCGCTGGGTCTACTTGCCCGCCGGCACGAAGATCGACACCAGCGACATGGACTACTGGGTCTACCCGGTCGGCACGAAGCTCTGGAAGGAGTTCTCGCGGGACGGCGTGCGGGTCGAGACCCGCCTGCTCGAGAAGACCTCCGCCTCCGAGTGGCAGATGATGGCCTATCACTGGAACACCGGGCAGACCGACGCGGACGCGGTGCCGCTCGGCGTGTTGAACGCCTCGGGCACGCAGCACGACATCCCGTCGTCGAACGACTGCCTGACCTGCCACGGCAAGCTGAAGGACCGAGCCGCTTCGTTCACCGCCATCCAGCTCTCGCACGGCTTGCCCGGCGTGACCCTGACCAGCCTGATCGCGGACGGTCGCCTGACCGCGAACCCGAGCGGTCCCTTCACGCTGCCCGGCACCGCGACGGATCAGGCTGCGCTCGGCTACCTGCACGCCAACTGCGGCATCTGCCACAACGACACCAGCTTCGTGTTCTCGCTGGTGGACATGCAGCTCTGGCTGAAAACTGGAAACCTGGCGTCGGTGAAGACGACGGACACCTACCTCTCGACGGCCAACCAGGCGCTCACGGCCTCGAACCCCAGCACCGGCCAGGCGCGCCTGGTCCCAGGCGACGCCGCCAAGAGCGACCTGCACATCCGCATGAACCAGCGTGGCACCCTCAATCAGATGCCGACCCTGGGCACCGAGGTCGTGGACGCCACGGGCCTCGCGGCGGTGGACGCCTGGATCAACAGCCTGTGATCAGTCGCAGGTCGGCCGCACGGGCACCGGATCCGGCACGGAGCTCGGCAGGATCTCGCGCAGGTACTTGAACTCCAGGTCGCAGAACACGCCCGGACCCTCGCCGAGCTCGGCGCGCTCGCGGAAGCTGCGCGCGCCGCCGGAGTCCATCAGCCGGTTTGGCTCGTCGCCGGGGTTGTGGAACTCCTCGCCCTCGGGATCGGCCAGGCCGAGGGAGTGGCCGACCTCGTGCGCCGCAGTCGTGCCGACCATGGAGCCGAGCACCCAGATGGCACACGCGATGCGCATCTTGCGATCGCTGCTCGGCGCCGGGCAGCTCGCGCCGCTCTGGAGGATGGGCACGTTCACCGCCAGCTCCTCCGCCAGCACCGGCTTGCCGCTGCGGTCCGGCCGGAACGGATCGAAGATCTGATCGAACAGCGGATCGGCGACGTCGAGCTTCTTCGCGAACTTTCCCGGATGCGTGCTGAAGCCGAACAGCGAGTCGATGAACACGCCGCCGAAGCCGGGGTAGCCGCCCTCCTGGGTCACCGCGTTCACGCCGCCGATCTTGTCCTCCAGCCGGATGTTGCCCTTGTCCTTGCCGGCGGAGTTGTCGTAGCCGAGCAGGCCGAGGCCGTTCGGATCCGGCCCCTCCAGATCGACCTGGGCGAAGAGCTTGAAGTCGCGGGGCTCCTCCGTGCGAAACTCGAGGTTCACGCCGACGTAGGCGGCCTGCATCACCTCGATGATGCGATCGCGGACGCGCTGATCCGCGGCGCGCAGCCCCAGGTTCTCCAGGCTGTCCTTGTAGGTGGGGAGCCAGTTGACCCAGACCACCTGCTTGAGCGGCGCGATGCCGAGCGTCACCTGGATCTCGCCCCCGATCACGCTCTGTGCGCCGTAGGTGGCCACCGGCTTGGCGGTGCCCTTGAACTGCCCCGTCACCTTGCGAAGATCCGCGGCCTGCCCCAGCGCGTCCTCTTCGTTCAGCACGTAGCGGATCAGCTTGCCGTTCACGAACTCGGTGATGAGCTCGAGGTTCACCGGGTTGCCGCTCGGGGCGCCGGTGGGCGTGAAGGTCCCGGCGAGCTGGATGCGCGTGGTCGCCGGCGTCGGGTCGTTCAGATCCGCGTTCTTCCCGACGAAGCCGCCGCCGCTGATCTCGACGTATTGACCGAGGCTGGCGGCGGCCGGCGAGAACGCCGTCATGGTGGTGGCCACCAGCTGGATCTGCACGGGGATCTGCCCCGTCTCGCTGGAGGCGCCGGACACCACGTGGTCGCTGCGCAGCCGCACGCTGCCCTGGAACAGGCCCGGCTGGATGCCGGCGATCTTGGGCGCGAAGGGGAAGGTCGCGAGCTTGCGCTGCGTGGTGACGTCGGTTTTGATTTCGTCCGGAGTGAGCGGCACCTCGACGTCCGGCACCGGGGTGCAGGCGGTGTCACCGGTCTTCTGGTAGCAGCCCTCCAGGATGGCGACCGTGCGCCCTTCGCCGCCGCCCAGGAGGAAGTCGTCCCCCTCGACGTGGATGGCGTCGTTGACCTGCTTGATGCCCTCCTCGACGCCGTAGAACTTCGGCTCGAGCTTGGAGGCCACCCGGAGCACGACGTCTCGGGGCGGCGACAGGTGCTCGCGCGGATCGGCGGGCACGCTGGCGGTCACCTGCGCGGTGCCCGAGAACTCGCCGTCGTTTCCGGGCAGGCCCATGCTGGCGCCGCCGGTCCACTTCACCTCCAGCCGGCCCAGGCCCTTGAGCTCCGCCGGCAGGAGCGCGTCCACGGGCTGCCCGTTCATGCTGCCCACGAGGCGCACGAACGCCGGCTTCAGATCGACGTAGTTGCCCACGACGACCAGGGCGCTGCCCGGGACCAGGGCCCCTGGCGTGACCTCGTTCAGCGTCAGATCGGTGACCTTGCCTCCCGGCGACTCGGAGGCGTCCGAGCCGCAGGCGACCCAGATCAGCGCGAGGGCCCCGAACGCGAGGCGCCCGAGGGCTCTTTTCACAGCGCCGGACATCCGCTCGTCGTCTTGCTGGTGCTCGTGTAGTCGATGCAGATGTCGTACTTGTTCTGCGCGCCCTCCCAGCCGTGGACGACCACGAAGTAGTCGCCGGTCGCCGGGATCTTGTACGAGAGGTTCTCGTTCGAGGTGCTCGACTGGCCGTTCGAGCTGTCGCACTCCCACGGGTCGGCCTCGGTGCACTTGGTGAGCTGCACGCCGGCCGGATCGTACAGGTAGAGATCCAGATCCTCGCTGGCCTTGGTCTGGGTGAACTTCAAGGTCGCCTTGATGGTCTCGTCCTTGACCATGAACACCTTGAACCAGTCGTCGTCCCAGGCGCAGATCTGCTGGGCCGCCGACTTGTACGGGCCGCTCGTGATGTCGGCGTCCCGCGCCTGGCTCTTGTTGTCGTCGTTCTTGCCGCCGGTGTCCGAGGAGTCGTCCACGCACTGCGCGGTGCAGCCGTTCTGCTTGGACCAGGTCAGCGAATACGAGTTCTCCGCCTTGGACCAGGCCCAGACGTGGAAGTAGTACCGGCCTGGCGTGAGGCAGCTCGTCACACTCTCTTGCGAGCCCGGCTTGGCCGAGCTGACCACGACCTTGCCGGTCGAGTCCTTCAGCATCAGGTCCAGGTTGCTCGAGGCGCCGCCGGAGAGCGTCGCGGTCACGGTGGACTCGCTCGCGATGTCGATGGGGTACCAGTCCTCGTCGTCGAACGGGGCGCCCGGGCAGCTCTTCAGCTGGTAGGTCCCCGCCGGCAGCCCCGGCTTGGTCTTCACCTGCGTCAGCGTGTCGTTGTCCTCGTGCGAGTCGTCGGTGCACTGCGTGGTGGAGCCGCCGCACTTGCCGGAGCTCGGGATGCACTGCTTGGCGCTCTTGCCGCTCACGCTGAGCACCGGCGCCGTCGAGCACTCGTGGCTGAGCGGACAGTCGAAGTCGTCGATGCAGGCGAGGCCGCACACCTTGGCGCCCGCCACGAAGATGCAGTTGTCCTCGGGCCCGCCGCACTGCACGTCGCTGGAGCACGAAGAGCACTCCTTCTGGCCGCTGGACGTCGCGTTGGTCACCGTCATCGAGTGCGAGCCGGGATCCGGCGAGCGCGTCTGGTGATCGCAGTCGCCCTCGGCGTCGTCGTTGTCGTTGGCGACGATCAGGTAGAAGAGCTTCCCCGTCGTGCCCGTCGGCTTGTCCGCCACCGGGTTCGGGATGGCGGCGGTCCACTTGCCGTTGACCATGTCCCCGGACACCTGGGTCATCGTCACCTGGGTCATCGCCGACAAGTCCGGCGTCTGGCCCGGATCCGTCGTGCTGTACATGAGGAGCGGCGGGTATTTCAGGCCCTTGTCGTCGCTCACGTCGGCGTCGATGGCGATGTCGAGGTTCGTGGACTGATCGCCCGGGCTGTGAGTGATGACCGGGCCGTCGCCCGGGCAGTCCGGCTTCACGCCCTTCTGAAGCACGATCAGGAAGTCCTTCAAGACCTTCGCGTTCTCGCTGTCGTAGGCGGAGAGCAGGAGCGAGAAGAGCTCACCGCCGCTGATCTGCTCCGGCGTCGGACACCAACTCCAGGTCGCCTCCAGCCCGTCGGTCTGTTCGAGCGTCGCGCCGTCGATGAGGGGCGGCTCCTGCGCGATCTCGACCTGGGTGCTGTCCGCGTCCTGGATCACGATGGGCAGCTCGACGCATTTCTTGCTGCCCAGATCGAGCGTCGTCCCCGTCCCGAGCGGTTTGATGAAGACCGGGGAGCCCGCGCCGCCCGCCGCCGACTTCACGTCGATGGCGACGGTGCGGCGGGCGTCGTCCTTGCCGTCCGAAGCGATGAAGTCGAAGGAGTGAATCCCGACGTCGGACCCGATTGGGACCCACTTGAAGACCGCGGTGCCGCCGGCGCCGCTGGTGAGCTGCGCGCGGTTCTTGATGTCGCCCAGGTCGGCCTTGTAGCTGAAGGTGATGGGGTCGCCGTCTGGATCGGTCGCGCGGAGCGCCACCGACAGCTCGGTGCCCACCGCCGCGACCTGATCGGGGATGGGATCGAGCTTCGGGGGGCTGTTGTCGTCGCCTCCCCCGCAACCCGACACGACGAGGACCAGGCTGGACCCGAGACAAGCAAGTGTGGTGCGCACGATTGGGGACCTTACGAGCAGAAGGGTATGATTTTTCCCTGGCGCGGGCCGAGGCCGCGGCTACTTTCCCGAAGCTTGCCCCGGAGCCTGCCGCCCAGCGGCCACCAACCCCCCGATTTCATTAGACTGGGCGGGGAAGATCCGGTAGTCCATTGTCGTACAGTGTAGGAGGAACAGCCACATGCGCCAGCTCCAAGTGAATCGGTCCTTTTCTGTCCTACCTCTGCTCGCCTCCCTCGCGCTCGGCTGCTCGTCCTCGGACGGCGGCGGCCCGGCCGGCGGGGAAATCGACAACGACGCGCCGCTCTCGGATCTGGACGCCCTGTTCAAGGACGCTCCGGACAACGCCAAGCTCGACGAGCTCGGCAAGGCCGACGCCGTCTACCCGAAGCTCTACACCGAGCTCCTGACGCAGCAGTCGCCGGTGCGAAACCAGGCTAGCCGCGGCGTGTGCTCGATCTTCGCCACCAACGCGCTGATGGAGCACCTCTACATCAAGGGCGGCAACCTGCCGAACCCGGACTTCTCGGAGCAGTTCCTTCAGTGGAGCGTGAAGGTGGAGGGCGGCGACTTCACCAACACCGAAGGCTCGAACGCCGCCTCGAACCTGGAGGCCATCAGCCAGTTCGGCATCGTGCAGGAGCAGGACTGGCCCTACCAGGGCACCAAGTGGACGACGGCCAACGACCCGGAGTGCACCGGCGAGAGCATGCCGACCAAGTGCTACACGAACGGCGATCCGCCGGCGAGCGCCCTCGCAGCGCCTCGCTTCAAGCTGCCGGCCGGCAAGTGGGTCAACTCGAAGACCAACAGCATCAAGGCCTTCATGACCGGCAAGAAGCAGGCGGTGGTCGTGGGCATGACCTTCTTCTACCAGGCCTGGAACCACCGCCTCTCGGCCATCCCGGTGGACTCGGCCACGTACTGGAAGGAAGGCGTCGTGTTTTACCCGAACGCGAAGGACAAGACCGAGAGCCTGAAGAAGCGCGCCGGTCACGCCATCTTGCTGGTGGGCTGGGACGACGACAAAGAGATCCAGCCCCTCGACGAAGAGGGCAAGCCCGCCGTGGACGGCAGCGGGAACCCGGTCAAGGAGAAGGGCTTCTTCATCTTCAAGAACAGCTGGGGCACCGATCGCTTCGGCACGCAGAACCCCTACGGCCCGGGCTACGGCTACCTCAGCTACAAGTACGTGGAGCAGTACGGCACGGTGTACGGCTCGGACGTGCCGAAGCCCGAGCCCAAGCAGGAGATCTGCAACGACCAGAAGGACAACGACGGCGACGGCAAGACCGACTGCGCCGACGGCGACTGCGCGGCGGACGCGGCCTGCACCGGCAGCGGAACCGACTACGAGAACACCACCGGCGGCGCCATCCCCGACAACGACGCGAACGGCCTGAAGAGCGACATCGTGGTCGCCGAAGGCGGCAGCATCAGCGCCCTCAGCGTGACGGTGGACGTCACCCACCCTTACCGTGGCGACCTGATCGTGAAGCTCGTGCGCCAGGGCGGCGGCGAGGTGGTGCTCTCCGATCGCGCCGGCGGCAGCGCCGACGATCTGAAGAAGACCTTCGCGGTCACCGCCTTCGACGGGCAGGACGCCGCCGGCACCTGGTCCCTGGTCGTGATCGACAAGGCCAAGAGCGACGTCGGCAAGCTGAACTCCTGGAAGCTCTCGATCACCCGCGGCAGCGCCGCGCCGACCAGCCAGAGCTACTCGAGCACCGAGTCGAAGCCGATCAAGGACAACGACCCGGCGGGTGTCTCGACGGACATCGCGGTGGCGGACGCCGGCAAGATCAAGGCGCTCAGCGTGACGGTGGACGTGACCCACCCGTACAAGGGCGACCTGACGGTGAAGCTCCAGCGCATCGGCGTGGGCGAGGCCGTGCTCCAGGAAGCCGACGCGGAGAGCGGTCCCTTCGGCAAGCGCACCTTCAGCGTGAGCGAGTTCGTCGGCGACGAGTCCAAGGGCACCTGGCGCCTGCTGGTCGCGGACGTGGCCTCGGGCGACAGCGGCACGCTCAACGGCTGGAGCCTCGAGATCAAGAGGTAGGTCGAGGCAACCAGGAGAGTTGCGCCACGACGCCACGACGCCACGACAGATTTCTTTGATTGTGTCGTGGGCGGACGGGCGTGCGTGAGCCGAGCGGCGCTGGTCACCCCCACGGCTGACCATTGCTCGCCCGCGGCGCCTGGACCCTCAGAAGACCGCCAAGCCGCCAAGGGCCGTGAGCTTCTTCCTGGCGACCTTGGCGTTCTTTCTGGCGTCTTGGCGGTTCTCTCCCGATCCGAGGCGGCACCGGAAGAGATGTGACCAATCATGAGCCCCACGGATACAGCCAACCTGCTCCACCGCCCGTGACCGGAAGGCGGTCGCGCGAGCAGCTACGGCCGACCTGCTCCCCCGCCCGTGACCGGAAGGCGGTCGCGCGGGCAGCTACAGCCGACCTGTTCCCCCGCCCGTGACCGGGAGGCGATCGCGCGGTCGCGCACGCCGTGACAGCCGAGCGGCCCCCCCGGCTGATCGGGAGGCGTCATCCCCCTCCGCTGCGCGGAACGTCCATCCCGCGGACGTTCGGCGCAGCGCACGCCCCTGACGGGACAAAAACACCGAAGCCGCCGGGGCCTCGCGGACCGCGGCGGCTTCGCTGCTGGGTTAGAGCTCGGGGTTCAGTCCGTGGACGTGTCGGCCGCTGCGTCGTTGCCGCCGCCGCCCGTGCCTCCGCCGCCGTCGGTGCCGGCGTCGGTGGTGCCGCCCTCGCATACGCCGAGGGTGCCGAGCTGGGAGTTGAACGCCGCGCAGGTGCCACCACCACAGTCCGCGTTCGAGCAGCAGAACTTCTTGCAGGTGCCGGTTCCACCGTCGACGTCACCCGAGCAGTGCATGGTGCCCTTGCAGTACGGGCCCTTCGAGTTGGTGCACGACTCTCCCAGGTTCTTGTCGTTGGGCGGATCGAAACAGGCGATCACCGACTGTCCCGAGCTCGTTCCCAGGTCGCAAGCCTGACCGGCCCCGCCGTTGCAGCCCTCGTTCGTGACCGGATTGCACTCGATCGTAATGCCTGAGGCGCAGCCTGCCGGAAGCTGGACCTGCGTCGTCTTGCACTCGGTGTCGTAGTCCGCGCAGCAGTCCGGCGGGCTCTGGTTCTTGCACGCCGGGTCGCAGTAGCAGCCGCCGGGCTGCTCGTCGGCGCTGCCGCAGACGCCCTTGCAGGAGCCAGCGGAGCTGCCGCCGCTGCCGCCGCTGCCGCCGCCACCGGTGGCCATGCCGCCGGAACCGCCCGCGCCGCCGACCGCGCCACCCGCGCCGCCGCCGCCGCCGGTCACGGTCTGCGTGCCTCCCGTGTTCCCGCCACTACTACTGCTGCTCCCGCACGCGCCATAAAAGACGGCTCCGAAACCAAGGCAGACCAAGGCAGAGATGGTGGCGATTCTCACGGTGACTCCTGACTGGGAAGTAAACGAGCGCCCGGCGCCCGACCCAAGGCAATCAGGTTACACCAAGACCGCCGGCAAGACCACCCGGACACGCGTGCCCTTGCCGAGCTCGCTCTCGACTCGGATGTCGCCGCCCATCTCTCGGACCAACGCCCGGCACACGTACAGACCGAGCCCGGTGCCCACGCCCACCGGCTTGGTGGTGAAGAACGCGTCGAAGATGCGCGGCAGCGCTTCGGCGGCGATCCCCTCCCCGTCGTCCGATACCTCCACGACCACCTCGGCGCCCGAGCCAGGCGCGACGCTGACCGTGATGTCGCCGTGGCGCTCCTTCGGCATGGCCTGAGCAGCGTTGATGAGCAAGTTCAGAAAGACCTGGGCCAGGCGCGTCTCGTCGCCGCGAACCAAAGGGATTTCTGCGTACTTTCGGCTCAGCGAGGCGCGCTCGGTGAGCGCGCCGGCCGCGATGCGCGCCGCCAGATCGATCGCGCGCCGCACGTCCGCCACGCCGGCCGAGTCCTCTTGTCGGCCCATCTGCGTCAGATCCGCCAGGATGGCGCGCATGCGCCCAAGGCCGTCGAGCGCGTCCGCGAGGGCGGCGCGCGCCCGCGCAATTTCTTCCGGTCGCTCCGCGAGCAGGGTCTGGGCCAGATCGACGCTCGCGAGCACGTAGGTGAGCGGGTTGCTGAGCTCGTGGGACACGGACGCGCACAAGAGGCCCAGGGCTGCGACACGCTCCTGCATCGCCGTGTGAGCCTCCCGCGACCGCTGCTCGGTGACGTCCCGCGCGACGCCGCAGTAGCCGGTGATCCTCCCGCTCACGTCCCGGAGCAGGGACGCGCGGTCTTCCATCTGCCGCCACTCCGCTCCGTTCTTGTGCGCGAGCCGGTAGCTCCGGATCACCGGCTCGCCGCTCGCGAACATCTCTTGCGTGCGCTGCCCGAGCGCGGGCAGGTCGTCCGGGTGGATGCAGCGGAGCCAGAGGCCCGGATCGCGCATGAAGTCCTCGGCGGCCCAGCCCACCACCTCCTCGACGTGGTCGCTCACCAGCTCCACGCGCGCCGACAACGCGTCGCTGCCCTGCGTCCGCACGACGTAGACCACGTCGGGAATGCTCTCCATCACGTGGCGGAAGGTCGCGCTGTTGCGCCGGAGCGCGTCCTCGGCCACGCCGAGCTCGCTCCGGTCCACGACCACCGTCAGTGTGCGCCCGTCGTCGAGCGGGGCGAGCATCACGTCGACGCTGAACAAGTGGCCGTCGCGGTGACGCGCCTCGAGCCGGGAGCCGCTGCCCATGTTGCGCGTGCGCGGCGTCGCCGAATACTCGCTGCGGCGCTCCGCGTGCAGCTGGCGTAGGGGGCCCGGCACCAGCACCTCGACGAACGAGCCGATCAGCTGGTGGTCGGCCCAGCCGAACAGCCGCTCGACCTCGCGGTTGGCCTCGACGATGACGCCGCGCTCGTCCACCACCAACATCGCGACGGGCGAGCGTGCGACGAGCGACCCGAGCGGCGACGCTGTGGCTGACTCATCGGGCACCCTCGCATGCTAGCATCCCGAAGCGTGCTGGCGCCGACCGAGCTTCGCCTCCCCCTGGCCACGGGCCTGACGCTCAACGTCCTCGAATGGGGCGGCCGGGACAGCTCGCGGGATCACACGCTGGTCCTGGTGCACGGCTTCCTGGACCTCGCCTGGGGCTTCGGCCCGCTGGTCGACCACGGGCTCGCCGAGCGCTTTCACGTGGTCGCGCCGGACATGCGAGGCCACGGCGACAGCGATCGCGTCGGCGCCGGTGGCTACTACCACTTCATGGACTACGTGGCGGATCTCGCCGGCGTGGTCGAAGCGCTCGGCAGGGGGCGCGTCTCCCTGGTCGGGCACTCCATGGGCGGCAGCATCGCGGCGTATTACGCGGGCGCGTTTCCGGAGCGGGTGCACGCTCTCGCCCTGCTCGAAGGGCTCGGGCCGCCGGAGGACGAGACGCCCCACCCGGTGCGCGTGGAGAGCTGGATCCGCGCCTGGAAGCGCGCCCGCGAAAGCGAAAGCCGCGCCTACCCGAGCCTCGACGCCGCGGCCGAGCGCCTGCGGGCCGCCGACCCGCTGCTCAGCGACGAGCTGGCTCGGTACTTCGCCGAGCACGGCACCGTCGCCCTGCCCGGTGGCGCCCGCCGCTTCAAGCACGACCCGTTGCACCTGACCCGCGGCCCCTACCCCTTCCGCGTCGACGTCGCCGAGTCGTTCTGGCGCGCGGTGAAGTGTCCGGTGCTGCTCGTCGAGGGCGCGGACTCGCCGTTTCGCTCCCTGGAGAACCTGGAGCGACGCGTGGCGTGCTTCCAGAGCCCCGAGCGGGTGATCATCGATGGTGCTTCCCACATGTTGCAGCGCCACCAGCCGGCAGCGCTGGCGCGGGTGCTGCTCGACTTCTTAGATCCCGCCCACCCACCCCCACCGTAGTCCTCCGCCGGGGGCACGGCCCCCGGACCCCCGACGCGACTCGCCTCGCTCGTCGCGGGCTCGCTTCGCTCGCGCAGCTGCCCAGCGAACTTCCGCGCGAGACGGGACGACTTCACGCCTGAGGGTGAGTCCTGGACGTCACTCGACGGTGAAGCTCTTCTTCCCGAGCTCGGCACCGTCGGCGGACCTCACCACCGCGACCCAGTCGCCGGCCTGTCGCACCTGCTTCGTCTTGCCCCAGGTGCGCCAGCGGGCGTTCTTGGCGGGCACCTCGAGCTTGACGTGCCCGACGCTCTTGCCCTCGCGCTCGAAGGTGATGACCACACCAGCGGCAGAGTCCGAGCCGTTCGCCAGCTCGACGAAGGCGTAGAGCGGCTCGTCGGACACCACCAGCCGATCGACCGCTGCCGGCTCGCGCTTGTCGATGCTGCGGGTGATCACGATGCGCTTCACGGCGAGGCCGTCGGGGAGAACCGCGTCCGTGGACGCGGGGTGCGACTTGGCGGGCTTCTTGGCGGGCTCGGCCTTCTCCGCCTTGACCAGCACGCTCGCTGGTGGGTCCGCGGTCTTGGGCTCGGCACGAGCGGGCGCAGCCGGCGCCGGCGCGGCAGGGACGGCCGGGGTCGCCCGGGCCAAAGGCTCCCGGGACGCTTCGGTCGGGTCCTGCCGACTGCACGCCACGGCGACCAGAGAGAGGGCCACGGCCACTGCAAACCTGCGCTCATTCATGCTCTGACACTCCTGCCCGGCAATCACCCGAGCGTTCTCGCACCCTAGAGAGCAAGGGCCGAGCCAGCCAAATTTCCGCGCAATCGCGCGCTGGGTCGTGTCGGCGAGGACACGCCCGTGGGCGCGTGGCCGCGGGCGCACCTGCGCCCGGCGCAGTTGCGGTGGGCCCGGTGCGTGTGGCAAAACTAGAGCCGTCCGCATGCGCCGCCTGCCCGGAGCCCGCCTGGTGCGAAGCCTGCGCGCCTTCGCCGCGCTGGTCGCGCTCGTGCTGGTCGGCGCGCAGCTCACCAGCATCGGTCACCACGTGCTCGTGGCCCACTACCTGTGCGCCAAGCACGGCACGCTCCACCACGGGCAGGCCCCCGAGCTCCGCTCCACCGAGCGCATGAGCGCCGAGACCGCGACGCCCGAGGAGAACGGCGACCACGGCAGCCACGACGACTGCTGCTTCCCGGCCCGCACGCCCGCGGAGCTCGCCGAGATCGCTCGGTGGACGCTCGTCGCGACGGCGCCCGAGAGCTCCGCCGCGCTGCTCGCGCCGGATGCCGCGCTGGCCCACGACGCCATCCCGCTCCTCGCGCTCGCGCCGAAGCTGTCGCCTCCGCGCGCCTGAGCCCGCGCCTCGAAGGCCTTCCACACGCTCGCGCGGCCAGCTCGCGCGGCGTGGTCCATCCCACGCGACTCCGCGCCCACGACCGGCGCCCGCGACGCATCGTTTCCATCGTTCCATCCAACACGCGATCACTCCCGTGGTCCCCACCACCCGCATCACTCTGGCGGCGTGTCTCGGCGCGCGGCTGGCGTTCGCCCAGGCCACGCCACCGGGTACGCCTGCCGACGAGCCCGACGTCGAAGAAGCGGCCGAGCCGGCCGCCAGCGAGAGCGCTCCGCCGATCGAGCCGGCGACCAGCGAGAGCGCTCCGCCGATCGAGCCGGCGACCAGCGAGACCGACTCGGTGTTCGCCGAGCTGGAGCAAGACCTGTCCACGCCGGGCTCCGCGCCCGCGTCGCCGACCCGAGCCGCGCCCGCCCGCGGAACGCAGTCGATGAACCCGGATCTGGCGCTGATCGCCGACTTCGCCGCGGCCTGGTTCTCCGACGAAGAACACCGCCAGACCGGCGGACACGATCCGAGCCGCAACGGCTTCAACCTGCAATCGCTCGAGCTCAACGCGAGGAGCGTCGTCGATCCCTACCTGCGCTTCGACGCGAACCTGGTGTTCGCCGAAGCCGGCGTGGAGATCGAGGAGGTCTACGCCACCACGCTGGAGCTGCCTCAGGGCCTGCAAGCGCGCTTCGGGCAGTTCCTCACCCGCTTCGGACGCATCAACGCCACCCACCCGCACGCCTGGGACTTCGCCGATCAGCCCTTCGCCATCGGGCGCGTGTTCGGCGCCGAGGGCAACCGCGGTCTCGGCGTCGAGCTGTCTTGGCTGTTGCCGCTGCCCTGGTACGCGGAGCTCGTGGCGTCGGCGACGCAGGCCGGCGGCGAGGCCAGCGCGCGGAGCTTCTACGGCGCGAACGATCTGGGCGTCGAGCGCCCCGCGGATCTGCTCTACGTCACCGCGCTAGAGCAGTTCTTCGACCTGTCCCACGACTGGTCGCTGCTCTGGGGTCTATCCGGTGCCTTCGGCCCGAACGCCAGCGGACGCGACAACCGCACCGAGGTCTTCGGCACGGATCTGTACCTGAAGTACCGACCCATCACCCGCACCAGCGCCACGTCCGTCGGCTGGCAGACGGAGCTCTTGTATCGCCGGCGGCAGGTGCCTGAAGACGTGCTCTGGGACGCGAGCGGTTACAGCCAGGTCGCCGTCCGCTTCGCGCGGCGCTGGGGCAGCGCGCTCCGCTACGAGGCCGGCTCTCCCGCCTACGACCTCGGCGGCGCCGTGGCCACCGACCCCCTCGACCCCGAGTGGACGCGCTTCCGCCACCGCGTGAGCGCCAACCTCACCCACTGGCCGAGCGAGTTCTCTCGCTTCCGGCTGCAAGGCTCGCGCGACATGGGGGGCGCGGGCCAGCCCATCTGGGCGGCCTTCTTGGCCGCGGAAGTCGTCGTGGGCGCCCACGGCGCGCACACGTTCTGACAAGGAACCGACCATGTTTCGCTGCATCCGAGCCCTGATCGTCCTCTCTGTCTTGTTCCTGCCGGCGCGCGCATTCGCCGCGCTGTCCATCGTCACCACGACCTCCGATCTGGCCGCCATCGCCAAGGAGGTGGGCGGCGCGCACGTGGAGGTGACACCGCTGGCGCTGCACACTCAGGATCCCCACTTCGTGGACGCCAAGCCGCACCTGGCGCTCAGGCTGGCGAAGGCCCAGCTCCTGATCGCAGTCGGGCTCGAGCTCGAGACGGGCTGGCTGCCGACGCTCCAGACCGGCTCGCGGAACGGCAAGATCCAGGTGGGAGCCGACGGCTACCTCGACTGCTCGGAGCTGGTGAAGATCCTGGAGATCCCGACCGGCAAGGTCGATCGCAGCCAAGGCGACGTTCACCCGCACGGAAACCCCCATTACATGCTCGATCCGCGCCAGGCGGCGCGCGTGTCCAAGGGCATCGCGGATCGATTGGCCAAGCTCGACCCGACTCACGCCGAGGACTACCGCCAGAACGCCCTCGCCTTCATCAAGAAGCTGGGCAAGGCCACCAAGGGCTGGGAGAAGACGCTGGCGAAGGCGCGAGGGCAGAAGGTCATCGCCTACCACCGCTCCATCGCCTACTTCGCCGACTGGCTCGGGCTCGTCGTGGTCGAATATGTCGAGCCGCGCCCGGGCATCCCGCCGAACCCGCATCACGTGACGCACGTGATCGAGGTCGCGAAGCAGCAAGGAGCGAAGTCGGTGCTGCAAGAGGCGTATTACCCCGCCAAGACCAGCGAGCTCATCGCCAAGCAGGCCGGCGCCACGCTGGTGAAGATCCCCGGCGGCCCCAACGTGAAGGGCAGGCAGACGTACATCACGCACCTGGACGGCGTGGTGAAGCAGCTCGCCAAGATCTACGGGAAGTGAGCATGCGAACGGTCCTCGTCCTTCTGCTTGGGCTCGGCAGCGTGGCGTGCACGTTCGAGGCCGGCCACGGCTTCGCGACGCTCGAGAGCGCGAGCATCTCGGCGCGGCTCGAGCCCGGCCCGGCGCGCGACCTCGGCAACCGAACCGTGCTCACGGACCTGGGATATTGGGTCAGCATCGACAGCGCGCGCTGGCGGCTGGACGAGGCGCGCCTGCTCGCGTCGAGCGGCCCGAGCGGCGGCGGGAGGTTCGACCCAGCGAATCCGCCGGCGGGCTACTCGCTGTGCCACGGCGGGCACTGCCACGCCGACGACGGCCGGCTGGTCGCCTACGAGGAGATCGAGGCCGAGCTCGCCGGCGGCAGCGTGGTGCTGTCTCCAGTCGTGCGCTTGCCCCTCGGCGAGCCGCTCGACCTGTACGCCGCCGAAGCGTCGGCGCTCGAGCGCGTCCTGCCCTCGCGGGAGCTGCCGGAGGCCCAGATCGCGCGGGCCGACGCGCGCTTCGGCCGCTTCGAGCTCGAAGCCACGGTCGAAAAGGGTCCGGCGGGCGCCGAGCTGCCGGTGCCCGCGACGCTCTCGCTGGAGCTGCCGGCGCTCAGCCTGTCGCGGGCCATGAGCACCTCGATCGGACGCCACTCGCCCGAGCGCCTGCGCTTGGAGGTCGGGGTCGGCTTGGACGGGACGCTCTTCGACGGCCTCGACTTCGCCGCGCTCCAGAGCTCCGGGACGATTCAGCTCACCGACGCCGAGCTCATCGCACTGTCGGAGAAGCTCGCAGCGGCAACCATGGAGGCTCGCCTGGAATGAAAACGACTCCTCTCCTTTTCCTGCTCGGTCTGCTCGCCGCCGCCTGCGGTGGCGAAGACGCATCCACTCCCGCGGGCGAAGACCCGGAAGAGCACGCCTGCGAGCAGGCCTCCGAGACCGGGACGGCGCTCGTCGCGGCGGAGGACACGGCGAGCGCGCCGGCGCTCGCTCTCGCCGAGACTCCGTACACGGTGACCCTGCCCAGCGGCAAGCCCGGCTACCTGAAGCTCCAGGGCCCGTCGAACGCGCTTCTGTTCTTCGGGACCGCGAACGTCGCGACCGGGCTCAGCTTCGGCAGCGACGCGACGGAGCTCCTGCCGGAGGGCGCGCCGAACGAGCACTGTCCGAACGCGATCCCCGAGCACTTCGACCTCGGGCTCGACCAGAGCGGAGATTACTTCCTGCGCCTGGGCCCGAGCGCGCTGCCGAGCGTGTGGCTGATGCTGACCGAAGTCGAAGGCCACGCGCACTGAGTCATGACCGCCGAGCCCCGCACCCTGCTCGCCAGCCGCCGCCTCGAGGTCGGTTACCTGGGCCAGGCCATCTTGCCGCCGGTGGATCTCGAGATCCGCGCGGGCGAGTTCTGGGCGATCATCGGCCGCAACGGGTCCGGCAAGACCACCTGGCTCAAGACCATGCTGGGCCTGCTTCCGCCGGTGAAGGGCAGCGTCGAGCACGGGCGGCAGGGCCTGCATCTCTCGTACTTGCCGCAGCGCAAGGCCATCGACGAGCTCTACCCGCTGCTCGCCCGGGACGTGGTGCGCATGGGGCTCGATCGCGGCTGGTCGTTCCTGCGGCCGCGCCTGGGCGGCGAGCCGCCGGAGGTCGAGCGCGCGCTCGACGAGATGGGCGTCTTGCCGCTGGGCGACGAACCGTTCCGCCGGCTCTCGGAGGGCCAGAAGCAGCGGGTGTTGTTCGCCCGGCTCAGCCTGTCGGGGGCCGACGTGGTCGTGCTCGACGAGCCGACCAGCGCCATGGATCAGGTGGCCGAGCACGAGGCGTTCACGCTGCTGGACGGCCTGCGCAAGCGCCACGGCCTGGCCATCGTGATCGTCAGCCACTACCTGGGGATGGTTCGGCGCTTCGCGGATCGCGCGCTCCTGCTCGATCGCGACACCGGCACCGCCATCAGCGGCGCACCCGCGGAGGTGTTCTCCGACGAGCGTTTCCACGCGCGCTTCAGCGAGCGCCCGCCGGCGATCGAGACGCTGGAGGACGAAAATGGCTGACGCCGGCCCGGCCCCCGCGGCCAGCGGCGAAGCGCTGAGCGCGGGCGAGCTCGACGAGGCGTTCGGCGGCGGCCTCGGCGCCGGTCCCGAGACCGACGCGGCCAGCGAACCGAACGCGGCGCTCGAGGTCCCCAGCGTGCCAATGGGCTCCGAGCGGAGCGCGGTGGAAGGCGTGCCCACCTGGTCGGAGTTCGCCCACGGCTGGGAGCTCGGCATCTACCGCGATCCGGTCCTGTGCGGCGTGTTCGCGGGGCTCGTGCTGGGCGTGCTCGGCGTGTTCGTGGTGCTCCGGCGCGCGGTGTTCGTCACCGCGGCGGTGAGCCAAGCCGCCGGGCTCGGCGTCGCGCTCGCGTTCTGGCTCGAGCTCACGCTCCACGCCAGGATCCCGCCCGCGCTCGGCGCGCTCGGCCTGGCCCTCGCGGCCACCGCCGTCCTCACCCTGCGCATGCAGCGCATGCGGCTGCCGAGCGAGACGCTGGTGGGCCTCGTCTACCTCGCGTCGAGCGCCGGCGCCATCCTGGTCGGCGATCGCATCGCGCAGGAGTCCCACGACATCGCCAGCATCCTGTTCGGCACCGCGGTCCTGGTGCGCCCGTTGGATCTGGCGCTGGTGATCGGGGCGGGCCTGTTCACGCTGCTGGTGATCACGGCCTGTTACCGCGGCTTCCTGTTCGCCGGCTTCGACCCCGAGGGCGCACGCGTGCACCGGCTGCCGGTGCGGTTCCTCGATCTCCTGCTGTGGGCGGTGGTGGCGCTGGAAGTGTCGATCACCACGCGTGCCATCGGGGCCTTGCCCGTGTTCGCGTTCGCGGTCGCCCCGGCCATGGCCGCCCTCGCGCTGCTCGAGCGGGTGCGCTGGGCGCTCGTCCTGGCGGGCCTGCTCGGCGGGCTCGCCGGCGGGCTCGGCTACCTTTTCGCCTTCTTCTTCGAGTTCCCGGTCGGTGCGTCCCAGGCAACCTTGTCGCTGCTTTTTCTCCTGGTCTGCCTGCCACTGGCGCGGGTGCTGCGCGGCAGCGCGGCGTGAACGCGAGACGATCCCGCGTTTACCCGAGCGGTGTTGCGACTAGGTCCAGCATCGAGAGATCGATGCGCTTCACCAGGGCGAGCCCCATGCTCGAAGCGCCGATCTTCTGCTCGCCGAGGTAGACGGCGGTGTCCGTCAGGCTCCAGGTGTCCTGGTCGAAGTAGCTGCCTGGCGTGGGCTCGATGCGCCAAGCCTTCCAGGTCGAAAGCTGCACCAGCACGAGCGAGTTGGTCTTGGAGAACGCGCCCGCGTCGTCCGGCTTGTAGAGCACAGTGCCCGCGTATCCGCCCCAAGTGCGAACCGCCCAATTGGCTCCGTAGTCGAGCGTCGGGCTCACACTCGGCGGAAATGCGATGGTGTCTTTTGAGCGAGGCGCCCTCCAAAACCTCAGGTCCCCGAAGAGCTTGCACGCACTGGCCGCCAGTCCGACGATGTCCGTCGGGCTCACCCCCACCCAACAGGTGTCGGTGGGCACGGACTCGATGAGCGTGCGCACCCCCTTGCCGTCCGGCGACCAACCGCGGATGCGCTCGCTAGATGCGTTCGGGTAGTCGGTCCAGACTGCGAGGTCGCCCTGGCCCCCGCCGAGCTGGCTGTGCGAGTTGCTCTCCAGCAACGTCCAAACGTTCTTGGCGACGTCGAGCAGCGCGAAAACGGCGCCCTTTCCGGTCTTGATGCGGATCGGCGTCGAGGAGTCCATGGTGAACTCCATGCGGCCCTGTGGCAGGCCGCTGAGCGGAGGGGTGGCCCAGCGCCATGCCTTCTCGTCCGGGAGCCAGGTGAATGGCAGCTCCTGCGAGTTGCCCGCCACCAGGTTCGAGAATGCATCATCGCGTGCATTCCCGAACACGCATGTCGCATACCCGGGAGCCTTGGTCACTTGCCGTAGGACGGCAGCAATCGTCGCGCCGTTCGACAGACTCACGATCCGCCGCGGGATGAACCAGTGGGACTCGGTCTCGACCCCCACCTCAATCTGGAGAAACGCAACCGGCCCCTCGGGCAGGAGTGGGGTGCTGAGCGTCGGGTAGCTCACCTTGCCGAACCCGGCGGTCACGTCCATCTGCGCGCAACCGGGTCCGCAAGCCTCCCATGTGAGCGAGGGGAACTTCAGCAGCGCGGAGACCCCTTCGAACACCGCGCACTTCGGAGCCCATGCCCCATTGCCCGGCGCCGGCTTCCAGATAATCGGATCCGCAAGCCAGGCGTGCTCTGCTGGCAGGCCGGAATCGGACAAGCTGACCTCGAACGGCGCGTCGGCCGGCGCATCCTTGGCATCGACGGGAGCGTGCTTCGCATCGTCCGCTGCGCCATCACCGCCACCGGTTCCACCACCGTCCCATGGGTGCCGATACTCTTCGTCGCCACCCCTCGCGCAGGCGCCAAAGGACCACGCGATACCGGCTGCGACCACCACCGAGAGGACGACGATGCGGGACCTCACAGGGCTCCGATCGGTGGGCACCAGCCGAAGAGACCGCTGGTCACCGTGACGTACTCGACCGACCCGTTCTTGCTCACCGCAACGATCGGATCGCGGTTGCCCATGGTCGGCTCGCCGACCAGCCTGCCTTGCCTGGTGTGGACACCGGTGAGCGAAATGCTGCTGTCACCCACGCTGAAACGCCAGATGCGCAGCGTCTTCTTGGCCCCGCCATACACCAGTAGCCCTTGATCCGACCACTGGATCCACAAACGGTCGTGGAGCTTCAAGTACGGAAGCTCGAGGAGGATCTTGCTCGCGCCGCCATGGACGTCGATGGAGAGGAGCCGCACGCGGTCGAGCTTCGAAGCGCCCAACCGGTCGTCGTCCAGATCGAGCACGAACAACCGGTGGCGTTCCTGGTCCCACGCGGTGCTGAGCACGCGGGTGGACGGGCGCTCCTTTAGGTTCGGGGCGACGGAGGACCAGGTCCCGGAAGCGAGATCGTAGCGCAGCACGCTCCGCGCCGGCGCTCCGGTGATTGAATCCACGCCGCCGGCCACGTACACGGCTTCTTCCACCCCGCTCAGGACCGCCCCGAAAGCCCGGCGCGCGCGAACGCTCGGCGCGGGTTCGGAAGCGGCGCCCAGCTGCTCGGCAGGTCCGCCGCGCCGTTCCAGGCTCAAGCCGGAGGCGCCCCGGACCACCGTGGCGACGCGCGCGTCGGTGAGGTCACGCGGAAACACCACCGCTTGAACCGCTCCGCGACCGCTCAGCCGGCGGACCCTCTCGCTCGGTTCGGCGGGTGCGAGCCACATGAGGCTCGAGTCGGAGATCAGACTCCGAACGTCCGCCGCCAATGACGTCGTGATGTCGATTCCGGCGCTGGGCAGCGTCCGGGCGAGGATGTTCCCCGCGACCATCTGGATCAGCGTGGGCTGCACCAACTCGTTTCCGAAGTCGAAGAGAGCCGGGTCCTTCAGGTAGAGATCCGGGTTCACCCAAGTGAGGCACGGCAGCGACGGGCAACCCGCGTCGTCCGAGCCGCCGATGGGGAGCAAGGGCTTGATGGCCAGGGCCGGGGTGGTCACGAGCTCGAAGGCGTCGCGCAGGTCGCCCGCGAGGTCGCGGCCACCCACTATCGGGCCGGCGGTCGTGGAGAAGAAGGCCCCATGAGTGGAGCACGACGTCAGCGCGGCAGTGCAAACGCCGTGTCCTTCCACCGCGCCCGCGGACAAGTCCTGGCGCCACGCCCAGAAGCGCTCGAAGTCCAGCGCTACGCCTCGCGAGAACGTCACGGGCGAGGTGAATCCCGAGCCCGAGAGGATGTTGGTTCCGGTCGCCGTGGTCATGCGCGGCTCGTTCCAACGGGGGGCACTCTCGGGATTCGACCAGGTGCACTGCTTGCCGTCTCCCACGCACTCGAGGAGAGAGAGCGGCTCGTCTGAAGCGTCGTCGAAACACGTGCAATGACGATAGCCGATCGCTTGGCTCGTGTTGAACGCCCCGTCCGCATCCGTTTTTTGAGGGAATGAGAGCGTCACCGAACCCTGCGGAACCACCTGGCCGCTCACACCCGGCTGGTCGACTTGGCAGAGGCAATGCGCCGCAGTCAGAATTCGGTCACGCGCGACGAGCGTGCCGGAACACACGCTCTGCTTGTTGATTCCCAGGAAGGCGACCGTCGACACGATGCCCGACGTGGCCGTCATGTCGGGGTAAACGCCAGCGCCGTAGAGTGCGTCCTGTGAACGCGCTGAGTGCGGCGGCGCCCCGGCCACATCACAACCTCCGAGCGCTATTGGCTTTGTCGCAAAACCCGCGCCATGTCTCGATTTCTCGGGCAGATAAGCTCTGCACATAAAACATCGTGCTTGACGATGTCTTCGGCATGGGTTAGTCCATGCCCGTGCCCCTTATCACGCTCAAGGACGGAACCCAGGTTTCCCTTACTGTCACCGAGTTGGCCGAATACAACGCTCTTTTATCCAGCGCAGGCAAACCAGCAAGAAAACAGCGTCGTCGGGAAACTCTGCCTGGTCAGGATTCCGAACCCGATAGTAGATCGCCAGTTGAAATGTTCTTCTCATTTATATCTGGTGACCAAGACAAGAAAAGGCGGCAGCGAAAAATCCTTTGCATCGTTTTTGGCCGCGGTGAAAAAGGTATCACGCTCGAAGAACTGAGCATCGCAATTGGTGATGGCGGAGGTAATGCGGGTCGCAACAAAACCTCCGGGACAATTGCTGGCATTACCAAGAACGCCAAGAAGTCGCGGCTCGATGTTTACGACGTGATCTTCAAGGATCGCGACGATATCTACCGAGCAGGAAAAGTCCTTCAGGAGAACAAACCACCGGAACCGTGATTGTGAGTTCCAGATAAGTTTTCGCCCCCAGCAGCCTGTGAGAAAAGAGCTTTTCACGCCTCAGGCAGCTCGGGAGTAGTCTATTTCCGAGATGGAAGGCGTGCAAGCTCTTTTTTCCGGCATGGAGAAAAGAGCATGGATATCGCCCGATTACATCATGCGCGCTTCGTCGCTCCGCTGCTGGACAAGCTCAGACGGTGGCACTTTGCCCGCGCCCTCGCTCATTTTGCACGTGTTTTTTTCCGGGGCTTGCCCTGAAGCGGCTTGTTCCAGTACGGGCTCTTGCACTTCGGGCAGACCATCGGCAGGTCTTTTCCGTAGGTCTTTCCGGACCTTGGAAGCCACTGGTGGCCACACCTCTCGCACCGGTAGCCGTCGAGCTTGACCAGGGCCATGGCTCACTCATCGCCGAGTCTGTCATGGGCGTCAAGTGTTTAGCTTACCTTGCAGGGTATTCCTTTTAGGTATACACTAAAAGGTATGGCCAACCTGCGACAAGACGACGTGCTTTCCGGCGACGCGATGACGCCGCTCCAGGCCGCCCTCCGTCTTTCCCTGATCCATGTCGAGATGCTCCAGCTCGCGGCGACGCTTGAGCCAGAGCAAGCCAGGGTCGTTCGCTACTCGGCCAACGTGCTCGCGCTGCTGAAGCGGTTGCCAATGGGCAGCACCGCAGCCGACGTGCTTGGAGTGAGTACTTCGTCCTGCGACTCGCGCGTGGTGCGCCTCTTCGAGCGTGAGCCGGGGCCAAAGGGTGTGTCATGAGCGCGGAGCGCCGACTCGCCAAGGCTCACCTGATCGCGAACAGGGGTGGGCTACTCGATGTGGGTGAAGGCGTGTGGATCGTCCCATCGCAATCGAAGGCGAAGGGCGGCTACATGGTCAACACGGCGCAAGGCACCTGTACCTGCGCTGACTTCGAAGATTGGGGTGCCGACTGCAAGCACATCCTTGCGGTCCGTCTTTTCCAGTCTCTCCAGCATCACGTTCAACCCCATGCAAGCACCGACATCATGCGGCCGAGCTATCCACAAGATTGGCCGGCGTACAACGAGGCCCAGACCAAGGAGAAGGAATACTTCCACATCCTGCTCCGCGATCTCTGCGCCGGTGTCGTCAGCCCGCCACAGAACCGAGGCCGCCCTCGCCTCGGTCTCGGCGACGTGGTGCACGCGGCGACGACCAAGGTGTACACGACCATGAGCGGCCGGCGCGCGAGTACGGATGTTCGCGAGTGCCAGAAGAACGGGTTCATCGACGACGCTCCGCACCACAACTCGATCAGCCACTATCTGACGATGCCGGCGCTGACGCCGGTGCTCACCGCGCTCGTCAGGGAGACCGCGCTGCCATTGGTGTCCGTGGAGTCGCAGTTCGCTATCGACTCCACCGGATTCGGCACCAGCGTTTACGACCGCTGGTACGGCCATGACTACGGGGAGGAGCGCCGCAAGCGCTGGCTGAAGGCACACGCCATGGTCGGCACGATCACGAACGTGGTCACGGCCATACGGGTCACGATGGGCAGCGTCGGTGATTCAACGCAACTGGCGGGCCTGGTGGCCAGCACCGCAGAGAATTTCGATATGCACGAAGTCTCCGCTGACAAGGGCTACTTGAGCGAGCCCAATCTTGTGGCAATTGAAGCTCACGGCGCTGCACCGTTCATCCCGTTCAAGAAGAACGCTGTGTCGAACCTGCCGCGAACGGAGACGTGGAGGAAGCTATGGCACTTGTTCTGGTACAAGCGCGACGAATTCCTGAAGCACTACCACCGCCGTTCGAACGTGGAGGCCACCTTCGGAATGATCAAGAAGAAGTTCGGTGGCTCGCTGCGTTCGAAGAAGTTTCAGAGCCAAGTCAACGAAGTTCTGTGCAAGTTCCTCTGCCACAACATCGTCGTCTTGATCCACGAGATGCACGAGCTTGGGATACATCCTGAGTTCTGGCAGCCGAGCGAAGGTGGCCGTGTCCTTCACTGACGCGGCGACCAGCGCGGGGGCCGGCGCACGACCGAGGCACCCGATCTTTGACAAGCTCCAGCTCTCCAAGTCCCGCTTCACGGCGGGACTCCAGTGCCACAAGCGGCTCTGGCTGGAAGTCCACGAGCCCGACGCGCCCGAGTTGACGCGCACGCCGGCCGAGCAGGCCATCCTCGATCGCGGGATTCGCGTCGGCGAGGTGGCGCGGGGCCACGTTCCCGGCGGCGTCTTGATCGACGCGCCGCATCGCGATCGAGCGCGCCGCGTGCGCGAAACCAAGCGCGCCGTCAAGTCCGGCGCTCAGGTGCTCTACGAGGCCGCCTTCTTTGAGGGCGGAATCTTCGTCGCGACGGACATTCTGGAGCACGACGGCGGAGGCTGGACGCTCGCAGAGGTCAAGTCCACCACGAAGGTGAAGGCTGCGCACATTCCCGACGCCGCCGTCCAACGCTACGTGCTTGAACGCGCCGGCCTGTGTGTGAGGCGCGTCGAGATCATGCACTTGAACCGCGAGTGCCAATTCCCGAACCTGTCGAACCTCTTCGTGCGAAGTGACGTGACCCACGAGACTGAACTGGCTCTGCCTTCGATCCCTGGAGAGGCCAAACGCCAGCTCAAGGTGCTTCACGGGCCCTGCCCGAACGTGCCCGCGGGTGAGCACTGCCACGAACCGTACGAGTGCCCCTTCCTGCCCCGCTGCGCGCCGCCGCTGCCGAACCATCACGTGAGCACGCTCCACCGAATTCGCCGAACCAAAGTGGCGGAGTTGGTGCAGCAAGGGTGCCACACAATCTTTGACCTCCCCGGCGGCCTCGTGCTCAGCGCCGTGACCGAGCGTCAGCGCAAGGCCGTGGTGGCCGGCAGGATGATCGTGGAGCCGGGGCTCGGGGCGGCGCTCGCCGCGCTCGAGCCCCCGGTCGCCTACCTCGACTTCGAAACCGTCGCGCTGGCCATTCCGGTGTGGAAAGGCTGCCGACCGTACGATGCCGTGCCGGTGCAGTTCAGCGTCCACTTCGAGGACGGCCAACACCACGAGTGGATCGCTGATGGGCCCGCCGACCCGCGAGAGAAACTCGCGGCGGCCCTGGTACACGCCGTGCGCGGCGCGAAGAGGATCGCGGCGTACAACTCGCCGTTCGAGCGGCGCTGCATCGAGCATCTGCGAGACAACCTTCCGCGCACCGCCAAGGCCCTCGAAGGCGTAATCGCGCGGCTGGTGGACGTGCTGCCGATTGTCCGGGACCACGTGTACCATCCGGACTTCGGTGGAAGCTTCTCCCTCAAGCGCGTCTTTCCGGCACTGCTCGGACGAGATGGCTACGCCGAACTCGAAATTGCGGATGGCGGTACAGCGAGCGTAGAACTAGAGCGGCTGATGTTCGACCTTGAGCTGACCGAAAGCAGCCGCAGCAAAGCGAAGGCGTCCCTCTTGGAGTATTGCTCGCTGGATGCGATGCCCCTTGTTGACCTCGTGGAGTGCCTCCGCGCCCTGGGCGGTCCCGTGGGCATTCCGCCGCATATCGATCATGGGCAACAAGAGAAAGAGTAGGGCGAACTCGGCGGAGTTGACGGACTCAGCGGTACTGGCCGCTCTCACAAGCATGCTTCGCGTCCGCATTCCCACGATGGGCGGGGCTCTGGGGGAACCAGAACTTGCGGAGCATCTCAGTACCCAGCTCCACCTGGACGAAGGCACTGGAGAGCGAGCGTACTGGCATGCTGGCTACGTATCGGCGATGCGGGACATGCTGCGGATGATCGAGCATCGGGTGGACGAGTATCCCATGACGGATGGCGACACTCACCCGTCGTCTTCGTCTTGATCTCCTGAAAAACAGGCGTCGCTAACGGGGCACCTATACTTCTTCCCAGCCGGACGAGGCGGGTGCGCATCATTGTCTGGGGGCTCGAAGTCATGAAAGATCCTACACTCGCGCTCGTAGGATTCTTTCACCGGGCTGAAGTAGTCGAACTTGAAGTGGGTAGACTTCAGTTTTGACTTGTCGTTGTCGTGCTGGTGAAGACGGCCGCGGACGCCCTCGGCATGATTATCCGAACGGCCAACGTATCTCACGATGAACTTGCCATCGTCATCTGCCAAGAACGTACACGCCGATGCAAGTGCCCTCTTTCACGTGCAAGTCGATCTCGGCTCTCGGGAATGGCCCGCGTTTGAGGCCAGTTGATGGCATGGTCCGCACTACCTTTCGCCGCAATCAGGATCGAACTCATCGCGCAGCTGGTGTTCGACCACGCGCCGCCCGGCCTTCTTCTTCCCCGGCGTCCACACCACCTGAACGCGGACGGCCCCAACGGCGTTCTCACTCCAGCACGCACGTCGCTCGTGGGTCCTGATACGCTGGCCGACCTTGGCGGACTCGCCCACGTCGAGCACGTTGCCTTCCTCGTCGTGGACGATGTACACGCCGGATCGCTTCGGGATGTACCGGTTTGGCAAAGAGAAGTTTCGTTTCTTTGGCATGGTGGCCTCGCCACGACAAAATGCTGACGCGCGATAGCGACCCAGTCAAGGTGGCAGCCTCACCGACGACGCGATGATCCGCGTGCTGGGGGCCGACCGCGGGGAACGGCGCGTGACACAGGATCATCCAGCAAGTCCCTGGTGAGCACGCCGAGCAGCCGCGCGAGCCGCACCATCGTCTTGAGCGTCAGGTTCTGCTTGCCGCGCTCCATCGCCTGAAAGTTCCGTAACGCGATGCCGAGCTTCTCCGCGGCCTGCTCCTGCGTCCACCCGCGCCGCATTCGGAACTCGCGGATCTTGCGCCCCACGTCGCGGATGACCTGGCTTGGCTTCTCCACGCCGCCACGGTCGTTTCCCGTGGTCCCTCGAAACAGGATGGTATACCATCTCCTTCGATCCGGAGGAGGCGTAAGCCGTGCTCACCCGAGTACCCTGCCTGGTTCTTTCCGCCACCATCGTCTGCGCCGCTGCCTGCGCGCCCTACGAGACGCAAACCGTCCAGAACAACCCGCGCCCCGATCCATCACGCCAGGCCCAGGCGCAGCATGAGCAGAAGCCCGGCGACCTGACCGGCGAGGCCAAGGTGTCGGGAAACTCCGTCAACGTGCTCGTCCAGAAGACCACGCTGTGCCGCGACGTGACCACAACACCCATGGTCGCGGACACCACCGCCAAGAAGAAGCTCACGAGCGTCGGGCGGGGCACGCAGTACTTGCTCGTCGGGGGGGCGGTCGTGCTCGCAGGCGTCGGCGCGTACATGGTTGGCGGCCCGTGCAAGAAGACGGACACCGACGCAGCCGGCAAAGATGTGGAGCGCGACTGCACGTCCCAAGAGGCCAAGGATCAGAAGAACGGCGGCGTCGGACTAGTCGTCGTCGGCGGTGCGGCTGGGGCGATGTTCGTTGTCAACGTGTTCCGCAGCCAGGACACGCAAGAAGTGGGGCCGACGCAGCCCTGGCGCACGGAGACACCCTGGAAGCAGTGCGAGACAGCGGCAGCAGCGAAAGTCACCGTGACGCTTTCGCTCCGAGGCGCGCAGCGGACGGCGCTGACGGAGCAAGACGGCATCGCACGCTTCGATCTTGCCGGTGAGGAACCGCCACGCGGGATCGACGAGACTCCGATCACTGACGCGCGCGTAGGCAACGTGAAAGTGGCAGACGTTGATCTGTCCCGCCTGGATGTGTTCCCCCAGTGGAAGGAGCAGCTGCGCTCGGAACGCGCCGCGCGCGAGGAGAAAACTCGGCTCGAAGAGGAGAAGCGCGCCGCAGAAGAAGCGGCGCTCCGCGAGAAGCTGAAGGAGCAAGCCGACCAGTGCAAGGCCGGTGACGCGCAAGCCTGTTACGCTCTGGGGCAGCGGTCGAGCAACGCGGCCTGGTTCAAGAAAGCCTGCGAGCTGAACTACCAGGCAGGCTGCATCGCCTACCAGAAGGCGCTGGACGACAAGCGCGAGGCAGAAGCTCGTCGCCGAGCACGGGAAGCACAGAAGGCATTGTCCGACGCGGCGAGCGACCCCTGGCTGCGGGCGCGACGGAGCGTGCTCGTGCAGTGTCTGCTCGACAACGGCGGAACCGCGATGGCCGAGGGCCTCTGCAAGCAGCTGCTGGAAACGAAGCTCAAGCCGCTGGTGGAGCGCAGCTGCATCGAGCTGTGCAAGGGCGACAAGATGGGCGACTGCGACCGGCGATGCACTCGGCGCTGACGGGCGGGGACTTCGGGCTGGCGGAGAGAAAAGGCGGGGGTCAGAATCCGGGCTGACACGAGCCCGCCGCCGTACAGCCCTTTTTGATCAAGCAGCAAATTAGTCCTGGCGGGCAACCTCCAGGGATTGCAAAGCAGTCGCATGTCTTGCTTGCCCCCGAAGTGAGGCATCCGCCGTTGCAAGGCGCGCCTCCGCAGCAGGTAGTAACGGCTCCGGGCCCCGGCTCTGGCGCGCACCATTGGTCTTCGCCAGCGTCGAGGTATGGGTTCGGGCTCATGTAGTCGATGCTCGAATCCGGAATGATGATTCCTCCTCCACCGCCACCCCAGCCGCTGGAGTCTGGAGACGAGCCACCGGACCCGGCTGTTCCGCCGTTTGCGCTGCCGCCTGTCCCCGCGCCAGTCCCGCCGGAGCTACTTGTGTGATCGTCGTTCGACGATTCTCCGCCGCACATGACCAGCAACACGAGCGTGGCAACGCCGGTGCTTACGAACTTCAGTTCCCGCATAGCTTCTCGCTCGCGCAGACGCTGCCGCAACAAACCGTGGGAACCCAGCAGCCACCGCTGATCGCGCCGCAGTAGCACTCGCCGGTCTTGGGATTGCACTGCCCACGACAGAGCTTGCCATTGCAGCACGCGTGAATGCCCTTCACAGGGTAGTCGCAAGACTCCGGATCGATCACCTGGGCGTCGCCATCAACGTCCGCTTGCGCATCTGCATCGGCGTGACCGGCGTCCAGCACGCCGCCCATTCCGCCCGATTGTGCGCTCCCTTCCATCGCGTCACTGACTACTCCGCCAGCGCCACCGTGGCCCATGCCGCCTCCGCCGAGAGAGGAGTCAGTCGTCGAGTGCCCGGCGCACGCTGCCAAGATTCCGGCGATAGCTGTCAAGGCCGCTCTCACGGGAAGACCGTGGCATTCACATGTACGGACTCGGCGGTGAATGCCTTCTGGTCGGCCGGGTTGCAGCCGTCATACGATTGCGTGAACGCCGTTACGAACAGCGCACGACCAAACGTGTCGCGATCAACGGCTTGTAGGTCATCGTAGTCGCCCCAATAGAACGTCGTCGTGGTGGGACACGCCTCTCGGCTGGGCACGGCGGTCAGTGGGGTCAGCGGCGCGGTAGGCGAATCGAGCACGGCGCGAAGGACTGCGACGGTTCCGCCTGGATCAAACTGCGTCGTCTGGTACTGTATGCCCCAACGTTCCCCGAAGCCCGGTTCGTTGGGTTCAACACGGATGAGAGGGTTGAATCTATCGGCGACCGGCCCGGGCGGAGACGTGCCCCACGCGTAGGCGACCTGGCACCCGGTCAACTCTGGCGTGCATGAAACGATGCGAAGCGACAGGTTCCCGTTCTCGGGATTTCGGGTGTTGAAAAAGAATCGCACCTCAGTCTCGCCGACATCGAACGAGAACTGGTTGGCCGTCCGCATCGGCCCATTCGCGGTCGTCACCGTCGGTCCGATCGGGACATTGAGCGATCCCGGCATGATGTTGAACGTCGGTGGTGCCCACACGCCGTCCTCGAAATAGGTTGCAGCCAAGGCCGAAGTGTCCACGTCGAAACTGTATTGTTGGGCGATGTAGACGCGTCCGCGGTACTGGTCGAAGCGAACCCTCGGATGCATCACGAAGTTCTGGCTGTCCGGGAACGGCAGGTCCAGCAATGCGAACTGCGGAGAGCTGATCGTGGATCGCCACACGTGAGGTGTGCCAGCAGGCACGTCGTGCACCGCGTAGAAGACCTGCCCTGTCGCGGTGCCGGTCATGCTCCCGCCGTCGTAAAAGTCGCCCTTGCAGTACTGGTACTCGCCGAAGCCTGAGCAGTCGTCGTCGCTCAGGCAACTCTGGCCATTACTGTCGCCGACGCCGCCGGGGCACAGAATGCACTTGTGGCAGGTCGGGTGATTGAAACACTCAGCTTGCCCAAAACTGAGCCCGCCATCACCCGAGCGAGCTACGCAGGCTCCATCCACTTCACCGTTGACGAAGCCGCTCAACGTTCCGCCGCTCGCAAGGAACGGCCGGAACGAGATGGCTAGGTAGCCCATGAACACGTTGGAATTTTCGGGCTCGCTTGTCTGCGTAGTGATCGCCGGGTCGCTCCATATTGCCCACCAGCCTTGCTCCAGAGGCGGTGCCACCTTCCCGCCGTACGTGAAGCTTTGGCCCTGGTCGAGCGAGTACGACCAACCCATGAGGCTTGCGCCAGGGTGGATCGTTCGCGTCGAACTCGTGTACTCGATGTAGCCGTTCGCCTCGTTATCCGTGTCGTCGTTGTAGGCCACAACCACGGACGGCGCGAAGTCCAGGGTGCTCGAAACCGCGATTGCCGTCTCGGACTGCGGATCATCGAGCGTCGTGTCCGGGCCGCCCGTGACCCGCACGCCTTGGTCCTGGCAACCAAATGCTGCAAGCACGCCGATCGCTGGAAACGCCCGAAGAAGTGTCCGCCCCATGGGGAAAGAATCGCAGCAGCCCCTATGTCGGTCAAGATGTGGAACCGCAACTCACGCTGCGTCAGCTTTCGCGCCCGATGCCTGAGCAACTACCGGGGCCAGCGCTCGCGGCTCGCCAACGGAAATTCGGGACGGCCCGGGTCATGGTGAACGCGAGCGCTCCCGACATCGTGGCTGACGGATCCGGTGGCACACTCGCTGAGCGGCATTTTTTCGACCCGATGTACCGCGCCGCGTAATTCCTGGTCAGGATTTGGGTTTTTGGGGCAGGCGCGCCTTTTAGGGCAAAGCCAGCGCTATTGCCCCCCTGCAACTAGCAGACCAACCGATCGCAACGGCTTCATCGCTTCCCTCCTGGCCCGACGGGATTCTAGCAACGCCGCTCGCCATCGTCCATGTGGCCCGCGTTGCGGGCCATTGCGGGCTCTCGAGCTCTGCGGCCCAGTCGCCGCGGCGTCCCCCGGAAGGAGCGCACTCCGTGGAGCGCCGGCATGAAATCGATCTGTAGCCCCGCGTCGTCGTCCACCACGCGGTAGAGCTTCGACACCGGGTAGTAGGGTCGAAACACCACTGCACCAATGGCCTTGGCGAACCGCTTGAGCTTGGTCCGATTGAGCGGAGTGTCCCGGAACATGAAGTCGAAATCCAAGGTGGTGACCGGCGCACCGTGGAGCGCCGCAGCCGCGTTGCCCACGAGCACGGCGTCCAGCCGCACCGCGGCGAGAGCCTCTGCGATCCGCTCGAGCGTCGGCCGGGCATTCACGCTCGACATGGTGCCCCCGGGGCGCAGGCCTTTCAATCCGGTGCCCATCCGTGTTTCCGCCTGGTCCGTCTGACCCCCCTTGCCTCCCGAGCCCGGGGTGGTCGAAGCTCCGAGCGATGTCGCTCCGAGCTCAGCGCCTGGCAGGTTTGCTGGCCGCGCTCTGGCTCGGCCTGGCCGGCGCGGCGAGCGCTCAGGCGCCCAGCGTCGCGCCTCCCACTCCGAAGCCACCAGCGGCGCTGCCCGCGCCGAAGCCGCCGGCAGCCAAGCCGGTAGCGCAACCGCGAGACGCCGCGCTCGACGCGCCTGCCGACGCGGAGCTCGAGGCCGCGCCCAGCGCGAGCGCCGAGCCCGAGCCTGCGCCAATCGCGAGCGCCGTGCCGGAGCCGAGCGCCGCGCCGGAGCCCGAGCCGACGCCGAGCGCCGCGCCCGAGCCGAGCGCGCCTCCGAGCGCTGCGCCGCCCGCCCCGAGCGCGAGCGCCGAGGCCGGCTCCCCGGTTCGGGTGGGCGACGTCACGGTGTTCCAGCTGCTGGTGGGGCACGGAAGCCAGACCGCGAAGGCCCGCGCCGAGGCCGCGGCGGCGGCGCTGAAGGAGGCCATCTCCAGCCACAAGCCAGAAGACGTACGCGTCGAGGAGCGCGGCGAAGGCGCGGCCGTCTACGCCGGCAAGGTCCTGGTGATCGAGCTCTACCCGGAGGACGCCAGCGCCGCCGGCGAGCTCAGCGTCAAGGAGCACGCGGCGCGGGTCGCCACCCAGGTCCGCGAGGCCATGCGGCGCGAGCAGAAGCGCAGCGCCATCGCGACCACCGTGTTCTCGCTCTCGCTGGTGGTGCTGGCGCTGCTCTTCGCCGTGTACCTCCTGCGCAAGTTGGGGGAGTTCACCGAACGCGCCCGGGACTACATCGTCACCCACCCCGATCGGATCCCGGCGCTGCGCATCTACTCGCTGGAGGTGGTGCAACCCGCCGCGCTCCGCAGCGCCCTGGTCGTGGGCTTCGGCGCCCTGCGCTTCGTCGCGCAGGTCAGCATCATCTACTTGTGGCTGCTCGGCTCGCTCTCGCTGTTCGAGACCACGCGGCCCTACACGGAGAAGCTCACGGGCCTGGTGATCTCCCCCATCACCGGCCTGCTCGGCCGGGTGGTGGCGACCATCCCGATGCTCGTGGTCACCGCGCTCACGGCCGTGGCGCTGCTCGTGGTGCTGCGCTTCGTCGCGATGTTTTTCGGCAGCGTGGCCCGCGGCGAGACGCGCGTGGCCTGGCTCCCCGCCGAGCTGGCGGGCCCGACCAGCCTGCTCCTGCGCATGGGCATCGTGGCGGCGGCCCTGGTGTTCGCGGCGCCGGTGGTGACCGGCGACAGCCAGGGCGCCCTGGCGCGCGCGGGCACGGTCGTAGTGGCGGCGCTCGGGCTCGCTGCGACGCCGCTGCTCGCGACCGCGCTGGCTGGCGCGGCGGTGCTCTACTCGGGGCGCCTCTCGCCGGGAGATCTGACCCGCGTCGGTTCGCGCTCGGGGCGGGTGAAGAGCGTCGGGCTGTTGGACGTGCAGCTCGAGTCCGACGACGGAAGCCTGGTGCGGATCCCACACCTCCTGCTGTTCTTCCAGACCTCCGAGCTGGTGGCGGCGGCCGGACGCGTCGGGGTCGAGCTCGTCGTGGCCGCCGAGGAGAAGCCGGGGCCCGTCGAGGAGCTGCTCGCCGCCGCGGCAGCTCGCGTCGGCGACGACGTGAAGGTCCAGCTCCTCGGCGCCGACGCCGACGGTCTGCGCTACCGCGTCTCCGTCGAATCCGAGGGCGAGACCGCCCGCGGAGAGCTCTTGAAGATGGTCCTCGAAGCGCTCTCCGAGCGCGGCGTGCGCCTGGGTCGGGGACGGGCCGCGGGGAGCGCGTGAGCTCCATCCTGGTCTTGGTGGGCCTGCTCGTCCTGGCCTACCTCGGCAGCATCTTCGTGGGTGGCCGCGCCATCCGCGGCTACGGCCTGCCCTCCGGCTCGGAGTGGGTGCTGCTCGGGCTGGTCGTCGGACCGCACGCGCTCGGCGCGGTCGATCGCGCGACGCTCGCGGCGCTCGAGCCCGTGGCCCAGGTGGCGTTGGCCTGGCTCGCGCTGGTGATCGGCGTGGACTACGGCTTCGTCGGGGCGCGCCGTATCCGGGCGCGGCGGCTCTTCGCCGGCGTGCTGTTGGCGCTCGGCTCCGGCGTCGGCGTCGCCAGCGCCTTCGCGGTCTACGCCCAGAGCTTCACCACCCTGCGCGGGCACGATCTCCTGGTGACCTGCATCGGCGTCGGCGCCGTCTCGTGCGAGACCACCCGCTACGCCGTGCGCTGGGTGGTGGAGCGCTACGCGGCCGAAGGCCCGCTCTCGGATCTGGTCGCCGACGTCTCCGAAGCCGACGACGTCATCCCCGTGGTCGCCATCACCCTGGCTTTCGCGCTGGATCCGGCGCCGGGGCTCGCCCTCAGCCTGCCGTTCTGGGGCGTGGCGCTCAGCATCCTCGGCAGCGGGGTGTTGCTCGGAGCGCTGGCCTCCGCCCTGCTCCGGGTGGAAGAACGCGTGACCCAGACCTGGGGCATCGTGCTCGGCGCGGCCCTCTTCGGCATCGGCATCGCCACGCGCCTGGGCAGCTCCGCGCTCGGGATCTGCTTCATGCTCGGGCTCACCCTCTCGCTCCTGGCGGGGCGCCGCCACGAGCTCCGCGCGATGCTCGAACGCACCGAGCACTCGGTGCTCCTGCCGGTGCTGGTGCTCGCCGGCGCCTACGTGGATCTCGACGCGCCGCCGCGGTTGCTGCTCTTGATCGCCGTCGTCCTCCTCGCTCGAATCGCGGTCAAATGGACGAGCGGCTCGCTCCTGCGCTTCTCGCGGGGTGGCAAGAAGGCTGGGCCCTTGCTCGGGTTCGGGCTGCTCTCCTCGGGCGGCGTGGCGCTGGCGTTCGGCCTGGCGTTCGCCTTCAGATTCCGCGGTGAAGTCGGGCAGACCGTGCTGGTCGTCGCGACCGCGGTCACCCTGTTCGGCGAGCTCGTCGGCCCCACGTCGCTCCGCTTCGCGCTCAAGCGCGCCGGCGAGGTCGAGCCTCCGACGTCGTCGCGCACCTCCGCCGGCCGGTCGAGCCGACCGCCAGCGAGGGCCCCGTGAGCGGCGTCGCCCAGCAGAAGTCCGTCACCGCGCGGCTGACCCAGCTCGTGACGCTGGTCGCGGTGTTCGGGCTGCTCTGGCTCGGGGTGCGCGTCGTGCCGGAGTCCCACGGCATGGGCCAGCTGATCGGCGCCATCGGCTTCTTGCTCCTGGCCGGGACTCTGACCAGCGAGCTCTGCGAGGTCGTCGGTCTTCCCCACCTCACCGGCTACATCCTGGCAGGCGTCGTCGCCGGCCCACACCTGCTCGGCCTGATCGACCACGAGACGGTCGGTCGCCTCTCGGTCGTCAACACGCTGGCCCTCGCCTTGATCGCCCTCGCCGGCGGGGCGGAGCTGCGGGTCGCGGATCTCCGCAGCGCCTTCAAGAGCCTCGCCTCGGCAATGTTCTTCCAGTCGCTGATCGTGCTCGCGGTCACCACGGGAGCGTTCTTCCTGCTCGCGCGCTTCATGCCGTTCACCGCAGGGCTCTCCAAGCTGGGCGTGCTCGCCGCCGGCCTGCTCTGGGGCGTCTTGGCGGTGAGCCGCAGCCCGAGCGTCACCTTGGCCATCCTGTCGCAAACGCGCGCCCAGGGGCCCGTCGCGCGTTTCACGCTCGCCTTCGTCATGGCGTCCGACGTGGTCGTGCTGGTCATGCTGGCGGTGGCGATGATGCTCGCGCGCCAGCTCCTCGATCCCGCCGCCCAGGCGTCGTTCGAGGACTTCGAGCATCTGGGACACGAGCTGTTGGGCAGCGCGTCTCTCGGCACGACGCTCGGCATTTTGCTCACGCTCTACCTGCGCTTCGTCGGCACCGAGCTCCTGGTGGTGCTGATGGCGCTGGGCTACGGCCTGACCGCCGGCATTCAGTACCTCCGCTTCGATCCGCTGCTCACCTTCCTGATCGCGGGCTTCGTGGTCGAGAACTTCTCCCAGCAGGGCAAGAAGCTCCTCTACGGGGTGGAGCAGACCAGCGCCATCGTGTTCGTGGTCTTCTTCGCCTCCGCCGGCGCGCACCTGGACATCCCGCTGCTGCGCTCGCTGTGGCCGCTGGCGCTCGCGCTGGCGGCGTGCCGCGCCGCGGCCACCTGGGTGGCGCACTCGCTGAGCACCCGCGTGGCCGGCGACCCGCCGCCGATCCGGCGCTGGGGTTGGGCGGGCCTGGTCTCGCAGGCCGGGCTCACGCTCGGCCTGTCGGTGGTGATCGCGAGGGCGTTCCCGAGCTTCGGCGACCCGCTCCGCTCGCTGTGCATCGCCGTGGTCGCCGTGAACGAGGTCGTCGGGCCGGTGCTGTTCAAGCTGGCCCTGGACAAGACCGGCGAAACCGCGCTGCCGCCGGGACCCGACCCCGTGTAGTATCCCGCCCGATGCGCACCCCCAAGCTGGCCGTCTGCCTCGCGTTCCTCGCCGTCTCCGCCTGCAACCAGAAGGATCCGAAGAAGTGCGAGAACGCACAGAGCGTGATCCGCCAAGGCATCGTGGCCGAGGACTTCGCGGCGGCGCGCCAATGGCGCGACTACGCCTACAAGCACTGCGCGGATCGCACGGCGCTCGACGCCCTGGACAAGGACATCGTCGACAAAGAGGCGGCCGTCCAGTCCAGGAAGGCGGCGGAGGATTCGAAGCGCCAGCAGACCGAGCAGCTGGTGAAGCTCTTCAGCGAGTGGGCGGGCACCCACAAGTCGAACCCCGCGGGCGCCGCCGTCAACGTCGCCTGCTCCGCGCCGGCGGATCCGAAGAAGGAGAAGGAGCGCTGGTGTACCCGCGAGCGCGCGGCGAGCGAGCACAAGCTCCGGGTGACCTACTGGGAGGCCGAGCCGGACGTCTTCGAGTTCTCGACGCTGAGCCCCGGTGAGGTGAGCTGCGAGCTGTTGGGCGGCGGGACGGCGCTCAAGAACGCCCACGGCGGCGCGCTCTTGCACTGCGATCTGACCGGCGGCGTCCTGGCCGGCACGCAGGCGCTCATGGTGCGCACGGCGCAGGGTACGGTGCTCAGCGTGTTCTCGCCGAAATACGCGGAGAAGAACGAGGCGTTCCGCCGCCGCCTGAACATGTGAGCGGCTTGGACGAAGCACCGGAATCGACCGTAGCGCGGCCGGACGACGAGGCGCGCACCCTGGGCTTGCTCGGCGCCACCGGCATCGGTGTCGGCGCCATCGTCGGCGGTGGTCTCATCGTGCTCGCCGGTTCTGCGTTTCGCGCCGCCGGACCCGCCGCCCTGTTGGGGTTCGCGCTGAACGGCGTGATCGCGTTCATCACCGCGCTCTCGTTCGCCGAGCTCGGCACCGCGTTTCCCCAGTCCGGGGGCGCCTATGTGTTCGCCAAGAAGATCCTCTCGGTGCGCGCCGCGTTCGCCGTCGGCTGGGTGCTCTGGTTCGCGTACATCGTGGCCGCGGTGCTCTACGCGCTCGGCTTCGCCGAGTTCGGCGCTCAGCTCTTCGCGGACGCGCTGCGCGCGCTGGGCACCACACCGCCGGACTGGCTGACAGGGCGTCGCGCCAGGCTGGTCTTGGCCCTGGCCGCGGCCTCCATCTACGTGCTCTCGCTGGCCCGAAGGCCCATGGGCGGCAGCCAGCTCGCGACCATCGGCAAGCTGGTGGTGTTCGCCTTCCTGGTCGCCGCGGGTCTCTGGGCCCTGGGGGTCCGGCACGGAGATCCCATCGCGGCCGACTTCACGCCGTTCATGCCCAACGGATTCTCTGGCGTGGTCGCGGCCATGGGCATCACGTTCTTCTCGCTCGAGGGCTTCGAGCTGATCGCCGGAGTCGGGGGCGCGGTGCGCGAGCCGCGCAAGAACATCCCTCGCGCGACCTTCCTGTCTCTGGTGGTGGGCCTCTCGATCTACATGCCGCTGTTGTTCCTGATCGTCACGGTCGGGACGCCGCCGGGGACCAGCATCATGGCCCTCACCGAGCGCCACGCCGACACGGTCACGGCGGTCGCGGTGCGCGAATTCCTGGGACCGTTCGGCTACGTGCTGGTCATGGTGGCGGTCGTGCTCTCCACGCTCTCCGCGCTCCAAGCCTGCCTCCTGGCTGCGTCTCGCGTCGCGTTCACCATGGCCACCGACCACACGTTGCCGCGGCTCCTGGCCACGCGCCACGAGGTCTACCGCACGCCGGTCTTGGCCCTGTTCGCCACGCTGCTCGCCGTCGCCGCCATCCTGTTCATGGTGCCCGATCTGGCGGCCGCCGGCGCGGCGACGGGCCTCATCTTCCTGGTCTCGTTCGCGCTCGCGCACTGGACGGCGTACCTGGCGCGCCGGCGAGGCGGCGCCACCGACGCGTTCCGCGCGCCCTGGTTCCCGCTGTTCCCGGTGCTGGGCGGCATCGCATGTGTCGCGCTCGCCGCGTTCCAGGCGGTGACCGTGCCCGCGGCGGGCGCCATCAGCGCAGTCTGGCTCGGCCTGGGGGTGTTGCTGTACGTGGCGGCGTTCGCGTCGCGCGCCGAGGTGCTCGACGCCCGGGCGGAAGCCCGCGATCCGGCGCTCCTCAAGCTGCGCGGGCGCTCGCCCATGGTGCTCGTTCCGGTGGCGAACCCCGACAGCGCCACGGGCCTGGTCGAGGTCGCCAGCGCGCTCGCGCCACCGGAGGTCGGCCGCGTGCTGCTGCTCTCCGTGATGCGGCGGCCGACCGAGGTCGGTGACGGTCCGCCCGAGAGCCTGGTGCGCTCGCAGAGCGTGCTCACCGAGGCCATCGCCAGAGCGCTCGGCCGCGGGCACAGCCCCGAGGCCCTGATGACCATCGCCGACTCACCCTGGCGCGAGATCGAGCGCGTCGCCAAGGTCCGGCAGTGCGAGTGCATTCTGCTGGGCCTGACCCGGCTCGACGAGACGTCGGACGCTCAACGAGCTCGAGCACCTCTTGAACGGCGTCGACTGCGACGTGGCGGTGCTCAACGCGCCTTTGGGCTTCGATCTCTCTGCGGTTCGGCGCGTGTTGGTGCCGGCCGGGGGTCGAGGCGGTCAACACGAGCTGCGCGCACGCCTGCTCGGGAGCCTGCGCCGCAGCGCCCGGCGAGACATCGAGTTTCTCCGCCTTCTGCCCGCGGGGGCGAGCGACGACGCCGTGAAGGACGCGGAGCGCGCGCTCTTGCGCCTCGCCAACGACGAAGCGGGCGGCAAGCCCCATGTGAGCGTGCGGAGCGCGAGCGACGCAGTGGAGGCGGTCGTCGACGCGGCCCAAGGCGCCGACCTGCTCGTGCTCGGCCTGCCGCGGATCGACGGCCGGGCGCTGTTCGGGGATTTCGCCATCAAGGTCGCGAGCCGCGCGCCTTGCGCGACCATCATGCTCAGTCAGGGGAAGTGAGCGCGAGGAAAATTTGCGCCACGACGCCACGACGCCACGACGCCACGAAAGAAGAAGAAGAAGAAGATCTTGGTGTCAGATCCGAGCGGGCTTCGTACGCTGCCATGCTCCTGTTCCCCCGAGCGCTGATCGCAGTGCGTCATCCGAGCTGCTCAGGGACTCCCGAGTCGGAACGTCCGACCGGTCCACATGACAAAGGAACGTGGCGTCGTGGCGTCCGTGGCGTCGTGGCGCACTTCTTCTGCTCGCGTCCTCTAGAGCGCGCGCTCCGTCGAGCCCACGGCGTCGGCGCCCGTGCGACTGCCCTCCAGGATGCCGCCGTCGGCGCCCATCGCGATCACGATGCCGACGTCGGCGAACAGGCTGACGATGGGCGTCACCCAGGCCGGATCTTGCCAGACCGGCTCGAAGCGATCGGTGCTCGGATCGCGCAAGAAGATGCAGCCGGCTCCGCTGGCCCAGATGCGCCCCGCCGCGTCCACGGCCGCCGCCGGCAGATCCGGCTTGCCCTTCAGGAACCAGTGGCTCTCGCCCGCGTCGTCCACGCAGATCACCAGGCCCTCGCTGCCGGTCGCCACTCCGACGCGTCGATCGCTGCGGCCGGCGCAAGACAGGAGCGCGCGCACCCGCGGGATGTCCAGCATCTGCACCTGCCAGAGCAGCGGGTGGTAGAGCGCGGCGAAGCCCGCGCCGTCGCCGCGGCGCCCCACCACCAGCCAGCGGTCGTCGCCGATGCGGGAGATGGCGCTGACGCGAGCCACGTCGTCGAGCCGGAGCGGCTTGAGCCAGCGCCGAGACGACAGCGCGTACAGGACCGGCGGCCGGCCCTCCGCCTCACCGACCACCACGGCCAGATCCTCGAAGTCGCCGCTCGCGAGCGAGAAGCTCACCTCCGGCGAAGGCCCGCGCACCACGTCGCTGACGCCGTCCGCGGAGTAGCTGGCGAGCGTCGCCTGATCGCCGCCCACCAGCCAGCTCCCCGCCGAGACGCGCTGCACGAAGCGGATCCCCCGCTCGTTCGGCAGCTCGTCCATCGGCGCTTCGAGCCAGCCGGTCCCGTTCCAGAAGCGCAGGCCTTCGTTGGTGGCCGCCAGGCAGCGTCCGTCTCCGTCCCAGGCCACGCTGCGCACCACGTGATCGTCGCCGGGCATGTGGCGCACGGTCCAGCGCCAGCCGGCGTCGTCCGCGGACTTCGGCATCGCCCCCGGCGCGATGCTCTCGATGCGGCGCGAGGTGGCCGGGCGCGAGCGGGGGCCGCCTTTGAGCCAGGGCAGCACCATGGACGCAAACATCTGCGCGGTCCGCGGCCGGTCCTCGGGGCGGTGGCTGGTGGCCAGGCGCAGCGCCAGGTCGATGCCCGCGCAGGCCGCCGGCTGCTCGCGCAGCTCGGGCGACAGCATGCTGGACTCCAGGATGCTGGTGCGCTCCGGCGCGCGGATCAGCGCCAGCGAGTCCATGGCGTTCCGAGTCGGGAAATAGCCGCGCCCCGTCAGCATGAAGAACAGATCGACCGCGAACGTGAAGACGTCGCTCCAGGTGCCGATGCGCCGGTCGTCCAGCGCCGCTTGCTCCGGTGGGGCGTAGCCGACGGTGCCGACCACGATGCCGCCGAAGGTGGCGTTCATACCGATGGGACGCGCCAGCCCGAAATCGGTGATCTTGAAGATCTCGCTGTCGCCGAAGCCGCAGCAGAGCACGTTGTTCGGCGTGAGATCGCGGTGGATGACCCCCACCTCGTGCACGGCGTCGATGCCCTTGGCCATGCACTCCACGGCCAGCGCGGCGCGCACCGGGTCGAAGGCGTGCCCGGTCTTGTCCACGCTGTACGCGACCCGCTCCGTCAGCGTCGTGCCCTCGGCGCCGCCGTGCACGTACTCCAACGCGAGCCAGGGCAGCTCGAGCGCGCGGCCCTTGTAGTGGATGGGCAGGACGCCGGTGTCGATCATGCGCACCACGAACGGCGTCGGCGGCACGCGGCTGTTCAGGCGCGAGAGCGCCGTGGCCTCCTTGTCCACCACGAGCTTCGCCGTCTCGCCGGCCTGGAGCACGTAGTGGGGCTTCAGCAGCTTGATCACGACCGGCGACTTGCCGTCCGGCGCGTGGCGCATGCCGAAGTAAGCGATGCCCATGGCGCCGGTGCCGAGCAGCGAGCCCAGCCGGAAGACCACGCCCGGCTCGCGCAGCGACTTGATCTCTTGCTGCGCCAGAGCCGCGAGCGACTCGTCGTGATCGGGGATCGGGAGGACCACGGGAGCGGGGAGGATAGCAGCCTCCGCCCGCGAGGGATCAAGGCCGGACCGCCACGCCGCGGATGCTGGGGCGGACGAAGGGCAGCGCTTTGCGCACGCTTTGCCGGACAATCGCCTCGATACCGAAGCCCGCTCGCTCGATGGCGCGATCGGTGCGCCGGGTCAGGTGGCAGCCCGAAGCGATGCGAACCCAGAGCGGCTCGAGCCGCTCCTGCCACGCCAACCGCTCGGGTCTGTCCTCTGCCGCGACGTGCTCGATGAACACCAGTCGGCCTCCGGGCCTGAGCACGCGGTGGATCTCCCCGAGCGCCGCTTCGAGGTCTGGCACGCTGCACAAGACCAGTGTGGAAACCACGTAGTCGAAGGCGGCAGCGTCCGCCGGCAACGCGTCGGCGCCCGCGTCGAGCAACTCGACGGCGCGTGAGCTCGCGGCGACGCGGCGACTGAGACTTCGCCGCATGTGCGGGTCGGGCTCGGCGACCACCAGTCGCTGGACGTCGGGTCCGTAGTGCGCGAGGTTCACGCCAGTGCCGGCGCCGATCTCCAGCACCTCACCCGACAGCGGCGAGAGCAGCGAACGCCGCCACTCCGCCAGGCAAGACTCTTCGGTCTTCCGCATGAACGGGTCGTAGATTTTCGCGAGAAGCCAGGACATGGGTTCAGCAGTGCGCGGCCGAAACTGGCACGAGCGCGGAGCATAGCCTAGCGTTCCCGGCGTCCATGCGCGGCCCGCCCCCGATCGTCGTGGCGTTCGCTCTGCTCGCGGGCTGTGCCGTGCAGAGAGCGGCCGTGCCTGCGGCGTCCGGCTCCCCGACGCCGGCTTCGAGCGCCGTCCCCGTTGCGGCCGTGGGCACGGCCGAGCCGACCCACGACGTCGCTTACGTGCCCCACGAGGACCACGACGAGGATCCGGAGGACGGGGAAGACCAGCCCGACGCCGAGGGGCCGGAGGTCGCGGCAGCGCCGAAGCAGCCGCACCCGCTCGACGGCAAGACCCGAGCGGAGATCGCCCGAGCCTTCGCCCAAGACCCCGGGAGCATCGGCTCCGTGTCGCTCGGGCGCCCCAGCGCCGGCGCTCTCTTCAACGGCGTGCAGATGCCGCGCGGCGAGGGCTGGCAGCTGATCGATCCGGGTCACGCCTATGGGACGCAGGAGACCGTGGACTACATCGCGCGAGCCATCGGCGTGGTGCGCGCCCGCTTTCCCGATACCCACGACGTGTACATCGGCCACATCAGCGCCCGTCACGGCGGCGCGCTCCGCCCGCACATGAGCCATCAGGCCGGTCGCGACGTCGATCTCAGCTATTTCTACAGCGATGACTCGGCGCGCTGGTACCGGCGCGCGACGGAGGCGAACCTCGATCGCGAGCGCACCTGGGCGTTCGTGCGCGCGCTGATCACCGAGACGGACGTCGAGCTGATCCTGATCGACCGAGGGCTTCAGAAGCTCCTGCGCGAGCACGCCTTGGAGGCCGGCGAAGATCCGACCTGGATCCAGAGCCTCTTCGACGGCGTGCGCGGCGTGCACCGGCCGCTGATCTTCCACGCCAAGGGGCACGCAACCCACCTCCACGTGCGCTTCTACAACCCCATCGCGCAAGAGACCGCGGTTCGCGCCCACGAGGTCATGGTCGCGCGGGGCCTCGCCAGCGCCGCGACGTCCTTCGTGGCTCACCGCGCCAAGAACGGCGAGACGCTCGGCATGCTGGCCCGGAAATACGGCACGACGGTGCGCGAGATCCAGCGCGCGAACGGGCTCCGTAACGCCAAGATCCGCGCCAAGCAGGTGTACCGCATCCCCAAGCGCGGCGCCCTCGGCCGCCCCGCCGCGGTGGCCATCCCGCCGCGACGCCTACCCCCGAACGGCAGCGGCAAGAGCGCGCAGCGCTAGGGGTGTCCCTGATTCGCGCTCCGCTGGCGGCCGCAAACGCCACGCGACGCTTCCGTGCGGTCGAAACGGCCGGCGCCGGTTCCGGCCGGTCTTCGCACTCGCCTCTCAGCGGCGGAACGTGATCTGATCATGGCAAGACCGCTCGAGCGATCCCGGGGCTCGGCTGACCGCCGAGCGGCTCGTATCGAGCCGCCTTGTCGCCCACTGAACTAGGGACACCCCTAGTCCAGATTCCGGTGCAGAAACTCCGTCGCGCGCGACCAGGCGAGCTCCGCCGCGGTCGCGTCGTACGCCTGAGCGTCGCCCTTGCGCATGAACGCGTGCCCGGCGTCGTAGAAGTGCAGCTCGAATTTCGCACCCGCTGCGAGCGCTGCGACGTGCGCCGCCGTCACGCGTTCGGGCGTCACGAAGCCGTCCTGCGTGGCAAAGTGTCCTTGAATGGGTGCCTTGGCACGCGACCAGTTGGCGTGTTCGGCGCGCGGCAGGCCGTAGAACGGCAGCACCGCCCCGAGCCCGTCGACGTTGCAGGCGGCCGCCAGCGCCATGGCGCCGCCCAAGCAGAACCCGGTGACGCCGACCTTGCCCGTGCCGCGGGGATGGGCCGCGAGGTAGTCGCAAGCTGCCTGCACCACCTTCATGGCGTCCGGCGTGCGGAGCTCGTTCGAGAGCACTGCCGCCTCGTTCTGATCGTCCGTCACCCGCCCGGCGTACAGATCGACCGCGAGCGAAAGGAACCCCTCGTCCGCGAAACGCTCGGCCATCGCGCGCATGTCGTCGTTGAGACCCCACCACTCGTGGCAGATGACCAGGCCCGGAGAGCGCTGCCGGTCGGGCACCGCGAGCGCGCCGGAGTACTTCGAGAAGCGGACTGCTTCGGTCATCTGGCCTTCATAGGAGGGAGCCGCCCCGAGCGGAAGAGGTCAGGCGAAGACCTGGTGCATCGCCGCCACGATCGGCCGCACCACCAAGAGCCAGAACGCGAGGCTGGCCACGAACAAGAGCCCGAGCTGCGCCGCCCAGATCAACCACCAGCGCGGGTCCTTGACCCGCTCCTTGGGGAGCAACATCAAGCGCTCCGCCACGAAGCCGTTGCCGAGGCGCCGCACGGACACGAGCAGGGTCTGGCCCGCGTGGCTGGTGAGCGCGCGGCGCAGGCGCGCGTCCACGCGCACCGGCAGCGGCACGCTGCCCGTGTACAAGCGCGCGCTGCCGTCCTGGGAGAGCTGCACGCTCGCCGCCACCCAGCCTTCGGCCGTTCCGCCGCGCGCGAGCTCGTCGAAGCTCTGCGTCGGTGGCAGCTCGCGCGCCTCCCGGAGCCGCGGCACCAGCGGCAGAATGCCCCCGACGCCGCGCCCACCGACGCCCAGCATGCCGATGGTGCCGACGAGCCCGCCCGAGAGCATGCCGAGCGAGACGATCCCGAACGCCGCTTGGCCGACCACGAAGAAGCCGCGGGCGACCTGGCCGATGGCGATCACGCCGGTCGCCACCTGACCCAGCGCGAAGAAGCCCGTCGCGAACTGCCCGATGGCGATGAAGCCCGTGGCTTCCGGCCCGACGTCGATGATGCCGCCCATCTCGACGGACACGTTACCACCTCGAGCCGGCGTGGAGCGCGATCTGATCGTGGCAAGACTGCCCGGGTCGAGGCTACCCTCCGTGGCCGTGTATTGGGTGATGGTCAGCGTCGAGTTCCAGTGCCGCGCTTGCGGGCACGCCTCGCCGTTGAACCACCTGGATCTGGACGGCTCGGTGCGCTGCTTGCGCTGCGGGCTCGACCAAGCGTTCGCGGAGAGCTCCTGGCGACAGGCGCTGGAGCACGCCCACGCCACGGGGGATCTCGCCGGCTCGCCGGAGGGCAGGCACCCGAGCGCCTGGCTATCCATCGCCAACGAGAACCCGTTCAAGGACGTCACCAGCACCAGTCACCAGCAGTCGGGCTTCGTCACCGAGCGCGGGATGCAGGTGCCGACTTCTCTCCACATGGTCGCCACGGTCGATGACCCGAAGTGTGAGAAGTGCCAGGTGCCGCTCTCGTTTCAGCGCCAGGGACCGGAGCTCCGCTCGAGCTGCCTGCGCTGCGCTCAGACTCGGAGCTATCGCTTGCCGCTGAACGCTTCGCGCATCGCACCGGGTTTGATCGGCGTGATGACCGAGGAGCACCGCACCGACCAGCTCGAGACCCGGGTCGAGGAGCAGCCCGGCGCCATCGCGCTGCTCTGCCCGAGCTGCGGCGGTGGGCTGAAGGTGGGCTCGACGGAGCGAATCGTGACCTGCACCTACTGCCGTACCTCGTCGCGCATCCCCGAGAAGACGTTCTACCGGAGCGGCGATCCGAACGTGCGCCCAGAGCCCTGGTGGCTCGCGTTCGAAGGCCCGAGCAAGAAGCGCCGCCAGCTCGAGCGCGATCCGACCCTGCCGCGGGAGGCCAACGACGATCTCACCGACATCAAGGCGATCGAGGCGCCGAAGCGCAAGCGCTCGCCGCCGGCGGAGCTCTTGCTGGTGATCGCGCTGCCGCTGCTGTTCCTGCTCTTGGCGGGGATGCTGGATTTCCTGGTGTTTCAGCAGCTGGGGCTCGAGCTGGACCTCTGAGGCTCGCGCGGCTAGGACGCTGCTCCAACCTTGGCACGCCCGCTCGAATACAAGCGCCGGGTCCGCATGCCGGATCTCGAGGAGCCGCCGCTGCCGCGACCCCGGCGCACCCCCGTGCTCGCGGTCGGGCTATCGGCGTGGCTCGCGTCGGTGGCGGTCGCCTGGGGCGTGAGCGCGGGCACGATCCCGGTGGCGAGCTGGCTCGAGAGCTCGCACGAGCCGGCTCACCCTGCGCCGCCCCGCGCGCCGCGCACGCTGCCGCCGCCCTCGCCGGTGACCGAGCCGCGCCCGCGCGTCGCCGAGCCCCGCCCCGAGCCGGCGTTCGAACCGGTGCTCGTTCCCGAACCCGCGCCCGAGCCTCGGCCCGTAGCCCCGGCGCTCGCCGCGCGCGCGCCCGCGTTCGAGCCGGTGCCCACTCCCGAGCCCACGCCGGCCCCGACCCCCGCGCCACGGGTTGCGCCCGCCCCGGATCGGGCCGCCGCGCCCGTCCCGTCGCCGCCGGCGCCTGCCCTGGAGCCCGCGAGCGGCCCTGGCTCGAGCGACGGGCTTTCCTGTGAGGCGGCGGCTGCCGCGGCGAACGACGAGCTGCGGATCGGCGGACCGCGCGGGCCGGCGGATCTCGGCGCCGCCGACTACGCGAAGGTCCTGAACGGAAGCGGCTACCTCGCGGGCTGCGGCGTCCCCGACTCTGCCCGCGTGGACGTGTGCGCCGCCGTGCAGAACGGGCGCGCGGTCGGGGTGACGGTGCGGCTCACTCCGCGCTCCCCGAGCGCCGAGCGCTGCGTCGCGCGCGCGGTGCGTCGCCTCTCCTTCCCCGCGCACCCGCGCCTGGACGTCGCCCGCACCCGCTTCGAGTGATGCCTCACGACTCCGGGCGGGCGGGCGGGAAGTAGGGGTTGGTCTGCCGCACCTCGCCGAGCCGCGCGTGCTCGCCGCCGTAGGCGTGCCCCGGGTAGAGCACCAAGTGATCCGGCAGCGTCGCCAGGCGCTGGGTCAACGTCCGACGCATCTCCTCCGGATCGCCGCCCGGCAGATCCACTCGGCCGCAACCCTGAAGGAACAGCGTGTCCCCGGCGATCAAGGCGTCCTTCACCCGAAAGCACGAGGAGCCCGGCGTGTGCCCCGGCGTGTGCAGCCACTCGATCTCGATCTCACCGACCCGGATCTTGTCGCCCGAGTCGTGGAGCGTCATGTCGCTCTTCGAGATGCCGGTGACCTTGCGCAATCCGTCGGCCTCCAGGCGGTGCGCGTGGACCGCGCAGGCCTGGAGCTCGAGCAGATCCGGCAGGCCCTGCACGCCGAAGCCGAACAGCCCGCCGCCGACGTGGTCCGGGTGGTAGTGCGTGGCGAAGGCGCCGACCACCTTCATGCCGTCGGCCGCCGCGACGTCGAGCGCGCCCTTCACGTCCCAGGCCGGATCGACGGCGATGCACTCTCCCGCTTCCCGGTCGCCGACCAGGTAGACGAAGTTCTGCATCTGTCGCCCAACGCTGCTCTGCTTGCCCACGTCGCGTCCGACCAGCAGTTGTCGAAGATAGAAGTCTGCCATCGGGGCGAAGCAAAGCACGGGGCGCCTGGCCGGGCCACGTGGTAGCTTCGCAGCATGGAGCGGTTTTCTCTGGCGGGCGCGCTGCTCTGCGCAGGCGCGCTCGCGCTCGCGCTCGCGTGCGGCGCCGAGGACGAAAGCGGCGGCTCCGGCAACGGCGGCGCGTCCGGCAGCGGCGGCGCGTCGGGCAGCGGCGGAAGCTCCGGCAGCGGCGGCAGCTCCGGCAACGGCGGCAGCTCCGGCAGCGGCGGCACGTCCGGCAACGCCGGCACGTCCGGCAGCGGCGGCACGTCCGGCAACGCCGGCAACGGCGGCACGTCCGGCAACGGCGGCAACGGCGGCACGTCCGGCAACGCCGGCAGCGGCGGCACGTCCGGCAACGCCGGCAGCGGCGGCAGCGGCGGCAGCTCCGGCAGCGGCGGCAGCTCCGGCAGCGGCGGCAGCTCCGGCAGCGGCGGCGCCGGCTCGGGCTGGTCCTTGCGCTTCTACGGGACGGGACAGAACGACGTCGATCGCGTCAAGATCAAGATCGACGCGCCCGAGGTCCCCGCCGACATCGGCAAGGGCGACTTCACTCTCGAGCTCTGGCTGAAGGTCGCGAGCGGCGAGAACCAGGCGGGCAATTGCGTGTCCGGCGGCGACGGCTGGATCAACGGCAACATCATCGTCGATCGCGACATCTACGGCCCCGGGGACCTGGGCGACTTCGGGCTCTCGCTCTTCGCCAACGGCCTGGCCATCGGCGTCAGCAAGGGCAACAACGGCACCACGCTCTGCGGCGCGACCAACGTGAAGGACGGCAGCTGGCACCACGTCGCCGCGACGCGCGCGAGCGGCAGCGGTCAGCTCCGACTCTGGGTGGACGGCAAGCTCGACGGGCAAGCGACCGGGCCGACCGGCGACGTGAGCTACCAGAACGGGCGCGCGACCTCCTGGCCGAATTCGGATCCTTACCTGGTGATCGGCGCCGAGAAGCACGACGCCGGCTCCGCCTACCCGTCCTTCTCCGGCTGGGTGGACGAGCTCCGGCTCTCGACCAGCGTACGCTACACGGCAGCCTTCACGCCCGCCAAGACGAAGCACGCGACCGACGCCCAAACCGCGGCGCTCTACCACTTCGACGAGGGCAGCAGCACCACCCTGGGCGACAGCTCCGGCGCGAGCGGCGGACCTTCGCACGGGGTGATCAAGGTCGGTGGCCCGAAGAACGGGCCGATCTGGACCGCGGACACGCCGTTCTGAATCACGGCGAGGGCTGATTCGAGAGCTCGACGTAGGCGCGGCACTGCTGCCCGCGGAGCGACGGGCACGCGGGCAGCGTCGGCGGCACCGTCACACCGGACACGACCGAGAGCACCAGGCTGCTCGGGCGATCCGCGGAGTGCGCCACGTCGTAGAGCGCGTCGCCGGAGAACTTCTTCAGGTTGAAGCGCCATTCGGCGCGGCTGTCGCCGGGGGTGTCCACGGCGACACGCACTCGTGAGCCCTTGCGGAACACGTGGCTCATGCCGGCGATGCCCACGCGCACCTCGGTCCACTCGCCGGGCGTGAGCGGCTTCGCGTCCTTCTCGCGGAAGGCATGCTCGGGCCAGAGCTCCGTGGCCGAGGCCGCGAGCGCGCGGTGGCTGGCGCGGAGCCAGCCGCTCTGCACGTACATCTCCTGTCCGTCCGGCCGCACCTCGCTCAGGTTGACCTCCAGATCGGCGTCGTCGACGCTGCTCTTGACGAACAGGTCCACGCTCCCGGTCCCGACCACGGCCATGTCGTCCCCGAGCGGCGCGCTGATGAAGGCGACCGCCTTGCCGGTCTCGAGGGGCTTCCAGTCGTAGGCGGGCAAGAGGTCCCAGACGTTGCCCCCCGGCGCCAGGATGCCGCGCTGACCCGCCTCCGGATCCAGGGCGAAGCGCGACGCGCCGGTCGCGACCGCGGGCTTGTCGGTGCCGAGGCTGCCGTCGGGCTGGAAGTACAGGCGCCGCGCCTCCGTGCCGGGCACGGGCCAGGCCGCGAAGCTCGACTCGAAGGAGCCCTGGGGTGCGCCGAGCGGCGCCTCGCCGCCGGCCTCGAACAGCACGCGCAGGTTCGGCTCCTTCTGGTACGCCGAGAGGGCCTCGTCGTAGCTCGTGTACTGCGTGAAGCGATCCGGCGGCAGGTCCATCTTCACCTTGAAGATCTCCTGGAACAGGAGCGGCGACAGGCTGCGGACGGCGGCGTCGATGCTCGGGATGCGCTCGGCCACGTAGAAATCGAGGAAGTTCTTCCACTCGATCAGCGTGTGCGGGCCGAAGGCGTCCGGGTGCACGCCGTTGTAGACCGTGAAGCGCGCGAGCGGCGCGCCCGCGAACTGGTCGAGCAGGGTGAAGAAGAACGGCCCTGTCTGCTCGTCTTGCCAGGCTCCAGCCAGGAACACCGGCACGTCGATCTCGCCGGCGAACGCGCTGGGGTTCACCGGACCAGCGACCTCGTCGGTGTAGTACGGGTTGTCGTAGGCCTTCTGGATGACGTCCACCTTCTGGCCGTGCAGGAGCTGGTTCTCCTCGCAGGTCTCGTCGCCGGCATCGACCCTGGCTTGCTCCCAACCCTGCCCGTAGGGGTCGGCCTTCTTCAGCACGTTCTCGATCCAGTTGATGGCGAAGCCGTCGTTCAAGATGCCGCCCGGCACGAGCGTGGTGACGGTGTTGCCGATCACCGAGAGCGGCGTGATGGCCGCGAGGCTCGGCGGGTGGGTCCTGGCCACGAAGAGCTGCGAAATGCCGGGGTAAGACAGGCCCGTCATGCCGACCCGGTGACCAGCCACCCAGTCCTGCGCCGCCACCGTCTCGATCACGTCGTAACCGTCCAAGAGCTGAAGCGGCTCGAAGAAGTCGTAGGGCCCGCCGGAGCAGCCGGTGCCACGCATGTTCACGCCGACCGTGGCGTAGCCCATCAGCGCGGCGATCAGCGCGCTCGGATCCGAGGGCGCGTCGCACAGGACCGGCAGCGCGCCGCACAGGTCCTTGTAGTCGCCGAGCGGCTCTCCCGGCTTCGACGGATCGTAGCCGGAGTAGTTGACGACGGTCGGGTATGGGCCCTTGTCGGCGGGCCCCGGCAACGTGACGTACACCGAGAGCTTGGTGCCGTCGCGCGTGGTGATGTAGCCGGAGCCGGCGGAGAGCTTCTGCGACGAGTAGAAGTCCTGGCTCGGGGTGCTCCCGCCGACCGAGAGCACCTCGACGGCGTCGCTCACCTCGTTTCCGGAGCGCACGCGATAGCCCTTTCCGGGCGTGAGCTTGCGCACCACCAGGCTGCCGAGCGCGTCGGCCTCGCCGCCTCCGACCACGGCGTCACTCGGATCGAGCACCTCGAGCGACGCGCCGGGCTTGGCGTGCGTCACGTAGATCTGCTCGACCGTGCCTCGGGTCTGAAAGCTCGCCGAGGTGCCGCCGCCGCTGCCGCCGCCTCCTCCCGTACCGCCGGCGCCGAGCCCGGAGATCGCAAAGCGTTCGTCCTCACCGCAGCCAACCAGCCCAACCAGGAAGGGTGCGAGGAGCACCCACAGAACCGCGCGCCGCATCGGACCGGCATTGTGCCGCCTCGACGCAAGCCGAGCAACGCCCGGTGCTTGCCCCTTCCGCGCTTTCGAGCAATTCTTCCGGCCATGCTGCGACGACCCCTGATCTCTGCTGCGTTCCTTTTTGGCGCACTCGCGCTCTCTGCCACCTCCGCGAGCGCCGACGTCCCGCCCCCCGATCAGTGCAACACCGCCGGTGATGCCTGCAACACGGCGCCGCCGGACTACAAGTCCCCGGGCACCTGCACCGCGAAGAAGTGCCAGAAGGCCCTGCCCGACGGTAGCGTCGAATACGACTGCAACCTGTGTGTCCCGAGCGGCAGCGCGGGCGCCGGCGGCGGCGCGGGCGCCGGCGGTGGCAGCGCGACCGGCGGCAGCACTGCGACCGGTGGCACCAAGTCCAGCAGCTCGAGCGACGACGGCGGCTGCTCCATCGGCGCCCCCTCCGCCGAGCGCACCTCGCTCCTGATCGCGCTCGGGCTCGGCCTCGCCGGGCTCGGCGCGCTTCGCCGCCGCCGGCCGTGACGACGCTCGTCGAGCGCGCGGTCTCTCCTCTCGACTGGGTGCGGAGCGCCCTGTACCGGGTCGCGCTCGGCATCCGCCCGCTGGCGGCGCTGATCACGCTGCGCGATCGGCGCGTGGCGCTGACCGCGAGCTTGCACGCCATCGTGGCTTTCGTGCTCACGGTGACGGTGCCGACCCTGCTCCTGGCGCTCGGCCCCATCTTCCTTGGCGTCGCTCACGTGGCGGCCGATCTGCGCTACCTCGTGCTCAGGCGCGGGCTCGGCAGGGTCTGGCTCGCGGTCATCGCCGTCGCCTGCGGCGTCATCGTGCTGCTCCGCAGCGCCCAAGAGCTGGGCGCCGATCCGGTGGGCGTGGCGCGCGTGGAGTTCGCCGTGGTCACGGTGTGGATGGGCGCAGCGCTCGTGGCGGGCGCGGCCCTGTCCCGGCGCTACGGCCGCGCCGCCGGCGGATTTCTGCTGGTGGGCGCCTTCGGTCTGTACGCGCAGGCCGAGCCCTACGCCGTGCGCATCGCCTTCACCCACCTCCACAACCTGGTCGCCCTCGGGCTCTGGCTCTACCTGTTCCGCGGGCGCCTGCGCTCGTCGTTGGTGCCGCTCGCGCTGATCGTCGGCCTCTCGCTGATCCTTCTCAGCGGGCGCACCTACTTCTGGACCGAGAAGCTCGGCACGGTGCAGCTCCTGGGCTTGCACGTGCTGGCGGCCTCCGACTGGCTGGCGCCCGGCTTGCCCTTCTACGAGGCCGCGGGCCTCACGCTGAGCTTCGCCTTCCTGCAGTCGGTGCACTACTCGACCTGGCTCCTGGTGGTGCCCCAAGAGGACGTACGCGGTCAGGGCACGGTGACCTGGCGCATGGCCGCGCGCTCCATGCTGCGCGAGTTCGGGCGGATCGGCTTCGCGCTGCTGCTGCTCTCCGCCTTGGGCGTGCTGGTCGCGGCTTGCTTCAACGTGCACAGGACGCGCAACCTGTACCTGTCTCTCGCCATGTTCCACGGCTACCTGGAGCTGGCACTGGCCGCCTACTTCTTCGCCCGCGGCGGCATGAACCCTGCTGCCGCGCTCACGCCTTCAGCCGCCGTCGCGGCACGTTGATCAGCTCCAGCGCTCCGGCGTCGGCGCGCCGCACCAGGAGCGAGACGGTGCTGCCCTCCGGGCCGCGGATGGCGTTGATGGTGCCCTCGAAGCCCAGGCTCACCACGCTCTGCCCGTCCACGGCGAGGATGGCGTCGCCGCTCTTCAGGCCCACTTCGGCGGCGCCGCCGCCCTCGACCACCTTGCCGATCAACATGGCGTCGTCCTTGGCAGCCAAGATGGCGCCGATGCCCGTGAGCTCGATGCGCGGCTCTTCGCCCGGCTCGGTCGGGGTGAGCTCGATCTCCAGCGGGCCCAGCGCCTCGCTGGCCTTCACGACGATGCCACCGACGACCCGCGCGTGGTGCTTCGACGCGGCGGCGAACACCGAGCGCTGCCCGGGCGCGAGCCCTTCGAGCTCGAAGCGCCCGCTCGCGTCGGTCACCGCCACGGCGAAGAGCTGCACCGAGCCCTCCCCACCCCCTTGCCGCCCTTCGAGCGACACCTTGGCCGCCTCGAGCGCCTGCTTGCTCTTCGCATCGCGGACCACTCCGCGGAGCGTCGCGCCGCGGCTCAAGCTGGCGTCGGCCCGGGTGTCGCCGGCGACCTCGATCTCGCGCTCGGCGAGCGGCGCGTAGCCCTTTGCGGCGACCAGCATCAGGTACTTGCCGGGGCGCAGGTGCTCGATCGAGTAACGGCCCTCCGCGTCGAACACCGTCACCGCGCGCGCGGTGTCCAGCGCCAGGGGTCCCCGCCGCTGCGACAAGATCACGCTGAACGCCGGCACCGCCGCGCCGCTGGCGGCGTCGCTGACCTTGCCGGAGAGCGTCGCCCCGCGGGTCAGGACCAACGTCACGTCGGCCGCGCCCGCGCTCACGCCCCGCAAGACGGCGGGCGCGCTCGTGCCGTCACTCGCCAAGAGTGAATAGGCACCAGGGGCGAGCCCGTCGAGCAGGAACTCTCCCCCCTCCCCGCTCCGCGTTCGCGCCGGCGGCGCCGCCACCTCGGCGGCGGGATTCGCGGCGTCGATGCGAGCGACGACGGGGACGTCCACCCGCGGCGTCCCTTCTTCGTCCACCACGCGCCCGCGGATCGCCTGACCCTGCTCGGCGCGCTTCTCCGTCAGCCGAATTCGTATTCGGTGGCTGATCTGGGCCGACGCATCCAGCCGCGCGCGCCCGGGCCCGAAGCCGTCGTGGCGCGCTTCGAGCAGCGCGCCGTCGGGCGCGCGAAATGAGAACGCACCCTGGGCGTCGGCGACGTGATCCGCCTGGAAGCTCTCGCCCCCGAGCTCGAGCTCGTCGCCGCCGACGACGCGGACCCGAGCGCCAGGAGCCGGCTGATCCTTGGGATCCACGACCAGCCCGCGGTACTCGACGGCCGGGTCGAGGCGCAGCGTGACGCCCGAGATCCCCGAGCCGGCCTTGGCCATCAGCGTGACCGGGCTCGTGCCGAGCTCCGCGGAGAGCGGGAAGAAGCCCTCGGCGGTGACCAGCGCGATCTCGTGGCCACCCTCCCGCTCGGGTTGAAACTCGAAGCCTCCGTCCGCGCCGCTCTTCACGGCGCGGGCTCCGTCGGGTCCGACGAAGGTGAGCTCCGCCCCAGCCACCGGCTGCTGGTTCCCCGAGGAGATGACCCGTCCCGAGAAGGCGCCGAGCCGCGAGTCCTCGCCGCTCTCGACCACGGCGTCACTCAGATGAATGCCGCGGAATCCGCCCCAGCTCCCGCGCGGCCTGGGCCGAGCCGGGCCAGCCGTTGCCGCGGGCGACGACGACACGCCCGGCTCGCTCCCGCTCGGCGCGCGCAGGCCGAAGCGCAGCGTCACCCAGAACGCGAGCGCGAGCACGGCGAGGGCCGCGACCACCCAGCGCGGGTTCGCTCTCGACATGGCGGCACGCTACGTCGCCGCCGCGACCGTGGCTAGGGCTTGGCGGCGTCCTGACAGCAGCGGAACCCCACCTCGTAGCCGAGGTAGCTCTCGCCGTGGCTCATGGTGATGGCGCGGCACCGGTTGCGGACCGGCCCCCACCAACCGCCCTTGATGCCGGAGCGGCGCGGCGCGTCCTTCCAGGGCTGGCTGACCCACTCGTTGGCGTTGCCGTTCAGGTCGTAGACGCCGAACGGCGACACACACTCCGGGTGCGAGCCGATGGGCTCGCGCCCGTCCACCCGCTTGAACTCCGCGGCGCAGCTCGCGTTGGCCAGGCACTGCTCGTAGGGCAGAAGGTGCTTCTGCGGCGTCTGGTAAGGCTTGTCGATGTTGCACTTCTTCGCGTCACGCTCGTGGCCGTAGGTGTACGGCAGCATCGCCTCGCCCTCGCAGGCGAAGGTGAACTCGCTCTCCGTGCAGAGGCGCTTGCCGTGCGACTGGCAGATGCGCTCCGCGTCGGTCCAGCTCACCAGAGTCATCGGCAACTCGCCGACCTTGTTCGGGTACTCGTAGCGATCCATGCAGAAGCGCATCTTGCGCGGCTCCGGCGCGGTGCTCACGCACTTGGAGGCATCGAAGCGGGCGCAGCGGTTCTCGTCGGCGCCGCCGTCGTTCGCGCTCAGCTGCTCGAGGCAGGGCTGCGCCACGGCGCGGCAGTGATCGCCCGCGACCAGCGCCATGTCCTCCGGGCAGGCCGGCGCCTCGGGCTTCTTCTCGGGCGCCACCGCGGGCTTGGGCGCGGGCCGCTCGGTCGCGGGCTTCTTCACCACCTTCTTGCGCGGCTTCGGCGCCACGGCCTGGGTCTTCGCGGCTGGCGGGGGGCTGCCGTCGTCGCTGGCGGCGCAGCCGGCGAGCAGACCCAGGGCGAGCGGCGGCATCAGGCGGCGAAGCATCGCCGCCGACCCTACCCAGACCTGGGACTCCGGCCGAGTTTTTGGCCCTCCGCGTTCCAGCCCGCTAGACGCCGGAAATCGCGGCGGAGGTGCGCCCGCGCTAGGCTCGGCCGCGTGGCGCGCCGACCCTTCGCCTGGGCCCTGCTGATCGCGAGCTGCAACGCGCCGCCGCCGTCGCCGAGCGCGCCTCCGGCCCCCGCCCCGAGCGCTTCCGCGTCCGCGCCCAGCGCGAGCGCGAGCGCGACGCCGCCCAAAGCGCCGGTACCGGCGAAGCCCAAGCAACTCGACGAGGACGGCAACGACGAGGTCGCGGCCCCTGCTCTGACGCTGCCCGAGCGCCCCCGCTTGACCAAGGTCGGCCGTCACTGGTCCGCGCTCCAGCGCATCTGCGACTTCGCGGTCCGAGATGGCGTGTTGTTCATGGCGCACGCCACCTCGCCGCTCGGCTACACCGGCGCCACGATCACGCGTTACGACCCGAAGCAGAAGGAGCCCTTCGCGCTGGTCTTCGACTGGAACCGTCCCGGCGAGCCGGAGCAGGGTGGAGCCGGCGGTCAGGGTTTCTTGCGCATCCGCGACATCGAGGGGCGCTTCTACGTGCCCGACGCCGATCCGCCCTACCTGGGCCTGGGCGTCGCCTTCGGTGTCGAAGGCTACGTGTTCACCAGCAGCGCCAGCGGCCGCTTCGAGCCCGTCGGCCGGCCCGGTCATCGCCCGCCCCGCGCCCCGAGCGCCGAGCGCGGCGGCAGCATCCTCCTGCCCGGGGCCATCCATGTGTTCGACGTGATCCGCTTCCGCGGCAAGCGCTACGCCTCGAGCGGCGCCGTCGTCCCCCCGAAGGCCACCGCGTCGCGCTCGCCCGGCGTGCTCTTCGTCGAAGGCGACAAGCCCGATCGCTGGGACGTCGCCTACAGTTACGACGGCGCTCGCGGCGAGGCGGCGGTGCGCCTCGGCTACATGACTCGGTTCAAGGATCGCCTCTACGTCGCGGTGAGCCCGCTCTACGGCATCGATCGCCACGACTACGTCGTGCTCTCGCCGCCGAAGGACGCCACCGCCCTCGCTCCGGAGCACGCGCGCGCCGTTCAGGTCACCGACTCCGGCGGCGCTCACACCGTGCGCTGGTTCGCCGACCGCGAGCGCCTCTACTGGATCACCGTGGGAGGCGACGGCGGCGAGCTCCGCGTCACCGAGGACGGCGACCAGTGGACCCGCGTCGCATTGCCTGCGGATGCCGGTGCGCCGACGGACCTGCTCCGCGTCGGCGAGCGCCTGCTCGTCATGGCCGAGCGCGCGCTGCTCGAGCTGGGCGCGAACGGCCCGCTCGTTCTCGCCCGGGTCGAGGACAAAAAGTCCCCCTTCGCCCTGAACGACGCCTACTGCGCGGCTCCCCTCACGGCCTTCGAAGGCCGCGTTTTCGTGGGCGATCAAAGGCGCGGCGCGCTCTGGACCCTGGAGGCGAGCCCTTGAGCAGCCCGAAGAGTTTTGCTAGATGAGGCGGCCCTGCCGGTCCCCATCGTCTAGCCCGGCCCAGGACACGGCCCTTTCAAGGCTGTAACACGGGTTCGAATCCCGTTGGGGACGCCATCCGTCAACTCCGCGCATTTTCGCAAGCACGTCGAAGGGCTTTCTGAAATCAAAACGCACGGTTGTCCCATCGAGGCGCGGGTTACAAACCAGCCGTTCCAGAAAATCGCGCTGCTCCGCAGGCGAACGAGCTTCGAGCAACGATCTCGCACTCTTGGCGAGTTCCAAAACGCTCTCGGCCGTTTCGAGGTAGCTGGCGTCGATCTCGCCGTCCGCGTCACGGAGCTTCTCGAACCGATCCTGCTTGTCCGAGCGAAGGCGTGCGAGCTGCCGGTCGTAGGTGTCGCGGTCGATCTCGCCGCTGTCGAACCGATCGAAGAGCCGGTCTTCCCTCTCTTCGAGCGACCGGATCTCGGCACGGTAGACCTCCGCTGACTTCGCCTTCGCGGCCATCGCCGCTCTGTGCGTCTCGTTCAGCGCGCGCGCCACGGTCTCGGCAAACTCGGTCGTGACCTGGATGGCGTCCGCAGCGCTCACGAGCTGGTCGAGGATCTGCTGTTCGCGGACGTTCACCTGCGACTCGCCTCTGCCACGGTGCACGCGCCGGCCGTCCGCGCAGCGGTAGTAGGGATACACGACCCCATTCGGCTTGGACTTCGGCGCATACGTGATCTTGCAAGAGCACGCCGGCTCCGCGCATGTGAGCGAGAGCGGGCCCTGAGCGAAGAGCCCATCGTGCCGGAGCTTCCGGTACAGCGTGCGCTCCCCGAACGACGCCCTCAGGCGCTCCCACTCCTCGGCAGTGAAGATCGGCTCGTGCTTTGCTTCGTACCAATTGCCGCGCCAGACGAACTGGCTCCTGAAGCCGTCGTGCGGGTTCGGGATCGCAGCGTAGAAAGCGTTCTTGAGATGCGCGTCGATGATCGAGCAGTGGTACCTCGGGATCAGGCGCGCCGGCACGAGCCCCTCTTCGAGACACATCTCCCGGATGCGGGTGAGGCTGAAGCCGCGAAGGTGCAGCTCCATCTCCCGGCGCAGGAGGCGGCGACCCTCGGGCGTGGGCCCCATCACGGTGCTGCCGCGCCGCTTGGGACGACCGTCCTCGTCCAGCACCGGCTGCTGCCAGTAGAACCACGGCGGCTTGCTCGGATACCAGCCGTTGCGACACCGCTGCTCCATCCCGTCGATCGTCTTTCGCCGCCGGAGCCGGTTGTCCTGCTTCGCCTGCGCGACGTTGATGTCGAACATGAAGAACTCGGAGTCGTCGCTCTGCGAATGAAGCACGGTACGGCCGGCCGCGATGTGGAGCGTGATCTCGTCGTCGCGGATCATCTCCTCCAGCAGCTCTGCGTCGGTGAAGTTTCGCGTGATGCGATCCCAGAAGGAGAACACCAGGTGCTTGATGTTCTGCTTCCGAGCTTCGGCGATGGCCGCGTGGAACTCGGCCCTCAGCGCGGACTTCTTGGCGCTCTCCTGAAACGGCCTCGCCGCCACGACCTCCAAGCTGACATCCTGCGCGTAGTCAGTCGCCGCCTTCTCCTGCGCATCGAGGGACACACCGTCCTTCTGCTTCTTGTCGCTGATGCGGCAGATGAGCATTGCGCGGCGGTTCTTGGTGTCCCACCAAGGCGGCTTCGACTCGTTGTGCCGGTGGCCCGTCATCATCGTCGCCCCTCGTCACGCCAGGCGCGGAGGATGCCGAAGACCTCCACGACGGCCTTCATGTCGTCGATGGACAAAGCGACCCGCGATCCGTTGGTGTTGGCAGCGCGGTGCAGCTTCAGCCGGACGTGGCTGAAGCCGTACGGCGTCGGCCTCATCTCCAGCAGCGCCGCTCCACGTGGCATCCGGGATCGTCTGCCCTCAGTGGGCGCACGTGTCAAGCAAACGCGAGCAGAAAATTCTCGTCGCCCGACCGTCGCGTCGCCCTGTGGTTCCATGACCGTTCCTGGTGGTCGCGCACGGGCGTCCGGAACGAAAACCGGAACCGATCATCACCGGCGACGGGGTTGGCGAGCATGACGCGGCGTTCCATGAAGAGCGTCGCCAAAGAGGCCGACGATCGCTGGAAGGGCATGTTTCGTCCCGGATTGGCCACCCATCCCTCCCAAACGCGAGTTCGAAACGTCGCTCTGAAAATGTCGCCGTTGCGATGAGCTTCGGCTCGATTCGGCAACGACGCGTGCGACAGGAAAGTCGATCGGACATCGAGAGCGACGGAGTAATAGCGGTTCGACGCGCGACACGAAAAATGATCCTGGTGATCCAAAATCCGGAATTCGAAAGCGCGCGTTACGATGAGCCCGAGTAGCAACTCGGCGATCATTTCCTGGCGGCGCTAGCGCGAACGCGACGAGCGCTGACCGAGACGAGCGCGACGAAGATCTGCCGGCCAATGCGCCGAGCGACGTTGCACCGCTGCACTCGATGACTATCTTGATCCGAGCGGCGCGGGCATAGCAGTCCCGCGTCTGCCATCCGCCGGTAGATCAGCCCGGCGGGGAAAGAGAGGTCATGCAGGGGACAAGGAAGAGAGGCAATCGTGACCATCAACACCAGCAAGAAGTACGACCGGGAAGCACACCAACCGAAGAGCGGTGCGTCAGCAACCAACCCGAGCGCGACCTGCAAGCCGCCGCGTGTCATCGTGCCGCCGTCCAAGAGCGGCAAACTCGCAGCCGACGCCAGGAAGCGAGCCTCGCCGCCCGAGGTCGAACGAGACAGGTTCGGCGCGCTCAAGGCCGTTCCGGGTTGGCTGCGCGTCATCCTGGACGATCTCGACGGTACTGCGTGGAGTACAGGGATCGAGTCAGATCGACGTGGTCGGGGCAGCGCGATCAACGCGTCGGTGTACTCGTATTCCGACGGGGAAATGTTGGCCGTCGTCCAGGTACGCGAGGCCGTGTTCGATCCGCGTCGGTACACGCGCGTGCGGAAGGACTACTACCTGATCGGCCGGAACGAGAATGGTCTAGCGTTCGCCCACCCGATTCCAGAGTTTCGTCGATCGGCGCGGGTCCAGCGTGAACTGACTGCTGGCGTGCGCATCGCGCTGGCCAAGATCTGGGGATGCGATGAGGACGACCTCAGCGACATTGTACGAAATGGCGACGTTGCGTTCGTCCCGGTGGACCGTCTGCCTTCCGGCGCGACGCTAGTCGAAAGCGGCGAAGGCATCGTGCGTGAGTCCCATCACCTGGGGGCACTCGGCAACGGCAAGCTCTACCGCGCGGGCGATGACCTGTACGCCACCGGACGCGCAAGGCTCGATCACGCCAAGCACCAACATCCGACCGCTCGCGTGCGCGGTGGAGTGTGGCGTGTTGTGGCAGGTGGACGTGGACGCGTGTGGGGCTTCAGTCGGCCGACCGCTGATTGAGTGCGACGAATCGGCCACGCCAAGCTAATTCGAGAGGAGCAACGACATGGGAACAAATTCGTCAATCGAATGGACACACCACACGTTCAACATGTGGTGGGGATGCACTCGCGTCTCGCCAGCGTGCGATCACTGCTACGCCGAAGCACAGGCACATCACCGGCTTCCGTTGAACTGGTTGATCATCGGCGAAGGTCGAGCCGAACCCAGGCGCACGCGCTTCACGGATCCGAAACGACCGGAGATCTGGGGAGCAGACGCACCGAGGGCCTTTCCTCCGGCTCACAGTGCGATCTTGAAGAGTCCGTACAAGTGGAACCGCGAGGCCGAGGCGGCAGGACAGCCTGCTCGCGTTTTCGTGGAGAGCATGGGTGACCTCTTCGACAAGCACCGACTCGACGAGGTCAACCGAATGATGGACGTGGCGCGAGCCAGGCTGTTCGATGAGTTCGTTCCCAAGTGCGCCTGGCTCAACTTCCAGTTCTTGAGCAAGCGTCCCCACTCGATCAAGCAGATGGTGCCCAAGAAGTGGTTGTCGAGCTGGCCGGCGAACGCGTGGGTCGGTGCGACGGTCGAAGACCAGCAGCGCGCCGCTCAACGTTTGCCGCATCTAGTCGAGATTCCTGCACCGGTGCGTTTCGTCAGCGTGGAGCCCCTGCTTGGGCCGCTCGATCTGTCGCCTTGGCTCGACAAGCTCGACTGGGTGATCGTCGGTGGCGAGTCGGGGACTCAAGCTCGGCCGGCAGAGATCGATTGGGTCAGGCGGCTCCGCGACCAAGTGACCGAGGCCGGCATCTGGTTCTTCTTCAAACAGTGGGGCAACTGGGCGCAGCGAGATGGCGCAAGTGACAAGCTCGTCAAGCTCGCCACCAAGAACTTCCGCGTACTCGACGGGCGCGAGTGGAGCGAGTTTCCGACGCCTCGGGCTCGATAGAAGATCGACCGCTGGGAGCTTGCGCACGCGGCTCCGAATGGCTATCGAATGGACTATTCGTTGGCGGGGGCCAGAGCCGGAGCGGGCCGTTGGTGATCCAGTCGCCGTCTGTCGTGGAGCCTGGTCTTTCCTGAAAGGTTCGTCCTCGAATTCCACGACGGCCGAACAGCCACCGGGCCACCACACCTACACGCGCGCGACGCCGTCCGCTCCCGCGTTCAGCAGGTTTCGCAGGTGTCCGGCGTGATCCTGTACACGTAGACGAAGACGCTGCCGTCGTGTCCGCCGCCGGGCCCTCCCTGGTAGCCAGCGGCGAGTAGAAATCGTTCAGCTTCCCGTGCCACATCGGCGCTCGTGCACTGCACCCAGGCCCAAAGATCTCGGTGCTCATCGACACCATGCTCGTCGAAGAGGCGGGCAGGCGGGTGATCGGTGATGCCGGCGTACCACTTGGACGCGTGCCGGCCCTGCTCGTGCAACTTGCGCGCAGCCCAGATCGCAATGCTGTACGGTGAAGCCATGGCGGTAGTTTGACTCGCGCGATGTCAAGACGCCAGGCACTCGCCGGGCCGTGTTACCGTCGCGCTCGTGGGATCGAAGCTCAAGCGCGTGAAGGGCCTCCACAAGATCGACGCCAAGGGCAACGTCATTCCGGGCAAAGTGTCCGAACTGATGCTCGACTTCGCCGCGCCGCTCATCGAGGCGCTGGAACGGCCCCACAGCATGGACGATCTCCGGCGCGTGTTCATGGCGGCGAGCGTCTGCTGGAACCTTCCGGTGCTAGAACGCACAGGTGACCCTGAGCAAGTAAAGCTGCGGAGCATGCTCGACGAGGCGATGGCGAAGATGCCGGCCGAGCTTCGCGTCCTGGTGAAGCAACTGCTCACCGACCGCGAAAAGAAGTACCGCCACATCCCGTTCTTGGTGAACCTCCGGGTGGAAGCGGACGGCTCTGGCTTTCGTCTTGTCGCCGAAGCGCGCGAAGCTCCGAAGGCTACGCCATGAGCGACAAGATCCCCTGGGCCGGCACCATCACCGGCGTTCAGCCCCGCATCCGGCTCACTCGCTCCTTCGACCAGAGCAGCCACTCCTACCTCGGCTACGTATTGCGCGTGGACGGAACCATCGGGGGCGAGCAGCGCGAATTCGTTGTCGCCATCGGGAAGGCTGCTCAGGTCAAGCATGCCTTCCGAGCGGGCGACCAAGTCTCGGGCGAGTCGGAGCCGGTGGAGGACGCGCGCACCGAAGTGGCCGAGTTGTACAAGACCGCTCGGCTCAAGCTGGTGAACCGACCGGCGACGGACGCTTCATCGCCGCCGCCATGGCTCGGTGTTCCGCCGCCGGATCTCGAAGTCTACCGAGCGCGAGGCCATCGCCGCCTGGACCCAAAGACGTACGACTCCAAGTGCGGCTCCTGCATGTGGGGCGCGAAGATGGCGGTCGAGATCGTCATCGACCAATGGGATCAATCGAAGGTGAAGTGGCGGGTCGAGACCTTTTGCTATGGGCCGAAGTCTTGCTCGGTGTATCGGCCGGGGGCGAGACGACAAGTGCCTGGCAGGAAGGGCATGTCGTATCTGGAGGACGACTGGGTGGATGAGGAGGCGACGAGGCATCGGGGGCCGGACGAGTGAGACACCTACACACCAAGTGAGCTTGGTTACGAGCAACCGCCAGAGCGCGATCCACCTCCGTGTGCCAGCCTGGTCGTCCTCGCTGGTGATTGCCGGCAAGTCAGCCGTGGACTCTTGCGAGGCGCTGGGAATCACCGCTACCATGGCGGCGTGGGACGATTTTCGGGGCCGTTACTGGGGGCGCTGTTCGCGTCCGCACTCGCCGCAAACTGTGGCGGCTCGACCTCATCGGCACATCGTTCCCCCGACGCCTCCGCGGGTGGCAGCAGTGGCTCCGGTTCGGGGAGCGGATCGGGGGCCCACCCAGACGCTGGCGACGCTGGCGGCGCAGGTGGAGTGCCCGACGGGGGCTGCAACCCTTCAGCATGCGACGCGGCCTGCGCGGCAACTTGCAGCCCAGATCCAGGGCTTGGAATGTGCACCGACGGCAAGTGCAAGTGTGAGTGCTTCGTGTAGCGCTGGAGGGAGCCCATGGAACGCATCCGATCCGGATTGGTCTCGACAGTTGCCCTCCTGGCAGCTCTCACGGCCTGCAATCCCACTCGCCCGACCCTCGATCAACAAATAGTCGAAACCGAGCTTCAAGACGCCGAGGTTCAGGTTGCAGCCACCGACCCGAGCGAAGAGTTCCCCGACGGGCGGGTGTACATGAGCGCCAACAGACATCTCTATGCGAGCCTCGACGGCGCGGGATCGTTTGTTGCCACGCGGTGGGACGACCTGGAAGGGATCAACGCGGATTGTCCCCCCGCGATCGGCTTCCGTGGGGACACCGACGTCGTTGTGCCGCGCGCGGTGCTCGCGCCAGGAGGGTTTCAGCACGCATACGCGGTGGCGCTCTACGGGTTCATACAACCCGGCGCGCTTGCCGTGGTTCGCACCGGTCCTTCGGGCCGGTTCGACGAGCCCGGCATTCAGTGCAAGTTGGTGCTCGCTCCGGCAGACGTCGGCTTCGCCGACAAGACTTCGGCCGCGCTCGACAACTTCCTCCAAGACGCCCTCTACGTCACCTACCAGGATGGCAGAAAGCGCGTTCCGCCCAACCCACCGGCGGCGGTGGGTCACATCTGGCTTCAGAAGGTGAACCTCTCCCCGTCCGATGGATCGCTTGGCTTCGCGGCGTCGCCGCAGATGCTTCAAGCACCAGGCGAGGATGGCCCCGCGGAGATGATCTGGGGTAACTGCACGCCCCAGCCAGTGGAGGACATGGGACGCGGCAACCTGTACGCGACCCCAACCGGAACGTTGTATCTGGCGTTCAGCAACAACTTGGCCGCAGATCCGGAATGCGGACCAGAGTGGCGTCGCATCTATGTTTCGAAGCTCAACGGCCCCAATCGCTTCATCTCGTGTGTCGATCAGTACCTGACCAGCGACTGCGCGTCGCAGGGCCACATCGAGGAGAGCGACCCCGAAATTGTCGTCGATCCGCAGAGCCAAAAGATCGCGGTCGTCTACTCCAAAGGCCCGCTCATCTCGTTCGACCCACCGCTGGTCGTGCCACGGCGGATCTCGTTGGCAACAGCGCCGCTCAGCGGTCAGGGTTGGAATCTGCAAAATGTCTTCGATGGGCAGCTCTCGGACGCGGATCAAACCCAACCCGCGATTGCGCTTTCCACGTTCACCGACTCGATTGATCGAGTGTTCTCGGGAACGATCTTCGTGACTTGGTACCAAGCGACCGCCGGCGGCAGGGTCGAGCGGCGAACCCGAGGGTTCTTCAGTTCAGGCGCTGGGTGGCAGTCCAACACCGCGGCCTTCGAGATCTCGGGTTCGAGCTTTTTCCCCATCAACCCCCTCGCACCGTATCCAGAAAGCCGCGGCGTCTACGAGTACCAAGGCGTTGCACATCACCCAGGGTTGCTCGGCCAGACCGGCGGGTGGATTGGTGCGTGGACGCAGCCCTCACCGGGCACGCTTGTTGAGCCACAAGACGGCGACTTCAGGATCGCGTTCGCGACCTGGTTGTGAGGCGGCGACCGTGGCTCGTTTCCCGAGCTGGCTGCGAGTCGGGTTCGGCTCAGTCGCCGTCGTGTTGGGAATTGCGGCCATGCTCGCGTGGAGGCGACCTGAATCCCCACCGCGGGCACGGCCAACAATCACCGCGACCACGGCAAGTCCCCCGGAAGCCGTCGCGCTGCGGGCCCTGCCTTCGGTCGCACTTCGATTCGAGGACTCCCACGAACGCGCTGTTTCTGACCCAGGCACGATGACGTGCGGAACCGACCCGTGCAATCTAGCGACGTCTTCTTGTTGCATGTCCCCTACCCAGGCGGCGTGCGTCGCGCGAACTCAGGGATGCCCAGCGGACTTGCTCCAATTCGAATGTGATGAGGCCGCGGATTGCCCAAAGGGACACGTGTGCTGCGTGCTTGGCTCTTCGGTGCGCTGTGCCCCAACCTGCGACGCCGAAGCGCGGTCGCCGTTCCGCCAACTCTGCAAGCACGATGGTGAATGTGCATCGGGTGCTTGTGTCAGGAAGCGAGCAGGTCAAACGGAGTTCTGGAGTTGCCGGTGAATCAGATGATGCGTACAGCTCTACTTGCGGCCGTTTGGACCGTGTCGTGTGGGGGAGAGACCACGCACACCGACCGGCCGCCCGCCTCGGGCTGCCCAGAGTCGGCGGTCGAGGTTGATTCGAAGCTCGGCACCTTCTGCATTGATCGAACCGAGGTCACCGGTGCCAGGTACTCTGAGTTCCTGAAGGAGCCGCCACAGTCCCAGCCGGCGTTCTGCAAGTGGAACGAGTCCTACGTGCCGACAGCCAAGTGGCCAACCGCGAGTCCAGAGACACCGGTCACCTTCGTCGATTGGTGCGACGCACGCGCCTACTGCGAGTGGGCTGGAGGCGATCTTTGCGGCGGCGCAGAAGGGAGCACTCTCGACTACTCAGACGGCAGCGACCCGAACGCAAGCCGTTGGATGGCGGCCTGCTCGCACGACGGTGAACGCGCCTACCCCTACGGGGACAAGTACCAACCGACCGCGTGTCGTGGAGAGGGCCAGCTTGCACCAGTCGTCGCTGGGTCACTCCCGATCTGCGAGGGGGGATTCACGGGGATGTTCGATCTGAGCGGCAACGTGGGCGAATGGGAGAACGCATGCGATCAGTTCGTCGATCGCTGGGACACGTGCAACGTCCGCGGCGGTGCCTTCTCAAGCAGTGGCGCAGAGCTGTCGTGCGGCGCGTGGGCATACGACAATCGGTTCGCGAAGACCGAGGCTGTCGGGATTCGCTGCTGCTACGAATTGCCGTAGGGCGACAGCCAGCCACCGCATCAACGATCTTCTCAACACCCGCTGGCCCTCAGAAGATCAGCCGAGCCCTGTTTCGATCTCCTCGAAGGCCGACCGCAGCGATGCCGTGCCCGCTCGACCGCCGTACGCGACCGGAATGCAAGCTTGCCTCGCCGCTGCGACGACGGGCTCGTAGTGCTTGTGCCCGATGAGCCCGTGCAAGATCACCACGGCAGCCACATTGCCCTCTCGGATGCGCCGCTCCAGCGTTGACGTCGAGCCCGTGCTGCCGGCCGAGGTTTCGATCCATTCCACATCAAAGTCGATGCGCTGGTGAAGCTTGTCGAGCTTCTCGGGCTTTCGCACGCCGCCGAGCAACACCACCGCCCTGTCGGCCGCCCGCTCGGTAAGACGCGGTAGCTCCCACAATTCGACCTCGTCGTCGTCGTCGTCGTCGTCGTCGTCGCCGTTGGTCACCTGATCGACGATGGCTTTGGGGATCTGGATGCGCTGGCGAAGGGAGTCGGGCTCGCCGGCTTCGAGGCGCAGGCGGCGCTCTCGCGCTTCGATGGCCTTCTGCCGCCAATCGCCCTGGTGCTGGCGGCTCAAGCCGAAGATATTCGTCGTGCCGTGGTCGTAGGCGCACTTGGTGAGCGCACGGAAGACGAGGCCGAGCTTGTTATCGGGATCTGCAACGCCTCGCTCCTGGAGGTCACGCGCACGAGCGGCCAGCTCCTCGGCCACTGCACGGAAGAGGGGCGTGGGAAGCGCCGGGAGTTCGTAGCCGCGCATGTCACTGACGAGCCGGAGAACCTCAGGGTCTGCTTGCTCCCTTGGTGGCGCGCGTTCGGGCCGAGGATTGCTGGGCGCGCTCTTGGCCATCAGGTCGCCGAACGAAGCTGGTGGAGGTGGCGTCACGTCAGGCTCTTCTCGTGCCGGCACCTTCGGCTCGGGGCTCGCAGTGGAGAGGGGCCTGGTGTTGGCCAGCTCCGGAAGCGCGTCGATGATGACCTTCAGGTCTCGGGCGGCATCTTCTGGCGAGCAATCCACAGCTGGCGCATCGAGCCCGTGCTGGCGAGCGAGGTCGGCAGCGGCACCGGCCTGCACGGCGCGCTCGTACCGGTCGGCGGCGGCGTGGAGCTTCTGGGCAACGTCGGCGGCGGCTTGCGCTCGGCCGTCGAGCTTCGCGCGCAGGGCTTCCATCACCTGGGCCAGCGGGTTGTCCTCGCCGTGAGCCATCGCCTTGGAGATCAACGATGCGCCGCCGACGGCGATTCCGCCATGACCGGCACCGGCTGCGCGTGAAGGGGCGTGAAGGGGTGTGAAGGGGTTCCGGGCGGCCACCCCTTCACGCGATTGCGCCTGGATTCCAGGGGGTTACGGCGGAGGTGAATAGGGTGACGGGTATTACCCCGTTAGAGATTGAGAAAAGGGGAGAGGAAGAGGGAGAGCACATGGCCGCCCGATGAGAGCGCGGTGTACTTCGCGCCCAATAGCGTCCGACCCCCTTCACACCCCTTCACGCTCCAGAAGGCCGCGAAAACAAAGACGAAGTCCGTGAACCCGAGCCCCTTCACGGGCCTTCACCGCTTCACCAACCCCTTCACGCTCGAAAAAGATGTCGAGCGGAACGGGCATTGCGCCGCATTCATGTAGGGCCTCGAAAAAAAGGTTCGCTCTGTTTTGGCTCGCGAGTCGTGACGCGGGCCAAAACTTTGTCGAGAGCGTCTATGCATATTCATGCAGATAGACATGAGCGAATTAAAACGCATCACGATTTGTCTGCCGCGTGATCTGGTCGAGGACGCCAAGGAGATCGCCAACGCTGCTCCTGGCATCTGCTACCAGACACTGCTTCGAGATCTGCTCGTGCGTGCGTTCAGAGACTACGCGAGGCACGAATGCAGAAACTCAATCACGATGACGATAGATCAACACAGAAACGATGGCTGACCCCGCTCGCGCTCCAGCTCCTGGACGCCGAGAACCTCGACGCTGAAGTAAAGAAGCTCGTCGAGGAAAACCCCGAAGCCAACTACAAGCTCCAGGTGCAGGAGGTCTTCGTCGCGCGGGGCATGGAAGTGCTCGACGCCAATGAGAAGGCCGACGAGCTGCTCCGCCGCGTCTCGACTCCACCGCCCGCGGAAGCCGATTCCGCGCCGCCGCCCAAAGCCGAAGCGGCGAACGACAATTCCGCCGGTCTGGCACTGATCGATGGGCTCGATGCAGCAGCCAAGGAGCCGGCCAAAAAGAAGTCGCGCAAGCCGAAGGCCGCTACTCTGGCGACGCTCGAAAAGCTCCTGACCGACCGGACTTACGTCTACGACGGACTCTTTCGCTTGAACGAGATGACCGGCGAGATCGAGCTGACCAAGCGACCGCCATGGCACAGCAACGGCAAGACGCTTGAGGAAGCTGACGTGTCCGAGTTCCGAGCGCGGGTCGAGAAGCAACAGCAGCTGATCGCGTCGTCGAACCTTGCCTGGGAAGCCATCGCCATGGTCGCGGCCCGCAAGGCGTACAACCCCCTGCGGGAGTACGTGCAGGGCCTGGAGTGGGATGGCGTGAAGAGAATCGATACCTGGCTGATCGAGCATGCGGGGGCCGATGACACTCCGCTCGTCCGTGCCATCTCGGCGAAGTTCCTCATCGCCATGGTCGCGCGAGCCATCGTCCCTGGAGCGAAGGTCGATACTATGCTCGTCCTCCAAGGCGAACAAGGCGTGCTCAAGTCGTCGCTGCTGAGGGCGCTTGCCGGCGACGACTGGTTCAGCGACGCCGACATCGACTTCCACAACAAGGACTCGTTCGAGCTGCTGCGCTACTGCTGGCTGGTCGAGATGGGCGAGCTGGCCGCGCTGAACCGCCGCGACGCCGAGACGGCCAAAGCATTCATCTCACGGAAGGAGGACATGTTCCGACTCTCCTACGGGCGAAAGAACCAACGCTTTCCGCGCCACTGCGTCTTCGCCGGCACGACCAACCACGACGAATTCTTGCGCGACCAGACCGGCAACCGTCGTTACTGGGTCGTGCCGGTCAAGCAGTGCGACCCAGATGGCGTGAGCAAAGTGCGCGACCAGTTCTTCGCCGAGGCGCGCGTCCGTTACGAACAAGGGGAAGCCTGGTATCTCCCGCCCGAGCTTGAGCGCGAGCTGACGAGGGCACAGGAGTCGGTCATGCGCGAGCCGATGTACGCGCCGCTCATCGCCGCCGAGATCGAGCGCCTCGGCATGTTCCGCACCGTTCAGCCCGTGCACGCGCTCATGGACAGCCTGAAGGTCCCGCACACGCCGCAGAACGAGCAACTGTTCACGGCGGCGCTTCGGCATCTCGGGTACAGGAGGAAGCACACGCGGAAGGGCAACATGTGGGAGCCGAGCGAGGAACTGCTCGCGAAGCACTCGCCCCTGAGCGCACCAGACCCCGAGACCGCCGAAGAGCGTTGACCGCCAGAGAGAGCGCGCGAAAAAGACAAACGATGTCGGGCGTGTCCCACTGTCACGGGTGTCACGCCTGTTTTCTCAGAGGCGCGCGAAAAAGAGAAAAGTGGCGCGGCCCAATCCCCTTTTTTCCTCTTCTTTCAAACAATCACTGAAAACTGCCGTTACAGGTGTGACGGCTCCGAATCCGGCGGAAAACATGCTGGATTGGCCGCACCACTGCCCGTGACAGAGGCCGTGACAGGCGTGACAGCTTCGGTACCCTGCTCATGCCGTGCGCCGTCTGCGCTCGTACAACCACCGCGTCTTTCAGACCCCCGATGGGCCGCGCCTGATGGATGTGGCCCGCTCGCAGCTCGTCCGCAACCTGCCCGAGGAGTACGTCCGGCAAGATGTGCTTCGCTCGCTCATGTTGGAGTACGGCTACCCGCGACTGGCGCTGCTGTCCGAAGAGCCGGTTGCGCGCGGCACCAGCAACCGCCAGCGGGCCGACGTTCTCGTGGAGCTGCCCGCCGAGGTAAGGGACGTCCACGAGGTCATCGTTCGAGACGGGCTAACTGCCAACGATGAGCCAGACCCCTCCTACGCCAGCATCGTCGGCGAGCTGAATGCTCGGCTCGGCGATCAAGAGGCCGTCCGCTTCGTGGAAGTGCCGGAGGCCCTCGACGTGACGGTGAGCGGCAAGCCCGTCGTCTGCCGAGTATTGGGCTTCAAAGAGGAGGGGCAAGCTCTCGGCCTGTGGCTCCGTCTGGCCGAACCCATCGACGGGCTGCCTCCGGAGCTGTGCCTGCACGTCTTGGGCTACGGCATGACGCGCCAGGAGCGGGAGGTCGCTCGCTCCCTTGGACTTCCCGCCGCAGCGCCGAATGCCACCGTGAGCGAAGAATTCGACGCCGAATTTTCGGAACTCTTCTTGATGGACGAGGGACTGAATATCTCTCCGGGAGGAAGCGTTGCCGAGACCAATGTTCGCGGGTGGGCCATCCTGCGCACCGATTGGCGACACTGGTACGGAGCGTTGTGCCTCATCGACACCAGTTCGCGCGCCTGGGAGCAGCTGTTGGGCGCGCGGGTGAACCAGCTGCGCCGAGTGCCGCTTCACGACGGCAGCGGACGCATGGCACACCGAGACAACCTAGATGCTCTCCGCTCCGGGGAGCGAGTGTTCATCCTGCCGTGCGATGATGGTCTACCCGTTGAAGGCGTGGTTCAGGAGATTACCGAGCATTCAGTACTCGTTGATCGCGGCGAGCAGGGCACGGTCGAAGCGACCCTCACGCTGCAAGCCAACCACCCATGGGTGATGGGGCGCGTCCCCACCGCGGAAGAATCGGTTACCTCGACAGCAGTTCACCGGAGGGATGATCGCGAGCGGACGTTCATTGTGGTCGAGTGCAAGGCTCCGCACGTCTCCTTCTCCGAGGAGGTCAAGAACCAGGGACTTGGTTACGCAAGGACGCGAGGCGCAAAGTTTCTGGTGCTAACGAACGGTGATTGGCGTTCCGCCTTCTTTCTGGACGGCCGAGAAGCAGTCGAGGTCGAGGACATACCGACCTACATTGAGGCCCTCTCTAATCGCCGCTACGAGGTCACGGCATTGAAGGATGAGCGGAACTACGAACCGCTACCCACAGTCGCCGTCATGGATCCCGACTTCGTACGATTCCACGCACGGAACCGTACCGTGATCGGCGCGGACGTACCCGAGCACATCTGGCGGCCAATCCTTGTGCTCGACGACATCCTGCTCCGGAACGCTCCGCTCTTCCGCGAGCCGCAAGCAGGTTTCGGCGTCACTCTTGCCGAAGATCTCGGCCTCAAGTGGCACGAGCCAGGCGACGCGGGGGGCGGAACGTTCCCTGGCGAGTACCGCGATTTCCTCGTTCGTGATGCTAAAGGCCGCGAGGTTGTGTTCGGTCTTCGAGTCTCCAGTTCGCAGAAGACGGTTGGCCATCCGACATGGGGCAATCGCACTGGTTCCAGCATGCTGGTCTGCTGCCTATCGTTCGGCTCCGTCTACCACCCCGTCATGGTGTATCGCCTCGATCGCTTCCTGGAGGTTCGCGGTGAACGCATGCACTTCCGGCACTCGGGCGTGGCCACCGTCGGCAAGGGGGCGGCCAAGGCTGACGAGCTGTTGGCGTTCGTCAGCCACCGGGAGCCCGAGCTGGTCAGCGCCGGCCGTATCGTTCTTGGTAGCCTGCCGCTTCGCTCCGACGCTGCCTGGGACGAGATGAGCGACTGGGCCCTGCGCCTGGCCAGATACGTGGTCCTCCGGCATGCGTTCAAGGAGGGTGTTCGGAAGCAGCGTCGGAGTGGCTCGCGGCCTCGGTGACCCGGCGGCTACCCGGCCGCCGTCTCGTCCGCATCCTCGTCATCCTTCACCAGCGACAGCGGCACGCCCGACACGATCTGCGCGACGCGAGAGTCCACGGCCGCGTGACCCTGCTCGACCGCGCGGTACAGGTCGGACTGCGCAGCCCATGTACGGTCGTGTTGCTGCCTTTCCTTGCCCTGAAGACGAATGAGATCCGCGATGCTTTCGGCCACGGCCTTCATGCCCCGGCGGTATTCGTCGCTCTTGACGAATTGCAGGAGCTTGTCCGCCTTCCGCGAACGCTCGGCGTGGGTGCCGGCCGTCGCTGCACCTCGAACGACGATCACCTGCCGAAGCGCGCGGACAACGCTGGCCACGATCGTTGGGTGCACCACGGCGACGTCCTTCTCGAACGTTAGGTACTTCTTGCCGGCGGGGAAGGCGGTCGAGACGAGCACTGCTTGCGCCCCATGGTGAAGCGCCAGCGACTTGCGAGCCTGCTTCAAGTAGTCGGTTGACCACTTCGCGACGTTCTTGACCTCGTAGATGATCACGCCGCACGTCCTGCCTTGCTCGCGGACTTCGTGCCGGATGTCTGCGGAGCCGCGGCTCTTGCCGATGCGCTCGATGATGTCCGTAGGGAAGGCTTCCTGGAGCGCGCGTCGGATGTCGGCTTCGCCAATCTCCCCCTTCTCGTCCGCCGTCAGCCGCTCCAGCTTTCGGCGCAGCTCATCGTTCTGACGCATCAACTGGTCTTGCAGCCGATCTTGCCGGCGACGCTCCTCAGTTCTGGCCTTGGTCGCGGCGGCTTCCTCGACGCTCTTGAGCTTCGCCTCGTACTGCTTGCGTGCCTTTGCTTCCGCCGTCCGTTCAGCCCGCCGCAGCTCGGTTTCGAGCTGTCGCTGAAACTCGGCCTCGCGCTTTGCCGAGAGCTTCTCCAGGTTTTTCTCCGCGCGAGCCACGGCGGACGGATCGGGCAGCGGCTGCTCGCAAACCGGGCACTTCCTGTTCTTCGTCATTGGTGGCTCCCGAGCAGGGGCAGGCTCGCCACCCCGCGTTCGAGAAGGATACCACCGGCGCTACATGTGGGCCCGCATGCGTCGCACAGCCTCCACCGCCAGCTCCTCTGTCGGCACCGTTCCGTCCTCATGCATCACCCCAACGGCTGGCTCCCCGAGCTTGCCCACCGAGATCATCACCATCGGCCGCGCCCTGGTGGTGAGCTTCCCGGCGGCGTCATGCTCCGACATCGTCACGCGGGCGGCAGACCATCGATACTTTTCGCCGTCCACCTCGATCTCGGCCCATGGCGTCAGCGGCAGGTAGAGCTTGTCGTATCGTGCCTCGGGCCGCGTGACGACCGTCGGCGGTGATGGCGGACGGATGATGTTCGCGCAGAGGTCGATGCACTCGTTGCAGATGAACACCACGGGCAGCTCGCCGGCCGGCTGTTTCCCACCGCCCTGGATCAAGCGCTCGACCTCACCCTTGCTTTTGCCGCAGAACGAGCAGCGCTCCATCGCCATCGAGCGTATCATGTTGGGCATGGTGCGTTCGGCACGGCTCCGGGTGATTACGCTCGCCGCCGCGCTCACCATCGCCTGCGGGAACACTGCTTCGGAGTCGATCGGCACGGACGCCGCCAGCGACGCTCCCAACGCCACCGACGCAAAGAGTGAGCCCGCGCCTGTCGATCCCAACTGCCACGACGGCGACATCCTGTGGGACCTGCCGACGGCCTCGTGTGTCGAAGGGGCTTCTTGCGAGATCCAGCGCAAGAGCACGTGTCCAGACGGTACAATATTGGTCTACCCGGCTATCTGGGCCTGTAAGTGCCCGAGTGGATCATGGAGCTGCGAGAACATCGGAGGCGGCTTGCACCTGCCGATGTGTCCTGATGCTGGAACCGATGCTGGAGTGGACGCCGGTGATGCGACCGACTGAACGGGAACGGCAGGTTCACGCGACTGCGGAACTGCTCGGCATCGTCGGCGTCGTGCTTTGCGCCGGCTGTTCCTCGGACGCATCGGAATCCAAGGAGCCCCACTGCGAGCCCATGAGTCAGAACGGCATCACGGCGATCATCGAAGGCCAACCCTTCGACCTGAAGTGCGGCATCGTCGTGGCGGGCGGTGACCACGACGGAGAGCAACTCTGGGCCGATGCTCCGGAGGGGATGACGATGCGCTTCTCCAGCTCGCCGATGGATTGCGCGATGAGCACTTGGGGAAAGTTCGTCGAAGCCTCTATCTGGGCGCGAGAGCCGGGAACCTACGACTGGGCTCAAGCTCTCATCTGGGACGCAAAGCGAGAGAAAGTGATTGGCTATCCCGACTTGTCAGCCACCATCGTAATCGACGAAGTCACCGACACGAGCGTGAAGGGAAGCATCGACGTTCATTACTACCTGGAGACGAGCGCGGTCGGCTCGTTCGAGGTGAAGAAGTGCTTCTGAGGGGCGGCGCTGCATAACCCTATCCACTCCGGTCGCCCTGTTGTCGCCTACCATCACGCCGCAGCCACTTTCGGCGCTCGTCGCGCACTCTGACGACCGAGAACGACGCGATGTTCGTCGCCTTGGCCTCCGGCTACCATCGCGAGAAGCACGGCGATGCTGTCTTTGGTCGTTCAAACACGTTCGGCGGGGAGGGTTGTTCGCTGGGATGACTTCAGGCGAGGAGACTTGCGCGACGGCACGGGCATGATGACCACGATGCTGACCGACGTCGTCTGCGACGCTATCGAGCACTGCCGCAACCATGACCCTTTGCTTCGGTTCCACGTGTTGCGCGCGAACGGTTTCTGGTCTGCGAAGTTCGACGTAATGCTCGAAGGCGCAATGTTCCGCGTCTGCTGTGGACGCCGGCTGGTCAGAGGTGGCTTCCCCTTCAATCCCGCCGCCGCAGAGGAGCCGAAGAATTACGACGTCCTCGTGAGTGCAACTTCGACCGTGGATGGTTTCGAATCCTCGCTGACTGAGCTACTCCAGTCTCGCTACGTTTGTCGGCCCGTGGTGCTTCCTCCGGAGCACGCCAGGCACCTCGGATCGCAACGGCCGTAGCACCAGAGTTTTCTGAAAGGTTTTCGACCAAGAACCATCGATCGCTGACATGCCCAGGGGTACGACACCGCTCCTACGCCACCCGACTTGCCGTCATCCAGGTTCGCGCTACTTGTTGGCGCGCCAATGGACGAGCCGACCGCGACCGAGATCCTGGAGCACCTGCCATACGCCCTCACGCACATCGACGGTGCCATCTGGGCCTGCGAGTTCATCGCGGCCAATCCACGCACGTCCATGAAGATCAAAGTCGGAGGGACTCCGGTCGCCGAGCACGCAGGCTTCTTCCCCTTGACGAATGCGCTCGCCGAGACCGGCCTGGTGTGCAACCGCAAGGTGGTGGAGTTCCTGGGCATCAAGCTCAGGCGAAACGAAGACGTTCTCTACGCCGTGGACGGTGACCGTTCAGGCGACGACGCGGGCATCGAGCAGATCGGTGGAACGCGGCTCAACGTCGAGGAGTACCTGACGTTCGGCCAGGGCGCTCCCGATGTCGTTCGCGCTGCATGCGTCCACGCTCTTCGCTCAGCATCCAAAGGTGTCGCCCACTTCACGAATACGCCCAATTTCAAGGCGCACATGAAGCCAACGGTGCTCTGCCTGACAACCACCCTCGAAGCTGTCGAAGAATGCGCCTACCGACGCACCGGCCGAGAGGTGCCCGACTACCGGGTGTGGTCGCGATGGCCTACCGAACCCCGAGCACGCGAACAGGCGTCCACTTGCCCGTGGCCCTGGACTCATGTGCGCAAGTTCTTGAAGCGGCAAGGCTTCAATCCGGCGCGACCATTAGGTAGCTGCTCATGGCGAGGGACGCGATGAAGGCCGCGTGGAGTCTTTCCGGTCGTTCCCTGACTTGGGCCCAGCGCGAGCTTCTGGGAGAGCTTCGCCTCGGCCCGCATCACATCACGAGATTGCAGTTCCGCACCGCGCTTGCCCTTGAGCACCGCGGCCTGATCGAGCGTCACTCAGGCGCAGCTGTCTGGCAGCTCACGACGGAGGGCAAACTCGTGGTGCTCGGGATGGGACTGGTCGCGCCGAAGTGGAATCCGAGCTGGAACCGGTCGGCGCTGATGTGAGCTACTGCCGGCGCAGACCGCAACACGACACGACTGCACGTTCAGAATTCGACTTCAACCCGCTCCCAAAGCTCGGAGGTCTCGCGATCCGTCACGATCCGGAATGCCTCGGAGAAGTCACGGGCAGCAAGAACCACCGAGCGGTGCGGATGACGTCGCGCCTTCTTCGTCGTCCTTGCCGGTGCGGTGACGACAGTCACGCTCGGCCGGAAGTGCTCGATTAGCATTGGGTTGAAGTTAGCGATCGATCCGTGGTGCGGGAGCATCAAGGTGCCTACGTGCTCGGCCACGTCTGCAAAGTGCTGGCAGAAAGCGTTACAGCGGTCTTCGTCCGCCAGCTCAGCATCCCCCGCGGCAAGCCACCCAGGTGCCGATGTCCACGGCCCTGCGTTGCTCCGCGCATTGACGTTCCGGCAACGGCCAGTGGGCCCGCTGTACGCGCAGAGCGACGCGTAGTTGAGCCCGCGGCCCAACGACCGGTAGGCGCGTGCAAGCTTCGCACGCCAGCTGCGATTCTTCAGACCATTCCGCAGCCACGCCTGGTCGCGCAGCAGGTTGCGATGGCGCGCATCAAGCTCGAACTCTCTGAGCGCGGCCTGCTCAAAAACCTGGAGGTTGGTGGCCTCGTCAGAAACGAAGAACCTGAGCCGCCAGCGTGCGCCCCCGAGGAAAGCATGCGCTTCGGTATCGTCGCGCATGTAGGAGACACCCACGGGTGCGCCGCGAGGCCGTGGGCTCCGTTGGAACTTCAAAGGGGGACGGTCATCAACGTGCTCGGGCGGTGGTTCATCGAGCTGCCGCGGGGGCCCTGCCTCTCCCTCCCGGTTGCCTCGAACGACCAACACCACCTCGCCTGCGCCTCGATCGATGAACCAGGCGGCGGGATCGACGGACATCGCCAGGGCAACCGGTGATGCTCCGTCAAGCGCCGCGGCGACGTGCAGTAGATGCTCAACAGGACGGAGGTATGGCAGGAAGACATACCTGGGGGTCAGACTTGCTAGCAGCACGTCAAGGCCGGAAACATGATCCGAGTGAAGGTGGGAAACGATGAGCGCGTCAATCTCGTTCGTGGGCAGGGAGTCGGCGTAGACCTGGGCAAGCCGATCGCAGCGTGACCGCCGCACCGCACCGCAGTCGTACACGTAGCGAATACTGTTCGCTCCGTCACTCACGACGCCATCATGAAAGCAGCCGTGGCCGACTGGGTGCTGCGTGCGGCAATGATGGATTGTGGGCATGGTGAAGCCGCTGTGCATTCTACCGATCAACGTGGGATGGGCCCCGCGCGAGTTTCCCGAAAGGTTTTGGTCGCGTTTTCGGCCGGGGCAAACAGGGGGTGCCCTCCCCCATACCTCTTCGCGCGAGGCCGATCTCGTCAATCGTCGTGGTAGTCATCGTCGTCACTCGCGCGAGCAGCCTCTTCGGCCCGCCGCCGACCAACGCTGCGCAACACGCTGCCTTCGAGGTTCTGTTCGAAGAGCGGCCTGAGCGTGAACCGGACGTTGCCTCCGTCAAACGTGCCGCGCCCATCGTAGCTCTCGACGACCTTGACCGGCGCAGGCTCTTCACCCGCGAACGTGGTCGTTTCGAAACGAATGAGTCGGCCTGCGCCAACATTCGCGACGGCCGAGAGTTCCCCCAAGGCAGCGACCTGGATCAGCGGTGAGTTGCGGATAGCCTGGAGCACGAAGACACTAGGCAGATGCTTCTCGGGGAGAATGAATTCGCGACCCAGAATGTCGTCGAGCAGAGCACGTACCCTGCCATCGGCTTCAGCTGACATGCGGATGGATTCCCCCTTCGCGAATTCCGTCTTGTTGCGCGGGGCCAGCAGCGCTCGAACGTCGCTCATCTGGATGTCGAGCGTGATGCCGCTCTCGGCTTCGAAAGCCTCCAGCTCACGCGAGAGGTCGAGCGTCCCGCCATCGCCGTCCGGGTTCAGCGTGGGCATCACCTTGGCCAACGCATTGACGATGGGCGCGAAGCTCTCGACCTGGTGGAGCTGGTGATGCTCCGCGATGGCATTCACCGCGTCACTCGCCGGCCCGAGGACGAGCACATCGCTGCCCTTGGCCCAGACCCACGGCTCCTCTTGGCGCTTCTCGTGCGAGCGGTAGCTGCGCCGCTCTTTCGCCTTCTCGGGGAACACACGCTCAAAGGCGTCTTGGAGCGCCCGGATCTTGAGCTGCTCCGGAGAAGGCCAGTCCCCCACGTTTTCGAGTCGAAATGTGACGACCCGTCCTTCGGCGTCGGCCTGGCGAATCGCACGAACGCACGGGTCGTTTTCGTCGAGGGGATGGCGGTGGGGATCTCGCCTGGGATCGACGCTCATCCGTTCCCTATACGAGCGCTCGGTGGCCTCGTCCGGCACCAGTGGCATGCCGTCGTCGTCGTGGAGCTTGGGCGGCAGCTGCGGGATCAAGTCTGGTAGGGCCACGAGCCGGTACCCTGGCTTTGCTGGCTCGACCTGGGTGGTGTGCACGTCGGCCCCTTTGAAGAAGTCGTGGTCGCGATCGTTGGGCACGACCACGAACGCGTTTCAAGCGCTCTTCGCCGCGTCCCTGAGCGCCTCTCGGACGCCACCATTGCTGTCGGCCCCGTCTACCTGAGTGCACTTGTACGCGCCCGACTCTTGGCGCTTGAGCAAGAATGCCGCGACCGGTTCGGCCAGTTGGGGGTGGAGTACGAGCGCCGGGCGGGCCAAAGCGGCGTCGATCAGCGCGCGAAGCTTCTCAGGCGTCCAGCCCAGCGGCTCGGCCAAGCCGGAGAGTCGATCCTCCTTCTCCTCCAGGAGGAAGTCGTACCCGTCCTGTTCGTCGTGCATGAGCTTCGATAGTCGGGTCACGTACGTGCTCGGGCTGCCGTTCCCGACCCGCTGGCACCACTCGTGTGCCAACGTCTTCTGCTGCCACCCCAGTTCTCCCAGCCGCGCCTGAATCGCCCTTGCCAAAGCCGTCATTGAAAGTCTCCCTTCCCCGAGCAATCTGGGTTGCCCGCAAGCCGAGCGCGAGCCGAAACTCTTGCTCGCAACTTGAACGCGGTCGGCTCTCTCGGGCATTCCGGAAGGCCCAGTTGCTCGCTACGGCATGCGGCGTGACGCGTCGCGTGCAGGCGGGCTGGCGGTCACCGTTGACCCTGGGGGCGCTGTGGTTAGGTTGTCGCCCGCACTGCCAGGTTGGGCCGTGTGTTTCGTCGATGGTGCCAGGCGATCCGCCTTCGTGGCCGTAGCCAGCAGCCCCGTCGAGGAGGGTATTCAAGTGAGCATGGTTCTGAAGATAGGCGACAAGATTCGAGTTCGTGGCCCCTATGCGACTTGGCATTACGGCATGTACATCGGCCGGTACTTCGATGACCGACGTGGCTTGATCGAGCACGCCGTCGTCCACAATTCGAAAGTGCAGCACGGCGTGGTGATCGACAGCCTTGCGCGCTTCTCCGGCGGGAAGCAGGTCTTCATCGAGGGCCGCGCGGCTCCAGGGTATGAGAACGTCGTCGCGCAGCGTGCTCTCGCGCTGGTCGGCACCAAGTACGACCTGCTGGGCTTCAACTGCGAGCATCTTGTGAACCTTGCCCAGACGGGCGAGCACAAGAGCCAGCAGCTACGCAACGCCGTCGGCGTCGCGGCCGTGGCGGCCATCGCGGCCGCGCTCGTTTCGTCGGGCGAGCGGCCCCGATACGATCGCAAGACCAAGCGCTGGCGCAATGCTCAGGGCCAGTTCGTGGCTCATTGACCTCTCGATGGAGTCTCACCGCACGCGGGTGTACAGATCGCACGTGCGGCTTTTCCGCGGCCTGAAAGAACCGCATCTACCCGAGAGGGTTGGCGACGGGCAGTCTGGCCCCTGGATCGGCACCGACTTCACGGACTGTCCCTTCACCGCCCTGCTGTACGCGCAGGGCCGCCGCGGAGTCCTTCTCGTCGTTGACGTTCCCGAGCAGGGCCTTCGGGTGAGCGAAGAGTATTGGCGCGGCGTCGGCGCGAAGCGGCTGATGGTGTGGGGCAAGTTCGAGCGCTTCATCGTGGCCATGATCCCCGCCAAGGAGCTGCGCGCGCACGTCAGGAAGAAGGGCGTCGTCACCACGAGCGAGAGCTTCAAGTCGGAGCTGCTGAAACGCGCCATCGACGAGTGGGTCGCGGGCCACCACACAGAGTCGTCGGTCACGCGCTGAACAGGTTGCGCAAGCCCTTCTGGGATGCCGACTGCTCCAGGAGGCCCGCCATCGCTTTCACATCGATCGTTTCGAGAATGCGGCGTTGGGCGTCTTTCGCCAGCGCAACCTTCTTGGCTTTAGCTCGTTCGATCACGATGCATGTCAGCTCGTACTGGCCGAGGTCGCGGACTTTTCGCAGCGCCCACTCGGCAACCTTCAAGTCCTTGATGTAGCGCGGCGACGACTTGAATCCGGCGATGATCTGCGGGCTGTCGTGCTCGACCACACGGGCCAGTAGATCGATGTGGGACAAGGAACCGGGATGAAAGACGGCGTTCCGAAGGGCCAGAAGGGGTGATTGCTTCCGGTGTCGGTCAGGATCGTCTTTCTTGGCCACCGGCTTGAATGTGTCACCCTGGCCATGGGCGTGCGCAGTGGCCAGCATCTCGGCGACGAGGGCACAAGCGCAGGTCAGATCGAACGCCGCCTCGTCGCCCTTCTCCAAACGCTCGACGTGTGATTCGGCCAACGCCACGATCCCGCTCACGCCCCACGGCCCCGGATCGTCGCGCCACCCCTTGGTCTTCTTGGTCGGGCGGGTGCCGCCGAGGAGCAACTCGTTCTGGCGTTGCACCACCGCGTCGTCGAGAGCCTGGACGCACTTCGGCGATGCCAGCCAGGACTTCTCGAACAGACCGAGAACCTGCTCAACGTCCGTTCGGGCGTACACCGTTCGCCGCGGCCAGCTTCACCAGGATCGTTGATCGGTCATCTCGGGCTCGCGCGGCCGCCTCTGCGCCGAACCGTGCCCGGACTCGTGCATGGGCCAGCTCGCCAAGCTTCGGCTCGGCCCGATACACATGGCGGCCGTCCTTGGCGAAGTAGACAAAGTAATACGGTTGCCGATCCGCGAGGGCCGTCGTGTGGATGTACGTGAGGGCGGCGGCGAGAGACAGCGGCCGCCACTTTCCTTCCAGGTACATCAAGGTGAGCGCTTCGAGCTTGCCCCCAGGCTTCGCGTGCGGGTCGAGGAGAATGGCTCCGGTCGGCTCGTAGTTGGGTTGCCGCTTCAGCTCACTCGGATCACGCACCCAGTAGCCCGTAATCTGGTCGGGCAGCTCGCGTTCGCGGCTGCTGGATGTCAAGCGCGTGGTCGGGGCGTGCAGCATCGGTACGCAGGAACTGTAGCACGAAGACGCCACGCCGATCCTGGCCGCGGTCAAGCCCGCGCAGCGCCCTATCTCCGACCAGGCACACGCTTCTTGCGCGGAACCACTCGCTCTGCCGCCTTGACGATCGGGGCTGCCGGGAACGGAAACGCGGCCTGCGTCGGGCGCTTCGACTTCGCCAGCGGTGCGCGAGGGAACGTCACATTGACCTGCTCTGCCGGCGGATAGTCGATGCCCGTTCCCTCCAAGAGCTGCTCCACGGTGACGACCTGCAAGCGCGGGTAGCTCTTGTTCCAACCCGGCGACTGGTAGAAGCCTCCGCTGGCCGCTTCTCGTCGCATGGGCTGGGTCGGCTCTCGCAAGGTAATGAAAACGCCGAGCGCCGCTTGCTCGCGGTCGATCACACCCCGTAGGTCGCGCACGTCCGCGACCGAGGTGCCGCCGCTCTTCACCGAAAAGATGATCTGCTTCGTCCGCGCGTTTGGCCCAACCTCGTCGTGGAAGTAGAGCCGGCCGTCAACGCCGCGGTCTGCCCCTTTCTGTTCGACGACCGGCCGGGCCCCGACGAGCCCAAGCGCCCACCACTGGAATTGGTACGGGTTCAGCTCGGCCAGGGCCTCCGCGTCCGGCAGCGATACAGGCTCGCCCACTGCTTCGCCGACATCGACGCCCAGAGAGTCTTTCATCCGGCGCTTGATCAGGTTGATCGCGAGGTGCGTGATGTCGATGCCGACCCACTGTCGCCCAAGGCGGTGCGCGACGGCGACTGCTGTCCCGCAGCCGCAGAACGGGTCGAGCACGACATCGTCTGGGCTGCTGCTTGCAAGGATCACCCGTTCCAGCAGCTTCTCGGGTTTCTGTGTTGGGTAGCCGAGTCGCTCCTTGCCGCTTGGTGGGATGATGCCAACCTCCCAGACGTCGGAGAGCGGCGGGCCAAGCGACTCCTCTTCTTCCGTACTTGGCTTTCGATGCCCGCTCGAAAAGTCCGCCTTCTGCTTCTTCGTGCCGTACGTCTTGATCGTCGATTCGGCCAGGGGCTCGTAGCCGTAGAGCACGTGGAACGTTCGCTCCGGGGCCGCCGACTTGCTGTAGAAGAGCAGCACGTCGTGCATCTTCTGGAACTGCCGCGCCTTCGCCGGCCAGCGGCGGTAGCGCCAGATCACCTCGTTCCGAAAGTTCGCCGGCCGGAAGATCGCGTCCATCAGGACTTTCAGGTAGTGGCTCGCGACGGGATCACAGTGCAGATAGATGCTCGCGCTTTCCTTCATCACGCGATGTAACTCGACCAAGCGCGGAGCCATCATGGCCAAGTACGCGAGCATGTCGGACTCGCCGAACACGAGCCGAAAGGCTTGCAACGCCTCCGAGACCTTGCCGCCGCCCTCGACGAGTTCGTGATACGCGCGCGCGGCAGCCTCGTCCCATTCCCAGGTGTCCTTGAATGCCTTTACCTGCGCGGCTGACCGCGTCCCGTCGTGCTCGCGGAAGAGCACGTTGTAGTCCTTGGCCGAATTGAACGGCGGGTCGAGGTAGACGAGATCGACGCTTTCGTCAGCGAGGTAGCGCCGCAAGACGTCCAAGTTGTCCCCGTAGTAGAGCCTCCCCTTCGAGCCTTTCGCCACCACGCGAGGATCGTACGGAGGCCCGGCTGGAGATGGCCAAGTTCATGGGGGGAAGGGGCCGCTCGCTTGCCGTATGCTCCAGGAGGGGCCTCCTGCGATGGTCGCCGGAAAGCGCGACCATGCGCGCGTCGGCAGCGCGCCCCGTCCTTCCTTGTCCGACCCCATCTTGACGCGCGTCGGCATGGAGCGAGCCTGCGGGAAAGCGAAGGCGGGACGCATGCAGTTTCCAGCAGAACTTGTCGAGATCGAACAGGCTCTACTCCGCCAGGAGGTCACCGCGGCGCGCGCAGCGGATCTGATCCACGCCTTCAGGTCGAAGCGCGGCGCGCCGTGGACTTGGAAGGAATGGAAAAAGGAGCGCGCAGCACTGATCGGGAGCGAGTGCCGGCAGTGCAGCTCCACCGACGGTCCATTCGTGCTTCAGCATCTCGTGCAGTTGGGCGGCCTCGGTCATTACGTGTACGCACTCTGGGTCAAGGAGCCGGAGTTCCAGGCCGAGCGCGCAGCGCGGGCGGCAATTGGCAAGACGGAGAAGCCGATTCGCCGCGAGGCATGCCCGAGCTGCGAAAGAACGACCATCTACTTCCGCAGTCGCAGCCGGACGTGGAAGTGTAGCGCGTGCAAGCACGAGTTCACCACACCGACCAAGGTGATGGCTCTATCGCCCGAACAGAAGCGACGGATCGCTGCGCGAAAGCAAGCCGCGTTCGAGGAATCCAAGCTGGACTACCAGAGCAGGGCATGGGACGCAGTCGGTCATGAGGCGGTGCTGAAGTGGCTGGCGCACTACCGCGAGTACCTTGCGTTCACCCATGCCACGACATTCTGCAAGCGGTGCGCCTTCCTCTGGGACGAGATCGGTAGTCGCGTGTGTCGTAGCTGCGGGTACAGATTCTTTACGGGATTCCACTTCTGCCCCAAGTGCGAGACCGCCGCGCCGACGCGCGAAGAGTTGCTCGCCCGTCAGGCCGGCGCATAGTGATGTCCGTAGTGGCCCCCAGAAGCCCAGCGCTCCGCGACCCCGAGCCCTGGAAGACCATCCACAACACCCCATTCTCCCATTGGGATCTCTGGCTCCTCGTCTGCTCCCTCATCGGCGAAGCGACCGGCCTCGACGGCATCGAACGAAAGCTCCGCGATCGCATCAACGCTCCCGGCGGCCATCTCCGCGACGACTCCGAGGCCAAGCTCTCGCACCTCGACGATCTCCGCGCCCGTCTGGCCATGCTCGGCATGCAGCCCGAGGACATCGCGCTCGAAGAAGCCCGCGACAAGAAGATCGTCAGGAAGGCCCGCACCAAGATCTTCGAGGGCACGGCCAGCTTGAAGGACTTCTCCGAGCCGATGCGAAACACGCCTCGCGCTCGGCTTTCGGCGCGGGCCATGAGCGGCCGGTGGGACAAGTTCCCCGTCTCGCCGGCGTCGTTCGCGTCGTCGCTGTTCGAGATCGTCCACGCTCGCGATCATCACAGCGTCGGCCAGAGCTTCACCCTTGCCAAACGGCTCGCGAAGGCGTGGCGATCAGCCGCGGAGAAAGCCGACCAGAATCCAGAGCAATCGCTCGCCCTCCACCGCGCGATGCTCGCCGTCTGTCACGCGGCTCAAGAGCGAACGAACGACTCATGCGGTGCCGTGGGCGAGGTGTTCACCGCCGCCATTCGTGCGTACAGAAGCGTCCCCTGGGAGCAAACCGGCATCGCGCCCGAGATCTACCTGCGCGACATCATCGAGTTCGCCGTCTGGGAGCAGTACGGCCAAGGCGACGAGCTGGAGGAGCTGTTCAAGGCCGTCGATCCCAAGCACGGGGATCTGGCCGTGCGGATCTTCGCCGGGACGGTGGACGAGCTGGAGAGCTTCGGGCTGTTCGAGTACCAGGTGCAGTCGGCTCGGGCTCATTGGACTGCCCTCTTGGTCGGGCTTGGGCGGTTCGACGAGTTCGTTGCCTTGGCGAACATGATCGGCTCGTCCCAGTGGAGGCCCATCGTGACCATGGCCGAGGCCGCGATGAAGGCGAAGAAGGTCGAGCTGACGATGGCGATCTTCGGTGCGGCGAACAAGCGGGGGATGCACCGAGCGGTTTTGGCCGAGGAGTGCGAGCGGGTGACCGGTGAGAAGATGCCGAGCGTCGGTCTGCTCGTTGCTTCCAGCAAGGCACCACCGTAGCCTCACCCGATGCCGATCACTTTGACCTTCGACATGAAGAAGTCGGTCAGGGACACCAACGAGCACCTTTACCTCCGCAGCGCGTTCGAGCGGTTCGGGTGGAGGCGAGTCGGCGGCAGTGCCTTCGTCTACGAGGGAAAAGACTGGCTGAACGAAGCTATCCCGGCACTGATGTTCTTCCGGTCGTTCGTTGCAGCGAGGCAGAACGAGCTGACGAGTTTCACGATTCAGTCATCGAGTTTCTCGACGAAGAGCGAGGTTCGAGCGGCCGAGGATCTGGTACTGAAGAAGCCGACCAATGCGCAGTGCCATGCAGCCGATCTTCGTGAGTTCGTAAGCGCATGCAGCAAGGCAATTCGACGTCCAGGGCTGAAGCGAGGGCCACGATCTGGGTAGGTGATCGCTGGCGAGCGCACCTGCTACGCTCCGTCCCAGTGGCCCGCCGACCTCCCGACGAGCAAGCGCTTCACGACCGAGTGATCAGCGCCATCTTCCAGCAGCTTCAGGACGCCGGACGACTCGCCGAAACCAATCCCGGCCCGCTGCGGATGGTGTCGGTCTGCGGCCACTACCCCGACGTGATGGCCGCCCTCGTTCACGAGCGAACGGACATCGTGCAGGCCATCTACGAAGTCGAGACGTGGAGCACGGTCGAAGAGCGCCACGCCGAGCACCAGTGGGTCGCGTTCGCCAGCCTCGCGTTGCCGTTCTTCTTGGTCGTGCCCGAAGATTGCCTCGACGACGCGCGACGCATTGCTCGGGAGCTGGAGGTCGAAGCGACGCTGGTCGGTTTCACCGAGCGCGAGGACGGGATCATCTCGTTCGACTCCGAGATCGTCCCGCCGCTGTAGGCTCAGCGCTTCTTCAGGTGATCGAGAGCGCCTCAACCTGTCTGACGACCGTTCCTGTCGCAGGTGTGGAGTTGACTTTCGTCAAGGGCGGGACCTCAGTGACCACGACTGCCCTCTCCCGCACGAGAAGATCGGTTAGCATGGGCGTCGGGAGGCGAAGATGTCGCGAGCGCTGGCCGTTGGCCTGATGGTCGGGGGAGTTCTTCTTTGCACAGTGCAGTGCGGCGGGGAACGGGCCGACGAAGAGCGGTCGCAGGCGCGTTCGGGAGCGCCGCTCGTCTCGGACGCTATTCTCGCTCGTGAGCGAAAGTTCGATGCAAGCGGCACGCTGCTGAGCGAGTCGTTCATCGACACACCGAGGTCTGAGAAGTTCTGGAGCGGCCTGGAGAATGGCTTTGCGCCGGACGGCCGAAGGTACGTCTCTATGGCCGGCGCGAGCTGGGACGGCAAGGTCGAGACCCGCTATCAGCAGTTGTACTTGTCCGGCGACCCCCCATCTCAAGACTGGGTGGTGCTGGCGGGGAAGCCGAGCGGTGTTCCTGCGGGCCCCGCCAAAGGGAAAGTCCTGAGCCCGGAACTGTTGAGCGTTGTTGCCGGTGGCACCAAAGAGTTGATCCCCGTGTTCATCGGCTTCGCGCACAAGCCGACAACGCCGCTTGGTCCACACCCCTCGCTCCAGTTCTCGTGGCTACCCGAAACGGAGAAGTTGCAGCTGCACGAGCAACGCATCAGCGCGCGGCAGGCAGAGGTGGAGCAGATGCACAAATCGCTGCGCGCGTATCTGCTGGAAAAGAGCGCGGTCGAGGTGGAGAGTGTCTGGCTCACGGGCAACATGTTCGCGCGCGTTCCAGCGGCGGCCCTTTCCGACCTGTTGGCCCGCAACGACGTGGTGGCGGTCGAGATGATCCGACCCGTGCCACCCACGTCAGAAGGCAAGTGGGATGGGAAAGACATGAAACACGCGACCGGACTGAACACCGGCAAGTACATGGACAACAACTACCACGGGGGATACGTCAACCCCGCAACGGGCAACAAGCTCCGAATCGCAATAATTGACAGCAACTTCGACTACAACCACCCCGGGTTCCTGACGGCGGCGGGTGGCGCAACGCGAGTGGTCAGCACCTGGAACTGCGCCGTGAATCCGTGCGTGCCAGGACTTCCCCCGCCAAGCGGTGCAAATCATGGTTCGGCGGTGGCGGGACTGGCGGCGGGGGATCTGCGGGACGGACAGATGGGTGGCACTTCTGACTGGCAACTCGATCGGACGGGTATTGCCGAAGAAGCGGACCTCGTCCTGATTGACATCTCGCCCTCCAACGCGTGGTTTGCGCGAGGATTGCAGAAAGCCGTCGAGTTGTCCGCGGACGTGGCCGTCGGGACGATCGGCGGGGACGCATCGCCGTGCGATGGCGACGCTGGGGACTGGGATGACGCGATCTACTCGGCCTACACGGCGAACACGCTGGTCGTGGCCTCGGCAGGGAACGCCGGCAACGTGAATCCATGGTGCACTTTGGGGAACGTTGCCGACAATCTTTCTGGCTTCACGGTAGGGGCGCTCGGCAACTTCACGAGCGATATCACCTACCAGAACTACAGCACATCGGACTTGTGGTCCGTGTCGTCTACAGACGGGACAAGCCGGGGTGGAATCAATGTCACCATCAACGGTGGGAGCTTTCCCGGCGTCGTGAGCGCGGTCTCCGCGATGGCACCCGGATGCCCGCAGTATATGTTCGTCTATGACGACTCGATCGTAGAGCCAGAAATCTGTGGCACGAGCTTCTCCACACCCCAAGTGGCGGGAGCCGCGGTTCTGGTGAAACACTGGAACCTCGCGACGCAGGGTAACTTCATCGTTGGCGGTCGCGGGCGGCTCTTCGCGGCCTTGCTCCCGATGACGGATCGTGCCAATGGCGCTGCTTCGTACCGCACGTGGGGCTTCGACCCTGTTTGGGGCGGCGGTCGCTTCCAGGCTCGAATGTACACTCCCGCCGATCATCCCTCGGGCGTGTACGCTTGGGGTACCACTGCCTTCAGACTCCGAACGGGCCAGATTCAGGACATCCTTGTGAACGGAGCCGGGAACGAGCCCTCGTCGTTGAACCAGTTCAAGGTCTACGCGGTGTTCTTCGAGAGCGATGGGCAAGACATCGCTGACATCGATGTATACGTCGGCGACAAGGACTGCGGCTCCGGAAGCGTGCAACTTGGCTCCGACATCAGTCGGGACACGAAGTCAATGGTGCGATTGTCGGGCGCACAGGCAGCGGGAAAGGCACTCTGCGTCAGGGTCTACGGGTACTACGTGCCCGCCGCGGATGTGGCGCGCGAAGTAAACGTGTTCTGGTACTACTCGGCCGACACGGCGATGCGGTGAGCAACATGAAGACCGCGATCTGCGCGATAATCTTGGTCCTGTCCACCGCCTGTTCAACGTCCGACGACGCATCGACACCCCGCGATGCGTCCTCTGATGACGGCGTCTCCGAGGTCTCGACGACGGATGGCTCCGACGCGGAAGGCGACGCGAGTGGTGGCAGTTCGGGGGATGCCGGGGTAGAGGACGCCAGCGATGCGGGCCAGGACGTCGATTCAGGCGAGCCAAACCCAATTTGCGAAGGACTCGACGAGCCAACGTGCAAGAACACGCCAGGGTGCATCGCCCTGAAGGGCCAGCAGTACTCGACCGGAAAGTACGGCTTCGCCGGCTGTGCCCACTGGTGCGCAGGCTCCACGTCTCCTACGTGCGGAATCGCTCCCGACAAGTCCTGTTGGCACTTCGTCGATGCCTGCGTGCCGGACGGGTGGAAGCTGATCGAATTCTGCTCGTCCCCGGCACAATGCACGACTAGCTCGGACGCCGCGGCGGATTAGGACGCCTGCCTACTCGCCCTTCGTTTTCAACTTCGAATCGTTCTCCCGGATGAACGCCCGGATCTCGTCGGCCATGTCCAAGAGCTTCGCCCACTGCTCCTTGTAGAGCGTGACCGGGAAGCGACCGAGGCCGTACACGGAGACGCCGCCCTTGTCGGACACCTTGAGCGAAACGGTGCGGGTCTTCGATTGCTTGAGCCGCTCGTTCTCGGCGCGGAGGCGTTCCAGCTCGGCCTTGAGATCTTCGTCGGTCATGGCGGTTTCTCTCCTCTACCGGAAATTCTCCTTCTGCCCGAGCGCCCCGCACTTGCGACACTTCCCGCTTCGGAACGCCTGGTTGGTGCACTCGCCGTCGCCGCCACGATCACACCCAACGTTCCCGCACTTCTTGCAGCGATAGAGCAACCCGCTGCAAGTGCTCTTCCCGCGCTTCCCCGGACAAGCTGCCATGACGTCCCTCCTAGTGGTGTCGCATCGTATCGGAACGCGTTCTGGAAGCACAGGTGAAGGGGCCGCGGTCGGAACTTGAACGACAGGCCGTCGGTGGACTGTGCCAGGTTCGACCAGTATCGTGACTACGTGGCCGATGTCGCTCGCGACCCAAGCTTCCTCGCCGCCGCGATCACTGCGGGCGGCGGGGAAGAATCCATCACGCAGTTCTTGGCCGGCCTGCTGCACGACAAGGAGCTGCTCGCGGCCTACTTGAGCGCCGTGCTGCCCGAGGCCAACGCCTTGCCGCTCGACGCGGTCGTCCGCGCGGAGGACGAGGACGGCAGCGAAAAGGGCGTTCCCGACATCTCCATCACCGTGGACTCTCGGCTGCGCCTATTGGTCGAGAACAAGCTTGGCGCGCCGTTCACTGACAACCAGCCGCACGAGTACGTCAAGACACTCGCCACATGGAAGCGCGAGAATCCAGCTGGCGTCGCTGCGCTGGTCTTGCACGCACCGGAAGGCAGACTGCCCCACTTACTGGGCGAGACGAGCGCCCGAATGGGGAGTCGCGCGGCAGCACTGCCGCAGGAAGGAGAGTCCTACGGCGGCGTTCTGGTCAGGGCCATGGGCTGGTCTGCAATGGAACGCTTGCTCGCGTCCCACTTGGCCACGGTGACCGACCCAGTCTTCGAGTTTCTTCTCCGGTCGTTCTTGTACCTGTTGCGACCGTCTGCTCAAGCAGTCGCGAAACCGCTCACCAAAGACCACATCATGCACCTCACCAATCGTGCCGTCCTCGAAGCGATCACCGCGGCCGAAGACCTGCTCCGGGACGTTCGAGCCCTGCTGAACAGGAGCCACAAGAGCGAGATCAAGTGCGAGATGGACGGGCAAGGAGTCGCTGTCTGGCCGAAGAACGCAGACGGCAAGCCCGACAAGGCGAAGGAGTTCTACGTGGGCCTGTACGCTCGCGTCGCGGCGCGCTTCGGCACCAGTCCGTTCATTGTCCAGCTCACCGGCGATGACTACGTCAACATCGAGGCAGTTCGTGCGAGCGGCCGGCGCGTCGTGGAAGGGGCCGAGCTTCAGGTCTTCGACTGGGTGGAGCGACCCATTGTCCCGATTGACTTGCTCGCCGACCTCGACCCTCCAGAGCAGGCGAAGAGAGTGGCCAATGAGATCGAGGCTGTACGGACAATCGCCCTCGGGAAGACCCACCGGCCGTAGCTCGATCGCCAAGACTGAAGTGGCCGGTCTCAGCCACACGTGCAGCCGGCGAAGAGCAACAATTGCATCCGTGTCTCAAGGGGGAGCGACGCCGAACGTGGCGCGCTTGCACTCCGGCCCGCATTCCGGCCCGTTCGGATAATAGTTGTCGTATTGCACTTCAGCGTCCCCACTGCCGAGCAGCGCGCCGGTCTGCTGGTCCTTCACCCTGAGGCGGTAGCGGTCACCCTGGTGGGGCTTAGGTGTCCCGAGGCTCGCGTCGCCCGAAACGACCCATGTCCCGGCAGGAGTCTTGTACTGGAAGCAGCAGATCACGTCCGCAGGCTCGGTGGTTCCAAAGTTGGCGCAGTTGTTAGGGCCCAGGTACCCGCTGCCGCTCTCGCACTGGTCGTTGAAACAGAACTCGATGACGACGGGGCCCAGCGCGTCCGTAACCTCTCCTGCGAACGATGCCCCATGGAGGCAGCCCATCGCGTGGCACTCCGTGTACTCTTCGCTGCATCCGACCGCCCCCGTGACGACGACGGCAAGCGAGCATGAGAAGCACAACCGGCCCAACATGCCCGAAGTGTACCACTCAGCGAAACGCCAGCTGACGGACTCCGGCCAAGAGGTATAATTCCCAGCGTGAGCGACGGCCCTTACCGCACCGCAGCCGAAGTCGTCGAAGACGTTGTCTCCGAGATGGCCGAGCCAGAGATCGACGACGAGATCGTGCCCGTCGTGGTCGCAGGTTCCGGCGCAACGGCCTGGGACCTATCCGAACCAACTGGGCTTGGCATCGTGGTGCGCGCCATGGCCGGACTGCTGAGCATGCTCGCGCTCCTCGTAGCTACTTTGGTTGCGCTGCGCTGAAACGCACCAGCCAAGGGCCAAGCCGCGGAGCTTCAAGAACAGTCGTTACATTGGGTGGAACATGAAACCCCCCGCAATCGCGCTGCTCAACCCGATCATCGCCGACAAACAGTACGAGGGCATGTTCGACGGGGATCCGCGGATCGGGGAACTTGCGGAGGCCCTCGTCGGTCGGATGGACTCGTCTCTCTTCGACGAAGAGGTGATCCACGCGGTCAGGACGGCGGGGCAATCGCTCTCGTTCTCCGCGATGACCCAGGCTCTCGAACAACTGTACGACTACGCTGACCGGAAACAGATCTGGCTCGGAGATCCGCATCCATCGTGAAGGGGCGTGCAGACCCGGAGTCCCCCGAAGGCGCTCAACAGAAGCGGGGGGATGTTCGCAGACTGCGCCGCTGAGGTCAGGAGCCCGACGTTGGGTCGGCTGGCGGGAGCAACGGCTTCAGTGGCTCTTCGAAGTCGAGTATCCGCTGGGCTTTGATCACGAACCCGAGGTTGCTGGGAATGCTGGTCTTGGAGATCGCGCGCTGCTGCGTCGGCACATCGACGACTTGAATCGTGCCGTCGGCCATGTACTGCGGCCCGGCGTAGAGAACACCCAGCAGTTTGAACCGCGTGCCGATCACCGTACCCCCATCCTTCTTGCAGTACATGCCCTCGTTGAGCAAGAGGATCGGGGAGCCGCTTGAACCGGGAAAGCACGCGGCATCCACAACGAACTCACTGCGTCCGTTGTAGTCGAGTCTCGGGTGGGTCGCGCTGATACCCCTTCGGAAGATGGGCATGTTGTTCAGCGGATCCCAGATCCCCGCCGGGTAGCCGACCATGATGATGTCCTCTACCGTCGCCAAGTCATCGAGATCGGCGAGGGTGGGGATGAGCGATCGATCAAGAGGAATGATCCATATCTTCTTCCCCTTGGCTTCGGCTTCACGGTGAAGTGGGGCCGTCGGCATTATCGCCAGGTCAATTCCCTTGTCAGGGTGCCGAATCCACCGGGTCGCGAAGTCCGGCAACTCGACCGTGACGTGCTGGCCCGACGGGCCACCGGTACCGTCGTCCAAGTGCACTTGGAAGCGACCGACCTGCGCACCTTCGACGACATGCCAGTTTGTCACGATCGCTGGAATGTGGGTGGAGCCCCTCTCCAGAAACCGGAAGAAGAACCCGGTGCCGGTTCCGCGGCCCCCATCCTTGTAGTCGCACTCGATCCGCACCGTGCTGTAGCTGAGCTTCTCGGTAATCGAAACCGGCAAGGCCATCTTCCTGTGGGGAGACTAGCACGCCGCAGCGCTCCGCTCGGTCGGTTGCCGCCATTCTCTGAAAGGTTTCGGCCTCGATCTCGGCAACTCCGATCAGGCACCGGGGCAGTGGACCTCTCGCGCGCGGTCCGTCTTGCAGAGCTGCGACGCTCTGCGAGCAGTGCTCGGTTGTCGCTGCGCTCCAGACAGTCGCACGCGAGGCCGGTGATCAGGAGCGCGGGGAGATGGATATATTCCTTTGGCGAGGGAGGTGATGGTGGCCCAGGCCAAGGCCAAGCCTTGGCCTGAGAGGGAGGGATGCGACTCAAGTTCGAAACTCCCGAAGTCGAAATCACCGAACCGCTCGCGTCCCAACAGATGGGCATCCGCGAGCAAGACATGCACATCGTTTTGGATCTCTTGCGCAACAAGTTGTACAAGGATCCAATCAGGGCCTGCGTTCGTGAGTATCTCTGCAACGCACGAGATGCTCACCGTGAAGTTGGTACGCCGGAGAAACCTGTCAGGGTTACGTTGCCGACCGAGCTGGCGCGACAGATCGAGTTCAAGGACGAAGGGCCTGGCATCTCTCCGCGACGAATGGGCGACATCTTCCTGAACTATGTCGCTGCGCTCCGAGCCAAGGCTCCTGGCGCGTCTACCAAGCGTCGCTTCATCGAGGTCACGCCATGAACGACGACACCGAAGGCGCGGTCGTTTCCCTACTCGTGCTGCTCGATCTGATGAAGTGTCCGGGCCGCATTCGGATTGGCCACTCCCGTCAAGGCTACATGGCCGACGTGATCCTTGAAGAGAACGGCGAACTCACGGTCAGCATGGAAACCGGGAACGGAACCACGGTCGGCGACGCTCTGCACGGGCTGCTGGGGGCAATGCAATGCGACGACGACCCGTAACCGACGTCGAGGAGCTGCTGGTGCTGGCGCTCATGGTGCTCTCAAGATCAAGCAACAGGAGCTGCCTCTGCCTCGCTCACGAAGATGGCCAGTATGTCGTTGATGTGCTCGTCTTCTCCGGGGATGGCCAGAAGATCGAGCTTGTCCAGCGCGGCGAAGGCAAAACGGTGGGGCAAGCGTTGAGAGTCGTGCTTTGGCGGCTGTCGAAGGCGCGCGTCGGAGACAGCCCGAGTTGAGGCTGGCCCGTCGCTCAGGGCTCGCGACGACGAACTCGACGCTTCTTCGGTCGGCCTCGCTTGGGCGGCTCAAGCTTGGCGTCTCGAAGGAGGCGACCCACCGGCACATCCAGCGCGTCGGCCAGAGCCAGCAGCACGCCGACGGAGATGTTCCTCGTGCCGCGCTCGATCGATTGCACGTAGGTCAGGTGAAGGTCGGTCTCCTCGGCGAGCTTCTCCTGAGTGATGCCCTTCGCTGTGCGGATCCGGCGCACGTTGGCCGCGATGCTTTCGAGAGCCTTTGCAGTGCGGTCGGGCACATGGCTCGACTACTCGCGAGGGCAATTCTGAATAACAGCCGATAGTCTGGTTTTGCTTGACGGCCTGATTTTCGGGCCGTTACGCTTTGATTGGGCGGGGTGCGCCCGCTCGGGAGAGACGAAGATGTCCATGATCAGAATGGCTGCCGCGCTGGCGGTCGGGGCGACGATGCTTCAGGTGTCCGTGCTCGGCTGCGGGTCGGACGACAGCGGCGGCGGCGGGAGCGGCAACACCGGCGGCGCACAGACGGGAGGCACGGGCGGTGCCGCCACGTGCACAGCGGGGGACACTCGGTCATGTACTGGCCCAGGTGCATGCCAAGGCGGCCAGACGTGCGAGCCAAGCGGGACTTGGGGAACGTGCGACTGCGGGAGCGGCGGCGGCGGGGGAGCCGGGGGAACAGCTGGTTCCACGAGCGGCGGCGCGGCCGGCACCGGAGGTGGCGCTGGCGCTGGTGGTACTGGTGGCTCTGGCCCAGCACCGACCAAACTGGCAGACGTCAACGGTACGCCAGGCAACCTTGCCGTTCGCGGGTCAGTCGCCTTCTTCACAAGCGAATCTTCGGGCGCGTGGGACATCAAGAAGTGCGACCTGAGCAAAGCCTGCGCCGGTGGGCCGACCTCTCCCGAGACCGGCGTTGCCGAGCCCAAAGCCCTCGGCAATGACGGAAGCGGCAATCAATACGGCCGGAGCAGCGCGTCTGGCGTCCATCTGAGCCTCGTAAGCAACGGCCTCGTTCAGGTGAGCGCGGCTTCGAGCTTCGGTCTCGCCTTCGGCGGTCAAGCCCCTAATCAGGCGATCGTTTGGGGTGAGGCTGCGACGGTGTATGCGTGCCAAGGCGATCTGAGCAAGTGCGCCTCAAGCAAGGTCACTCTCGTCCAGGCGATGGCGCGTGCGGTGGCGCTTGACGACACGTCGGCGTACTGGGCTGGCTACGACACCGGGGCCATCGGGCAATGTCCAATTGCAGGCTGCGCAGGGAACCCGACCATCATCGCCTCCGGCCAGACGCAGCCTGACGCGCTCTCGGTCAATGGCATCCACGTGGTCTGGCGCACGAACAACTCGATCCTGACCAAGTGCACTTCGACGGGCTGCTCAGCAACGCCCACGGTGCTGGCCTCCTCCCAGGACGACGCGACGGTTCCGTCCAGCGTGGTCGCGCAGGGCGGCGACGTGTTTTGGACGAACCCAACTGCGGGAACGGTGATGAAGTGCCCGGTCGCCGGATGCTCAGGCAAGCCCGTCGTAATCGCCACTGGCCAAACCAGCGCGGCCGGCATCGGAGCAACTACGACAGCCGTGTACTGGCTATCGACGTCGGGCCTGATGTCCCTCCCTCGGTGAGCGTGGAAGAAACCCCGCTGCCGAAAGCCGGTAGGAGCACGCCCATCCCGTGGCCACCCTGCGCATCGAGCGCCACTGCGACTGCGACGACATCGACCAAGCAAAGCGCGCCGTCGAAAACTACCTCGCGGCCATCGGATACGAGCTGACGGACGAGGACGACAAGCGCCTCACGTTCAAGTTCACCGGCGGCAAGTGGTACGCGACGAAGCTCAGCAACGCGACCCACAAGCTCAAGGTGCTCTTCACGGGATCGTCGGTGCGCGTCGAGTTTGGTCACTGGCTGAGCGGGGAAGCTGACCTGGAGAAGTGCCGCGAGGACTTCAACCGCACCGCCAAGGGGATCGCCCGTGCCATCGACGCGAAAGCGGAGCGAAGGGCAAAGAAGCGTGCCGCCAAGAAAACCAAGAAGAAGCCGACCGGAGTGCGGCGGCACACGATCGAACGGCAGGTCGTCGTCGTGCGGTGCAAGTTCTGCCAGAAGCTCACGCCCGTGGATCTCGAAAAGTGCAAGAACTGCGGCGCTCCAAAGTTCTGCTGAGCGTCCTACTGGTTCGGTGATTGAATAGGAAGAGGTGGGGATGATTGGATTGCGCGCCCGGCCGAGGCCGGAGCGCGTTTCCCTTCTTCCCCTCGCCGTCCGCTTCACCTCGCGTTCGCCGCTCGCCGCTGGTTCTTCGCCCACTTGCCGAACCTGGCGTGAAGCGGCTTGCCGATCTTGCCGTACCGGCCTTTACCCCTGATCGCGTTCTGCACAACGGACTTGCTCACCTGGAACTTCTTGGCGAGGTTCTCGTACGTGTACTTGCCCGTGGAGTAGAGCTGGCGCGCCTCGTCCACGTTCTCCTCGGGCAATGATGCCGAGATCTTGGACGCAGCAATCGGCGGCTCCACTTGGACACGATCGTACGGAGCGCACCCTCGGATTGCCCTGGAGATCAAGTTGATGCTGACGCCTCGCTCTTTGGCGAACGTCGTCAAGTCCTCGCCGTTTCGATGGCGGCGACGAAAGCCCGCAACTTCGTCATCGGTGAGCAGCCGAGGTGTGGGCCGCGTCGCTTTGATCCATCCGTTTTCTCGGCGCGGTAGTTGTCGCCCGACCTTGGCGTACGCCCCGAGCCCGCAGATTGCTTTCTCTGCGACGTAGGGAGTGACGTCAAACCTCTCGGCGAGCTGGGCGTACGTGTACTCGCTGGTCGCGTACAGTTGCCGCGCTTCCTCGACTTGCTCAACGGAGAGGTAGCACTGCTTGTCGTGGTGGTTCTCGGCCATCCTCGCCCGCGACTCCTTGGAGTGACGCCGGCCGTGGAAGGGGTTGCGCCGGCCCGTTCGCTTGGCGGCCTTCCCGCTAAGGAGCTTCCGAACGCGATCCGAGTGACGCTTTCCCCAGAAGGGGTTCTTGTTGCCAACGTACTTACCCTTTCGGCGCTCGCTCATTCGACGACGTACAGCAGGGCTCGCCTTCCAGCCGGGCACGCCATCACCGCCATCGGTCAGGTTGTACCCATGGTCTCGCTCGTTGCTCCGGTACTTCTTGATGTAGTCCTTCTCGGCCTGCATCCAAGCATCGACTTCGTTGTCGTCGAACGTGTGGATGATGTCGAAGGAGAAGTTGTCGCGGCCATGTTTTCGGATCGCGCGGTGGAAGTACGGCTGGAACCGCTTGTTGTCCTTCGGGCCTTTCTTCGCGGCCGCGAGGTGCTGATTCCACCTGTGCGTCGGCGGGTCGAACTTCGTCTTCCCGATGTAGCGTTTGCCGTTGATCTTGTTGGTTGCGGAGTAGATGTAGAGTGCCATACGGGCATGCAGGGAAATGCCCAGCATGGCCACCGCGGACTTTCGGCCTACAACGAGGGGTCTCAGGGAAGGTTACGGCCCGTTCACCATGACGCGCTCGATGAACCACGCCTCGACCTCTGCGAACTCCGACTTCGCCACCATCTCCGCCACCGACGCCGTCCACAAGTGGGAGTGGCGGGCGAAGTAGATGCCGATGGTCTTCAGCTCCGGCAGCTTCGCACCGGAGCGGCGAGCCGCGCGAGCGAGCAGCAGGTACCCAACGACCTGGCGGATGTCGGCCTTGTCGATGATGGCGTCCTGCTTGACCTTGATGTCGAGCAGCATGTCGCCGGTGATCACGTCAGCATCGGCTCCGCCCACTGCCTGCGAGAATTCGCCGAACGTCGGGTTCAGGCAAGTTCGTCGCTTCTTGAAGCTTGCCCAAGGCACGGCATCAAGCATGGTCACGATCTCTTCGAGGTCGCTGGCCTTTGGCTTCACGAAGAGCTTGTCGTGGCGGCCGGCTCGGTAGATAGCGTCCAGACGAGCGAGACGGAACGCGTGAGCCGCGAGCTTGAGCTTCGTCGGCGATCGAGGTGATGGGTTTCGGACGTACCTCTTGGTGAACGCCCGTGCATCGCGAATTGCCGCCTCGACTTTGCGAATCGTCGGGCCAAGCCTTCGAGTGCGCCTGTACGGAAGACCGGCCGCTCGAAGTATGCGAGCGAGCGTAGGCGAGACCCTTGCTCTGCGCTTCAGGTTTGCCAAGCCAGCCTCGGCGACCCACGACTTCTGCTGGACTCGGCCAATGCGGCGCTCCAGCTCGATCCGAAACGCGTAGTCAAAAGCGGTACCAATCGTGCGCCGAATACCACCGTCATCATTGCGTGGTTCGACGATGCGGACGACTCGCTGGTTACGCTGATAGTCGGGCAGTATGCGGTTCAGCTCCTGCTTCACGTCGGGAAGATTGACGAAGTCGAGCAGGCTCATGGTCGTCAGGGACGCGCCGGCAGGCCAGTTATCTCGTGCGCTCGCTCCAGGAGCAGGTGTAGCTCTTGGATGTCCTGCATCATTGCGACGACCCTCACCCGTTCGGTGTTCATCGTCGCGATCAAATCCTGCTTGCCGACGTGAGCGACGTAGTCGGGCGGGATGATCACTTGGCGAGCACGTTCAGCACCGATCGACATCTGCGCGACATGGGTGACGCCTTGGGTGGCATTGGCCAGCACCGTGGTCGGCGTGAGCGCCACCAGGACGCTGGGCGTCAGCGGCATTCCAATGCACATGCTGAACCGCGTCGGCGCTCGCTCATCAGGGAGCGGCAAGCCGAAGATGCCTGTTGACGGAAAGAAGAGTCGGTCGGGGTCGCCAACGGGGATGAGCATGAGCTGGAACCGCTGCACCGAGAGTTGCACCATGTGGTCGAGGGCTGCTTCGCCAAGCTCGAACAGGTCGGCGTTGGACAGGCTAGGAACGGGCCCGTCGAAGGCTTCCGAAGCTCGCGCGCCCTGGATCAGCACGAGGAGGTACAGAGCGCGATACGCCGCCCAATCATCGATGTTGACCGAGCGCGTGCCCACCGGCGTGCTCAAGAGCCGTTCGCGCAACCGGGACACGGGAGTCTCGATGTACCTGTTGAAAGCCTTCTCCGCCCCGTCCGTGTTCAGGCCGGGAAGACAGAACACCTCGCCCGTCCCGCGGTGATGAAGGCGGCCGTTGTCGAAGTCGTAGTATTTGACTTTGCCGCTCTTGAGTCGCCACGGCTGGAGCAAGAACTCGCTGACGTAGTGATGCTGATCGGAGCCGGCCACGCCACGAGTAGTAGCGCGTCCGCGGGAGTCGGCCACGTCGCTTAGGGCCCGGCCTGCTCATGAGTCGCATCGAGCATCTGTCCCTTCGCAGCCTGATAGCAGTCGTCGGCAAGCGCCAGCGCCGCCCGAAGCGCCAGTGCCGGATTCTCGGTCCCTACTTCCCGGAGAGCGCCCAGCAAGAATTCAATCCGGCCTTCCACTGTGAGCATGGAGAGAAAATCTCTGACGAACGCCGCACTCTCGGAGGGCAAGTTCGCAGAGACCTTGAGGATACTCGCCTTGTCGGTGAATCTCTCGGGCAGGTGGGTGGGCGACTCAAAGCGCATTCCGCCGCACATGCTGCGCAACGCGACTACGACAGTGCCGGTGGAGGTGGACTCGATCGACGCCGAGTACACGGGCTCCTCGACGTTGCGTTCGGCAAGGATTGCGACGATTTCCTTCCCGAGCGCCAAAGGGTCGAACGGCACGCCCGACTTTGGGACAGTAACAGTGACGGCCCGAACGTGGGTTCTTTTGGATCGGTTATCTTGGGAGTTATTCTTGCTCATGATGTCTTCTTCCTGGGCCGCTTGGTTTTCTCGGCCTCGTTGAAGAAAGGCGCTTGGCTTCGGGCTCTCGACGAATCGTTTTCGGCTTCGAATTGGTCAAGGCTGATCGTCCGCGAAGACAAGCAGCACAGGTGCATCCGGATCTCGGTTCGACTGAACGCGCGAGAGATGCTCTTCGAATTGCCTGTCGCCGGGCCGGAACACGTAGAGGAGCGTCGTCTCTCCGTGCTTGTATCGGAGCTTCGTCGGATTCTCGTCCTCACAGTGAAGCACCAAGGGCTCAGGGAAGGTCGGGTCGAACTGGCTCGCGGTGAGATCCACGTAGTAGTGCTGACCCACGCGAAGCAGCATGTGGGCGTTGAGCTGATCGGGACGGTCTGGCGGCCCATCCACGGAAATGTGGTTTGCAGCCAGATACGAATCGGGGCCCAAGAACTTCGGCAGGCAGCGCGCGAAGTCGTAGCAGTGCACGTATGCGACGACCTTGGCTCCATTCACGGACGCGAAAATCTGCTGACCGAGTTCACTTGCAGCGGCGCAGTGTCGATTGCCATACCCGACGGAGCGAAGAAACTTGAACGCGAATGCGGCGCGTCTTCTGATTCCTTCCGACTCGGCGGTAACCGGAAACTGGTCTTGCGCGATTGAGCTGCCCCGCGCGTGCTTGGCCAGGTGCTCGCTCATCTTCTTTCGCAGATTCTTCTGCACCTTCTTCTCTGCTGCTCGTAGTTGTCTTGGGGTCATCGTTTGCCTCCTTGGAATTCGGAGGCAGTTCGCCGAGGACTCTCGACAGATCGTTTTGCGCTTCTAATTGGTCGTCGTTTTGGGTTGCCCATGCGTCGCGCGACAATTCGACGAAATCGCAAGATGTTCCGGTTTCAAAGCGAACAGAAAACCGAACGAAAACCCTTTCACGCGGCGGTCGGCACGTCGCCCGTTGCCGCGGCGTCCTCCGGCAAGCTGTAGAGCTTCGTGCGACCCTGCTTCTGCTCGACGATCTTGCCGCCCTTCACCAGCTCGTCGATGGCCTGACGAGTGGTCTCAGCCTTCCGTCCCGCATTCTCGACCAGCTCGGTCTTGGCGACTGGAATGGGGGAGGAGCGGAGCACGTCCAGAATGATCTCGGCGGTGCCCTTCTCCTCGACGACGCTCTGCTGAGCCACCGGCACGAACCGAACGCCCTCGTAGCCCACCCCGTCGCCCAAGTAGCGGCCGGCGTTTTCCATGCGATAGGAGAGGGGCTTCATCCGCTGCGAAGCTCGGCTCTTGTCTTGGTGCAGCGTCAGGATCTCGTTCTTGTTGCGGGAGATGCGATAGACGCAGTCGGCCACATCAGCGAATGCGATCGAACCGCGCATGGCGAACTCCCCATCGCCGCCGCCGTTCCTTCCAGGCTTGCGATGATGGTGGATAAGGATGATGGCGCAGCCGGTTCGAGCGCTGATGCCGCCGAGCTTGATCAAGATGTCGGCGCTCTCGCTCGCGTTCTCGTCGCCTGTGTAGAAACGGCGCAGGCAGTCGATAATGCAGAGCTGTCGGCCGTCCATCAGCTCAGCCACGCGCTCAAGGTCTTTGGGGTGTCCGAGGTCGGGAATGCTGTCGTCGCCGAAGTAGGAAAGGGCGCGGAATTGACCTGGCTCGGGCAGAAGCTCGGGCGCGCCAGAAATGACCTTGCGGCAGTAGTTGTCTCGGTACTTCTTGAGCCCAAGCTCGCCGTCGATCCAGAGTACCTTCGACTTCTTGGTCTGGAGCTGGCCGAGGATGGGCAGGCCGGTCGCGACGCAGAGCCCGACGTGCGTGAGCAGCAGGGACTTGCCTCGGTTCGTGAGCGCCGAGAGCAGCGTCACTGGGCCGGGCTCGATGGCCATGCCGGGGATGGTGTAGGCCGGGGGCTCGGGCGGGGTCTGCATGATGGAAGCGGCATCGAAGTCTTGCGGCGGGAAGTAGAAATCGTCTCGATCAACGATCAAGCGCATGGGGATTCTCTTGGTGTTTGCGGTTTGGGCTCGACCCCATGTGGCAAAACCGCTCCCGCCCCGGCTTGCACCGAGACGGGAACACCACGAAGAATCTCGCTTGATCTGATGCAGCGAATTGCCCAGGAGTTCTCGACAAGCTTCTGCGCTGCCAAAAGGCGGGCGGTGCTAATACGGGATGCTTTTTCGGCGCATGTCACCGGCGCATTGAAAGTCCAGCTGGAGTTATCCCGGCCGGAGAAACTGCCCGGCGGCCAATCGTCCCGCTCATCGTCCCCTGTAGAGTTGGACGATGGGACGATGACGAAAAACCGGTCAGAAACTGATCCCCCCTACGGACGGGGGAGAGCTTCGCTCTCTCCCTCTCGCCCGCCCTGACGGTCGGTCTCGCCGTGCCCCCCATGGCTCCGCAGACGGAGCCATATTGTGAAAAGAGCCGGCAAGGTTCTCTCCCTCTTTTTTCAATCCCACCCCCTTATCCACTCTGGGGCATGAACAACGAGCGCGCGGGCCGAGGACAGGGACGACAGCGAGCACCACCGCGAGTACCAGCGCGAGCGTCAGCGCGATCACCAGCGCCACCGCCAACATCACAGCGCTGACCTCGGCGGCCAGCAGCTCCAACCGCATCGCCAGATCCACGAGCTGTCGCGCACTTGCGCTGCCACTGCGGGCAATATCCCCTTCGCGCGAGCACACATACCCGCCGCAACCCCTTGGCCTTCCATCACTTTCCGGACGGACGCGATATGAGCGCGTTTGCCTCCGGGATGGGCTCCGGGTCGTCCTGGGTAATCCGGCGATATCAGCGTGTCACTGGTGAGGCCGGCGATCTCGGCCGGCCCCACCACCAGCCGCAACGACCACATCGAAGCGGCAACTTCGAATTGCTCCGGTTTCGAATGCCGTTCGACTTTCCGGTGTTCGTGCAGAGCGCAGAAAAAGATCGTCGAGGGGAAAGCCCCACGCGGCCCTTCAACTCGGCGTGCACATCGAGACCTTCGTAATCGTAACTGGCCTCGCCGATGACCAAGACCTCGTCCGCGAAACTCTCACGGCCAGCGCCAAGCGCCTGCTGGGCCCCGCCGCTGCGGTGATGCAGCCCATCCAGCCGCCGGCCATCGGCTTCGCGCTGGTGGTGGCCACGCCCGAGCCGGTGACCGCCGCCGACCTGGAGAAGCTCCGCCACGCCCTCGAACTCGAACTTCAGCGCCGCGAGGTCATGCACTCCGAGCTTGCCGTGGAGCTGCTCGCCGAATAACTCGCTGCCCAAAGAAGCAACCGGTCCCCGGAGTCGGAGCACCTGGAGGAACGCATGCCCGCCATCACGATGATTATCTGGCTCGGTACGACTCCCGCCCAGGTGCAGGCCGTCCAAGCAGGACAGGCCACGCCGGCCATCAAGTACGACATGATCAGGGTCGAGCAGCAGCGCGCCGTCACGGCCGAGCGCACCAGCGAGCCGAGAGCCAAGGCGCGGGCCGAGCTTCCGTCCAGCATGCGTTAACGGACGTGTAACGCGTTACACGTGCTGGGTTGCGCCGGTCGCTCCCGTCCCTCAAGCTCCAACGAAGTGACTCGCTCCCGCGCGGCCTGGGCCTTCTTGGCGATCGTCAGCGCATGCGGCAACACGAACGAGGCCGGAACCCCATCGGACGCCGGCAAGGACTCGGGCGGCGGTGGCAGCTCCGGCACCGGCAGCTATCCGGGGTTCGGCGGTTCGACCTGCAACATTGCCCCCTGTCCCGCCTCGCCACCACCGGACGGCTTTGGCTGCACCGGATACCGGACGTGCGAGTGGGAGATGAGCTGCGGCAAGGTCACCTGCGACTGCCACTCGTTCGAATGCGGGATGCCCGATGGCTGGATGTGCTCCGTGCCGGCGGCATGCGCCGATGCGAGCGCGAACGATGCCGGCGATGGCGCTCCCGCGGATTCGAGCGGCGATGTTGCGGACGTCGTGTCCGACGTTTCAGACGCTGCTTCCGATTGAGGCCCGCCAGCCTTTCACGAGACGGCGTCAAAGCTCTCGAACCTCGTGCTCGGCAGACGCTGGCTCGATTGCCGCAGCCTTCACGATGAAGCTTCGGAGCGCGTCCAAGTCCGGCTGGCCAACAGGAACAAGCCGGTAGCGCCCGCTTCCGACGACCTTGATGGGGCCGGCGATCTCTACCTCGCTGTTCGGTTGCAGCCACTCGACCACGTACCGCTGGCCGCGCTCATCGAACACCTCGCGCAGCACTTCTTCGGCGTCCAGTGCTTCGACGTCCATGACAACAGCCTCAAGGGACCCGTAGACACGAAGCACAGTGTCGTCCTGAAGGGTGAGAATCATCGTCGTTCCCGGCCCAAGCGAAGCCTCTGGTCGTCCTCCGATTGCCCGCGCGCCTTCTCGCTCGCCTTGAACGCATCCTCCACGACGGCCTTCACGCGCCGGTAGAGCTTTCGGTCGGCGGTCGATGGATTTAACCCCTCGGCCAAGAACACCTGGACGGTGAACTCGTCCGCGTCGGCAGGCGGCTCCTTAGCGAGACGCTCTTGAGCCTCCGGCGACAAGCAGAAGCCGAACTGTACGCAGATGTTGACCGCGAGAGATTGGACTTCTTCGAGGGAGAGCATCGAGGTCACTCCAGCCGCCGCTCAGTTCACGCTTCGATCCACCGGCACTTCCACCGGCACCGGCTCCATCGGCCCGTCCGCCCATTCCGTCGTCTCCCAGTCGTGGACGTAGATCTCCTCCTGCTTGCAGACGGGACAGTGCGCGGCGATGGCGTTGTTGGGCATCTTCTCGACCCACAGCAGGCCGGGGCACTGCTTTCGCTTCGGCTTGCGCGAGCACTCGATCAAGGTCTCCAGCATCGTGTCCGGCTTCAGCGGGCCGCCATATTCGATGATCCGCGCGATGCGAAGCATGTTGCGCCGCAGGCGAGCCGGCTCCAGCGGGATGTTGCCGTGTTCGTCAAGCCAGTGGCGGGGATCGACGACGAGCTTCATGTCGGGTGTCCTCGGCGACAGAGAGTACCGCACCGAGACGACCTGAGATCACCTCTTGTAGACGCAGTCGTTGCAGCCGCCCTTGCAGCAGTGGTTGCTGAACTGCGCGCAGCCACCATCGATCCCGAAGCAGCTGCACTGCCACTTCCCGTTGAGCAGGAGGCAATGCCCTTCGCATGGGACGCCTTCGCAGCATGAGACGACGGCCCCGAACGATCCGGCTGCGTCTGGAGCGCATGACTGGTCGCCGTCGTACTCGGGGCCGTCATAGAGTTGGACGTCGCCGAGGTTCAGGTGCGGAGTGTCGGCGTCCGCGTCGATGGAGCCATCAGCGCCGCCGTCCGTGCCTGCGCCGGCCATTCCTCCGGTTCCGCCGGGCTCGCTCGACATCTCGCTGCATTGCCACACGGCGACGGCGAAGAGCGCCAGTGTCAGCCGAGCCTGCATCACCAGGAGATGATCGCTCGGGAACCTCTCGGGCTCAACGGTCAGCGCAGCGACGACAGCGACGGCACGCAGCCAAGTCTCCGTCTCACTCGGTGGCCTCTTCGTCGTCTTCCGCGCCCACGATGCCTTCCGCCCGCAGACTGATCCACCCGCTGTCCCTCGCCCCGATGACGACTACGTCGCTCAATAGGATCCCGACCGCTTCGCCCGCCGCATCCAGTCGTTCTGCAAAGTGGATCAGGTCGGGCATCGTTCTGGGCTGGCCGGTTGGCATGTTCAAGACGACCAGGAAGGCTTCAGCCCCACACTTGATCATGCTGCGAAGAACGGTCGCTGCTTCGAGTCCGTAGCCTCCCGCAGTGTTCTTGCCGACTTCGACCTCGCTCCTCAGGTAGCCATCACCATCGAGCGCAACGGCGACGACAATCTCGTCCAGCTCGCCGGCAAGTCGAGGCGTGTACACCCGTGCAACTTCTTCGGCGTCGATCAGCTTGTGTCGCGGCATTGAAGGCCATGTCCGCAGCACCAGGATCTGCATGGCCGTAATCGCGCGCACCTGGCTTTCCTGAAGTTCCAGAGCGCGTAGCTCATCGCCATCGAGCGACCGCCAACCACCCGGCGCAGTTGCGAGTGCGAGCGCTGCGGTGACGTCGCCTTCGAGCACGTCGCTGAGCAGTTGCAGTTCGGGCGCGCCCAATTCGTCGGCGATGGTCATGAGCTGAACCGTACCGACGACACGCGCGCGAGCAATCCATCTTTCGCGGTTTCCATCCACGGGAACCGCTCTTTCTTGAGAACAAAACCGGAAACCAAAAAGCGACGCATCCCGAGCGATGTCGTCGAGCAGGAGGAGTCCATGCAGGCCATGAACGAACTCATCGAGCAAACCGAGAACAACATCGAAACGAAGGAGAACGAGAATGAGACGACCGAAGCGAATACGCAGGAACAAGACACCAACCAGACCGAGAAGAACCCGTTCACGTCAGGAGCGATCTGTCTGGCCGATCTGGCGCACGAGCCGCTTCCCAGGGTGGAATACGTGGCGGAACGACTCGCGATTGCGCCTGGACGGCCGACGGTGATCTTCGGTCAATCAGGTCGAGGTAAGACGTTGTTTACCTCGTACATCGCCAGCTGCGTCGCGCTGAACCTGCCCCTCTTCAGCAAGTACGACGTTCGAGCCGGAGAAGTACTGCACCTCGATTACGAGCTTGGCCAGCACGAGATGCAAGTCAGGTATCGACAGATGGTCGTCGGCCTTGGTCTCGATCTCGACGCAGCGCCTGGCATCTGGTTCCGTTCCTACCCTGCCTTGAAGCTCGACGAACCCGATGCTCGCGTCCATCTACGACAAGCGATGGAGGGAAAGCAGCTCGTGATCATCGACCCGCTTTCGAGGGCAACTTCGGCGACGGACAACGATCCTCGAATTGGCGACGCATTGGCCATGACCGGTGAACTCTCGAACGAGCTTGGTGTCGCGGTGGTCTGGGTGCATCACGAAGGAAAACGCGTCGGCACTGGATACGGTCGAGGCTCGTCGGCGATTCAGGACAGCGCCGGCTGCGTGCTCCGCGTGTCGTCGCCCGAGCGCGGTCGTTTCGTCGTGGAGCAAGTGAAAGCAGTGCCGCATCCCGTTGCTCCCCTCATGTTCGAGATCGAAGAAGTGGGTGGCATCGCTCCGGAGACGCGGCGAGCGCGAGGGCTTCGGCTGGTGGAGTACGACCCCGACGCGACGCCTGTTGTTGCGGCGACGAACAAGACCGACGTACGTGCGGCCATTATCGCCTTTTTGGAGGGGCATCCGGAGGGGGCGAGCGGACGGGATACACGCAAAGCAGTAGGAGGCAACACCTCAAGGTTCGTTCAGAGCATGAGGGTGTTGATCGCGCAGAACATAGTCGTTGTCCGTCCGGATCCGAAGGACGGCAGAAAGCAGATCTACATGCTGGCCAGGAACTCGCCCGACTTCGAGCCCACGAACGGGACGGTTATCCAGTTCCCGAGCCGCCGTGACGAAAGCGAGGGCGACGATGTTTGATCCCGAAAACAGCGGGAAACGAGCTGGTTCCGTCGTACAACCGAACGGTGGTAAGACAACGAGAAGTCGTACGACAGCCCGAAACCGTAGAACGACGGGCGATCCCCAGCGTGCCGTCGCCTACATCCGCGTGAGCAAGGAGGAGCAGCACATCGGGCCGCAAGCTCAGCGCGACGCGATCGAAGCGTGGGCCGCTCGGGAAGGTGTAGATGTCGTCGGCTGGCATCTTGACCAGGGGTTCACCGGGAAGCTCCCGCCGGGCAAACGACCAGCTCTTGCAGACGCGCTGGCCGCTCTGCACGAGCACCAGGCCGGTGTTCTCGTCGTGGCCAAACGAGACCGGCTGGCCAGGGACGTCTTGGTCGCCGGCTACCTGGAGATGAAGGTCAGGCAAGCCGGCGCACGGATCGTGTCAGTTGCTGGCGAAGGCACCGGCGACGACTCACCGACCGACCGCCTCATGCGCCAGATCATCGACGCCTTTGCCGAGTACGAGCGGCAGATCATCGCCGCTCGAACTCGCGCAGCGCTCCAGGCGAAGAAGGCCCGTGGTGAACGAGCTGGCAACTTGCCCTGGGGCTATCGCGCCGACGATAACGGCAAGCTCGTGGAGGACGTCGATGAGCAGCTCGTGATCGCGCGCATTCGCGACCTGCGCGACGAGGGTGTGAGCATCCGTGGAGTCGTCCAGTGCTTGGCCGAAGAAGGCTACCGATCGCGGGTCGGGAGGCCGCTCACTCAGGGGACGGTCTGGAACATCCTGTGCGCGCTCGCCGGTCGCGTTGCGTAGCCAGCGCCCGGATGCAGGAGCTGCACGAGCATCCGAGGGATCGTGCAGGTGCTGGCCGACGACGGCTTCCGCTCGCGGACGGGAAGGGCCGTGAGCAGGGGGAGCGTGGAGAACCTGCTGCGGGTGCTCGCTGATGCGGTATTGCCATAGAGATCCATGCTGTTCGGATCAGCCGCCGGTGGCCTGGGGCTACTGCGGTGCGATGCAATCCTCCGGCGCAACACAGAACGGGCCGAACGGGTCTCCCGTATCTGGATTGGCGATCCAACAGCACGCCGCGCCGGGCGGGCACACAGCGCCGTCGCAACGACACGCTGGATAGTACGGAGTCGGTTCTTGACACGACCCGTGGCAGCGCTGCCCTTCGCAGCAGCTCTCGATCCCTGGCCCCGTGCCCACCTCCGCGCACGATCCAGAGGCGCTCTCCGAGGAATCAGAAGGCACCGCGTGATCGGCCGATGCTTCGCCAGAGATCCCGCCCGCACCGCTTGAACCGTCGGGTGAACCGGAGTCAGCGGACGATTCGTAGCTGGTTGTGCCGGCGCATGCCCAGATCGGAAGGCACACGGCTACTTCCACGGCAAGCAAACGCCGTATCCACCGCATACGAGCTGTGCCTCCTTCTCGGATCCGATGTTGCAACAGACCGATGGCAGGACGCAGCCACCCTCTATGCCCCCGCAATGGCAGGAACCTGATTCGCAGGTTCCCAGGCAAACGTGCCCGTTGCAGCAACTCTTGAGGGGATCCGTGCCGCCATCCTTGCACACCCACGGGAACTTGTCGTCCGGGCTCTCTGGGCCCGAATCAGATCCTGGAGTCGTTCCCCCAGCTCCAGTGTCTACGCTTGCGTCGGGCGGGTTGATCGCGTCGGGGCCGGCGTCGACCGGCATGCCACCCGTACCTCCCGTCGCCGGGTTACCCGTCGATGGAAGCTCGACGTTCCCCCCACATCCGAGGGCGGCCACGCCGAGAACAACGCAGACACGGACGAGCATCAATCCACCCAGCCCCAGGCGACCACATGAAGGTTGCGCCCCTGAAGCGGATGGCTCGGCACGCAGCCGCGTTGCTCGTCGCTGGAGTAGATCGCCAAGTGCCGCCAATTTGCGTTTCCCGGCACCGGCGGAACCGCGAGCAGGGCGAAGTAATCGCCCCAGTAGTGCGCGTTCTGCCATTCATAGTAGGCGGGGCACACCTCCGGGTCGGGTCCGGGCAGAGGAGAGAAGACCACCGTGGGATCCGCCGCGCTTGGCAGCGTCCCGTAGAGCGTCGCGAGAGTCACCTGGGCGTGCCCTTGGGCTATTTCGTCGCGCCCAAACTCATAGAACGCGTAGCGCCAGTCCGCGCCGGAGCCATCCTGGCCAGGGCTCTTGTCGACGAACTCGATTCGAGGCTGAGTCTGGTAGCCGGCGCGTAGCCGAGCGCCCCATGCATCGATATCCTGACAGCTCAGGACGCCCTCCAGCCCGAACCGGAAGCAGCGCGTGACGCCCACGTAGGTTCGTGAAGCATCCGGATCGCCGCCAGGCTCCACACGTGAGTACACGAAGATGAACTCGCGAACCGTCGAGCCCGCGAGCTGAGTGCGATTCACGGCGAAGTCGGCGCTCACGCCCGACCGGAGTTTCTTGTCGGTCACGACCCCGGCGGGGAGGGAGGCAAAGACCTTGGCTCCCGTCGTCACCTGGCCGATGTACGTGCACCCGTCGCTTGTTACCTGGCAGAGCCGAACGGTTCCGGCATCGTTCATTCCCGACAGCCACACAACTCCGCTCTGATCACGACGTAGCTCCGGACTCCTTGAGTACGTCTCCATGTCCGCGTCGACCGGCAGCTTCTGAAGGAACGGCTCGCTCGCGCCGGTGTAAACGAGTTCGTACAATAGGAGTCGGCCCAAAGTGGTAGATGTCCTGAAATCGTCCGCCGCAACGAAGACGCGACCGCCAGCTCCGATCGCCACGGTCGTTTGATCCGTACCGTAATCGCCGATGTCCGGTTCTCGAATGCACGTGAGGTCGCCGAACTGAACTCCGCCGTCGAACGAAAGCGCCACGCAGACGCTGTCGACGAGATTGATCCCATCCGGGGTGGTCAACGTCGTAGGCCACCCGTTGAGCGAGGTCTGTGATGTGCCCGCGACCGAGTCGAACGCTTGCCGACTGACGGCGAGGCTCGCGTAGGCAACCAGCGATGGGTTGGTCAACCCAACCGCGAGGGCCGGATCACTCCAGAGAATGGCAACCGGTTCACCCCACACGAACTGGGGGTAGACCTTGCCGGGTGCTTGCCAGGACGCACCGTTTGCACTGTAAGACCAGCCGTTGATGGATGAACCCCGCCGGAACGAAACGCCGCCGGGCAGCGACTGGTCGTAGGTGATGTCCTTCGGATTACCGGCCACGTTGTTCATGAAGTTCGGGCCGGTGAACCGGTGCCCCACCACCAGATTCACGCTTCCGTTCAGCCGCCGCGCTACGACCGCGTGCACTTCGGCCTGCTCGCCGGACTCGTGGGGTTGTTTGGGGCTACCGATGAGCGGCGGATCGGAAACCGCGCAACCCGCCATGATTGTCGAGATCGCCCACGTCGACAGGATCAACCCACCTCGCGAATACCCCATGTCGCCCTCCGCTGATGATCTCGACCTGATCAAAAGTACCTGGGCATAGCGAACCGTCAATGGCTATCGCCGCGTTCAGTTCGACTGGGCGGATTCTCAACAGCGAGCGACCCGACCTCGTGGGCGGTCGCAGCCTGACCGGTTCGGGCCTCCACCAGCTGCCGCGTCCCGCGCAGTTGGCGTGGCGGGAACGCGCTGGCGGCACTGGAGTCCGCTCCGCGTGCTAAGCTTCGCGACGTGAGACCCTCGAACGCCGAGAAAGTCCTCAGCGACGCGCTGGAGCTGACCGCCCAAGACCGAGCCAAGCTCGCCGCTGCTCTGCTGGCCAGCCTCGACGAAGGCGAAGACGAGGACGCCGGGCACGCTTGGGCTGCGCAGATAGAGGGTCGAGCAGAGCGGGTGCTCTCCGGTGGCTCGCAAGGGGCCCCTTGGGAAGCCGTCCGCGAGCGGCTCGTCGCTCGGCTGCGGCGCGGCTGAAGCCGCCGCACGTCACTCGTGCCGATCGAACCAGTCGAGCACTTCGTCGGCGTCCACGGCGAACTTTCCGCAGAGGTGGCGGAGCAAGTACTCGCTCACGACAGGCCCGATGTCGTCGTCCATGTAGGGGTACTTGCGCGGCTGCTTCTCTCCGGCGACCTGTCGGAAGAAGCAGCCCCCGCGCACCGGTCTTTTGGTGACGGGGTGAAGGATGTCGATGCGCTTCTCGGTGCAGCCGTACTCCTCGATCAAGTGATCGCGAAGCTGAGCGAATGTGGGCAGTCGATGGCGCACTGGACGCAGGCTCGACTACGCGACAGATGCTTGTTCGAGGGGTGTCCGTCGAACGACCAGCCCAGGCTTGCCGCGATCCCACGGCAGGGCGGCCTGGTACAGGCGCTCGAAGATCGCAGGGGGCACACGCTTCACGTCGGCCAGCGGTTCCGCACCGCTTTCCGAGTCGAGGGCTTCGTGGATGTGGATCGTGGCGTCCAGGTTCTCGATTGCCTGCTCCTCGGTGACGCCCTGCGCGCACACGTCAAGCTCCAGGGCCTGTGCGACCCACGCGCCTGTGTCGGGGAAGAGGAGAACACGCAGCATCTGCTCGACATATTGAGCCTGGACGGCTGCTCAGTCAACAATGCGCCCCGCGTTCTACGGCCCACCGGCCCCTACCCTCGCCTTGTGCTGGTTCCGCTGCCACCTCGATCAGCGCCGTTCTAAACTCCTCCAGATACGGACGCTCAGCTTCACTTCGCTCCCCAACGGACTTCCGGCAGTCCCTCGCCCCTTTCGTGGCTCACGCCGTTGCTCGAATCGCGTTGCCAGCGCCGGGTCCATTGACGACACGCCCGCGGGCACTACGTCGCCGGCGCTCCAGCGATGACCTTCGCCTTCGACAACACCTACGCGCGACTCCCCTCCCGCTTCTTCGCGCCCGTCTCCCCGACCAGGGTCCGCGCGCCGCGCGTCGTGAAGATCAACCGCGCGCTCGCTCTCGAGCTCGGGTTGGATCCGGACGAGCTCGAGTCGCCCGCCGGAGCGCAGGTGCTCGCCGGCAACGCGCTGCCCGACCGAGCGGAGCCCATCGCCCTGGCGTACGCCGGACACCAGTTCGGCTCCTTCGTGCCTCAGCTCGGCGACGGGCGCGCCATCCTGCTGGGGGAGCTCGTCACGGCAGACGGACGGCGCGTGGACGTACAGCTCAAGGGCTCCGGCCCCACGCCCTTCTCGCGCCGCGGTGACGGGCGAGCAGCGCTCGGTCCCGTCCTGCGCGAGTACGTCGTCAGCGAAGCGATGGCCGCTCTCGGCGTTCCGACGACCCGTGCGCTCGCGGTCGTGCTGACCGGCGAGCAGGTGTTTCGAGAAGAGGCGCTCCCCGGGGCAGTGCTCACCCGCGTCGCCGCCAGTCACATCCGAGTCGGCACCTTCGAGCTCTTCGCCGCGCGTGACGATCGTGATGCCTTGGCCACGCTGGCGTCGCACGCGCTCCGCAGGCACTACCCCGGCTCCGTGGGCACCGGCGACGACGCGGGGGCTCTGCTCGAGCGCGTCGTCGAGGCCCAGGCGAGCCTCGTCGCGCGCTGGCTCGGAGTCGGCTTCGTGCACGGGGTGATGAACACCGACAACACCGCCATCTCCGGCGAGACCATCGACTACGGGCCTTGCGCGTTCCTCGACGAATACGCTCCGGGCAAGACGTTCAGCTCCATCGATCACGCTGGGCGCTACGCGTTCGCCGCTCAACCCCGGATCGCCCTGTGGAATCTGGCGCGCTTCGCCGAGACCCTGCTGCCCCTCCTAGCCGACGACGAGGACGACGCCGTCCGCGTCGCGACCGAGCAGCTCCAGCGCTTTCAGCCCATCTTCGCCGCGGCGCACGCAGGGGTGCTGCGCTCGAAGCTCGGCCTCGCGCGAGCAGAGCAGGACGACGCCGCGCTCGCGGCCGACCTGCTCGATCGGATGGCGGAGAGTGAGGTGGACTACACTCTCCTGTTCCGCGGCCTGTGCGCCGCCGCCGAAGACCCCGCGGAGGACTCGCGGATCGCCTTGCTGTTCCGCGACCCGGAGGCGTTCCACGGTTGGTCGCGCGCGTGGCGCCGCCGCCTGGCGCGGGAGGAGCGCGAGCCCCGTGCGCGCGCGGCGGCCATGCGGCGCGAGAACCCCGCGTTCATCCCGCGCAACCACCGCATCGCCGAAGCCATCGAAGCCGCGGTCCGCCGCGACGACTTCGCGCCCTTCGATGCGCTGGTCCGGGTGCTCGGGCGACCCTACGACGACCAACCGGAGGCCGCGCACCTCGCCAGAGCGCCTCGGGCCGAAGAGCGGGTGCGCCAGACCTTCTGCGGGACCTAGGCCCCCAGCTTCAGGACGCCGCTGTCCCGTGGCCCGCGACGCGAGCCCTTAGCTCCGCCACGGCCGCGTGCCACTTGTCGGCGTCTGGGCTCTCGTCCCAGAGCTCGCGGAGCTCGGAGGGCTGCCCGACGATGCGATCGATGGCTTCGAGCGCGTGCTGGACCAGCTCCGGGGCCGGGGTGAGCGGGTGTGTACGGACCCATTTGTCCAGGGCCTCGGTGTGCGCGTTCTGCTCTCCCCACTTGCCCCTGAGGCGCGCGATCACCTCGCAGGCCGCCAGTGCCTCACAGGCGTGATCGGCGTCCAGGTAGTCGGTCCCCGCGACCAACACCGCCTCGATGGCATGGCGAACGACCGACAGATCCTCGGTGCCGTGCAGCTCGAAGGCCCAGTCGCAAGCCGTATCGTTGTCGAAGGTGCCGACGTCCCACGCTCCCATGACACACCGGAGCAGAGCTTAGGCCCCCGCGGCAGGCAGCGCCCCTGCAATTATCGCGCGTTTAGCCCGAGACTGCGGCTAAGCTCCCGCGGCGGAGGGAGACAGACCATGAAGAGGCTCCAGGTTTTCGTTTTGATGCTCGGGCTCGCGCTGACGTTGCTCGCCTGCAAGATGCTGGGCGGCGGCAAGAGCTACCCCGAGTCCGAAGAAGGACTGAAGCAGCTCGCCACGGATCTCTCGACCGCCAGCGACAGCGACGGCGAGAAGATGGGCAAGGACCTCGCTCTGCCCGACCCGAGCGGATTCTTCACCAAGACCTTCGGCGCCGACAACGCCTCCAAGCTCGCCTCGGACTACGCGACGGATGTGCCGAAGCTCGGCACCATCGGCAGCTTCTTCAAGGCCGCGCAAGCCAAGGGCAAGACCGAGATCTTGATCGAGAAGCACACGAGCCCCGACGACGACAACGCCAACTCGCTCCAGGAGGCGGCCATCCGCGCGATGAAGGCGCCGACCGCCATCTACACCATCAACTGCGTGGAGCCGGGCAAGACCATCGGCTCGAGCCTGTGGTCCTTCGCCTACGTGGACGGGAAGTTCCGCTACCTGGGCAAGCTCAAGGCCCTGAAGCCCGGCGCGAGCCCGCTCGACGAGCTCTCGAAGAAAGACGTGAAGGACGCCCTCAAGGGCGGCGACTGAAGGTCGCCCGGCGAAGCCGGCCTACCCTCCGCCCGCTGTCGATTCTTCGAAGCTCTCGAGCTCAGCGCCAGGGGTCCATCACCTCTGGCTCGGGGTTCATGCTGACGCGCCGGGCGGTGGTCTGACCGGCGACGATCTGCACGCGCAGGAAGCGCTTGATGGCGCCGCGCCGAAGCTCGAGGTTCACCGGCCCGCTGGGCAGCGGCGCGCGCACGACCGGGCTGGCGCCGAGGTTCTTGCCCTGGGCCAAGACGGAGTCGCAGGTCGGCACGCACATCACCGTCAGAAAGCCGGTGCCCTGCACCGGCGGCGGCGGCTGGCTCGTCGCCGGCGGCTTCGGCGCCGAGGTCGCCCAGGGATCCACCAGCGTCGGGACTGGCTTGGGCGCCGGCGGGCTCGGCGCCAGCGGTGCGACCGACGGGGCGGGCGCTGGTGCGACGCTCGGCGCGAGCGCGGGACGCTCGAGACCGAGGCCAGGCGCCGGGGCTGCCGCGCGTGGCGCCTCCGACACCGGCGTCTCCGCTGGGCGCGGTCGCGCGCGCAGCGCGAGCGCCCCGAGCGCCGCTGCTGCGCAGAGCGCGGCGGCGATACCGAGCACCAGGCCGAACGAGCGACGGGCGGGCGCCTCGGCTCCCGCCGCGGAAGCGACCTCGTCGGCGACGGCACCCGCGCTCGACTGGACTCGAACGGCCACCTCGCTGCACTCCGCGCAGCTCTCGAGGTGCGTCGCGAGCTCTGCCTCCTGCTCCGCGTCGAGCAGGTCCTCGCTCTGGAGCGCGAGCAGGACCTCAGCCTCCACGCAGGCGTCACCGCGGCTGGCGCTGCGTTCGTCGCGCAGCTCCGCGAGCGACAGCACCGCGCTGCACGCCGCGCAGGCGACCGCGTGCTCCTCCGCCGAGGCCTGGCGCGCGAGCAAGACATCGACTTCCGGGCACTGGGTCATGACGGTTCCTCCGGAGACAGCTCGGCCTCGACGGCGGGCTCGCGGTAGCGATCGCGCAGGCGCTTGAGCGCGGCGCGCAGAGCGCGTTCCGCCGCGGCGGGAGTCGCCGACCCCAGGCGCTCGGCGATGGTCTCGTTCGACTCGCCGTCGAGCCAGAGCGAGAGCGCGGTCAGCTGCTGCACGCTCAGATCGTCGCGGGCTCGCTCGAGCACGCGCAGCACCGTGGCGTGACGCGCCAGGTCCCTGTCGGCGATGGGCGGCGGCACGTCGTCGATGGGAACCAGGCGCACCCAGCGCGCCTGCTCGCCGCGACCGACGTGCTCGGGGTGCGCCCGGGTGTAGTCCACCGCCACCCGGGTCGCGACCGTGTGGAGCCACGCCGCGAAGGCCGCCTCGCTCTTGCCACCGGCTGAGGTGACGAAGGCTCGAAGGCGGCGGAACCCGCCCTCGCGCAGCTTCGCCATCACCTTGAGCACGATCTCGCGGCGGTCGTCGGGGCTCTTGCACAAAGGACCGGTGATCTGCCACCTGCCGGTGAGCGCCCAGATACGGGGCTCGACCCGCCGCCACAAGGCGTGCCAGGCCGGGGTGTCGCCGTCGAGCACCCGCAGCGCCAGCCCCGTCAGGTCGTCCGCGTCCACCTCATGGATTGAACGGCGGAGCAGGGCGAGTTGTCACGGCGCCAGTGACTTTTTTTCAGTCGGAGGGCCGCGCCGCACCGCGCACGAAGCGCTCGACCGCCTGAGCCACGTGGGGCGCGACCCGTTCGGGCGCTGGCGGGTTGAACCAGGCGAACGGCTCGACGAGCTTGCTGGGTCGAAGGCGCGGCAGACCCAGACCTCCCCGCGAGCACTCCACCAACAAGCTGAGCGCGCCGTGCTTGTCGTAGAACCAATCGAGCTCCATGCCCGGCGCCGTGAAGCCTGGGACCCAGTGCGACGATTGAACGGCGCGGTAAGGCTGGTGCGGGTCGGCACGGCGGGCGACGTGACGGGCCCAGCGGCGGAGCTCGCTGCGATCGAGCGCCGGAAACACCCGGCCGCCCCAGGGGTACAGCACCACCCCGCCGAAGCTGTGCAGCGACAGCGCGCGGTCCACCATCTGCCCTTTGAAGCAGCTCACGATGGCCCGCACCTCGGGCTCGCTCGCGGGGCCGCTCCCCGCAGAGAAGATCGGCTTGAAGAGCAGACGAGCCAAGCTCCGCTTGCCCCAGAAGCTCGGGAAGTTACGGTTCAGATCGACGCGCCGGGCGTTGTGTCGGACGAAGCGCCGGCGCCCGCGCCGGAGGTTCTCTTCCACGCGCAGGACGCCGTCGGGGTTGGCGACGATCACGCTGACCACCCGGCGATCCGTGGGCGGGCGCTCCACCAAGCGCTCGAGCAGCGTGAAGTGGGTCTCGACGCCGATCCACTCCATGGGGTGGATCCCGCTCAGCACCGCGGTCGTACGCCGAGCGTCCGGCGGCCCCACCGAGAGCGCGAAGATCGGCTCCTCGCGCACGCTCTTGCCGATCACCGAAACGTGCGCGCCGCGCCGGCCCAGCTCGCTGAGCTGGGAGAGCACCTCGCCGTAGCCTCGATAGGGTCCGAGCCCTCGGGGCTCGGTGGTCAACGCCAGCGGGGCCTTGCGGTGTCGGTCCGTGGCCCGAGCCAGGGCCTGTTCGGCCGCCACGACCCCGATCGGGTGGGAACGCATGCCCTGCTGTCCTGCCATTTACCGACGCGCGGACCAAGCGCATCTGCTCGATCCCGCGTCAAAATGCCGAAAACCCGAGTCTCGTTCGGCGCCGTTCCGCTATGGTGCGCGCGCTTTGTCCACGCCCCTCGCCCCTGCCGTCGAGTCCGGAATGTCGCGCACCAGCACGGCGCCCGGCGCAACCCCGTTCTGGATCCCGGTCGCCTTGTTCGTCGTCTCCGGGGCGACCGGGCTGGTCGATCAGCTCTGCTTCTCGAAGTACCTGACTTACATCGTCGGTTCCACGGCGCACGCCGTGAGCGCGGTGCTCGCTGCGTTCATGGCGGGCCTGGCCATCGGCGCGCATTTCGGCGGCAAGCTCTCTTCTCGCATCAAGAACCCGCTCTTCGCCTACGGCGTGCTCGAGCTCGCGGTCGCAGCGTCGGTCGCGCTCGCCCCGTTCGCCTTCCAGGCGCTGACCCCGCTCTACGTGAAGGTCGCTCAGGCCGCGCCGGGCTCGCTGGTGGTGCTGAGCGGCGCACGCTGGTGCCTGGCCATGCTGGTGGTGATCGTGCCGACCACCGCGATGGGAGCGACCTTGCCCTTCCTGTCACGAGCGCTCGGCGAAGGGGCCGCGGCCACGCCGGCGGAGGCCGCACGCCGCGCGCGCCGCCTGGGGATCCTCTACGCCGCCAACACGCTGGGCGGCGCCCTGGGTGCTCTCGCCGCTGCCTACGCGATCTTGCCGGCGCTGGGGCTGACGAAGACCCTCGCCGCCGCGGCGGCGTTGAGCGGCGCCATCGGCGTGTTCTCCCTGCTCTTGGGCCGCAGGGGCGCCCTGCTCGCCGAGCCCGCCCACTCGGGGCCGAGCGAAGCTCGAGAGGACGCGGAGGCCAGAGCGGTCCCCCAGGCCGATCCCGGCTCCCGGGAGCAGGTCCTGCTCACGACCTTGGCCTTCGCCTCGGGCTACCTGGTGTTCTCCGCGGAGGTCGTGTTCACGCACCTCTTGGCGCTGATCATCGGAAACAGCGCCTACGCGTTCGGGCTCATCCTCGCCGTCTTCCTCACCTGCCTGTTCGTGGGCGCGTCACGCGCTCCGGCTCTCGGCAGGCGCTACGGCGACGCGACGCTGCCAGCGAGCCTGGTCCTGACCGGAGCGCTGCTCGCGCTCACGCTGCCGCTCTGGGATCGCTTGCCGCTGGTGTTCAAGGGCACTGGCGAGCAAGTCGCGAGCTTCGAGGGCCGCGAGGCGGTGCGGGGTCTGGTCGCGTTCGCGGTGCTATGCCTGCCGACCTCGCTGATGGGGCTGACCTTCCCGCTGCTCTTGTCGCGCGTCGCGCGCTACGCCGGCGTCGGGCGCCTGGTCGGGCGCCTCACTGCGGTCAACACCATCGGAGCAGTGACCGGCTCGCTGGTAACCGGGTACCTCGTGCTGCCCGCGCTGGGCTCGCAGCGCGTGCTCGCGACCTGCGCGGTGGTCTTCGCCCTGCTCGGCGTCGCCACGGCGCTGACGACCTCGGCGACCGCCAAGCGCTTCGCGCTCGGTTTCGCGGCGCTCGCCCTGCTCCTCGCGCTCGGCGCGCCGCGCTGGGATCTGGCTCGCTTGACCAGCGGCTCCAACGTCTACTTCGACAGCGAGCGGCCGCCGGACGAGCTCCTGATGATGGAGGAAGACGTCCACGGTGGGGTCACCACGGTGGCGCGGCGCGGCGACGTCTTGACCCTGTACACGAACGGAAAGTTCCAGGGGAACAACGGCTGGGAGATGAACGCCCAGCGCTTCTTCGCCCACTACCCCTCGCTGTTCGTGCCGGAGCACCGGCGCGCGCTGGTCATCGGTCTCGGGACCGGCACCACCCTGGGCACCATCGCGGCTTACCCTTGGCAGGGCGTGGACATGGTTGAGATCTCGCCCGCCATCGCCCGCGCCGCGAAGCAGCACTTCGGCAGCATCAACCGCAACGCCCTCGACGATCCCAAGGTGAAGCTCCACCTGGCGGACGGCCGCAACTTCCTGTTGCTCACCACCGAGCGCTACGGCCTGGTCAGCATGGAGCTGTCGAGCGTCTGGTTCGCCGGCGCGTCGAACCTGTACAGCCGAGAGTTCTACCGGCTGGTTCACTCGCGCCTCGAGCCCGGCGGGGTGTTCCAGCAGTGGGTGCAGCTGCACCACATGAGCCGGCGCGACTTCGCGACCATCCTGCACACGCTGGCGGACGAGTTCGACCACGTCACGCTGTTCTACGGCGGCGGGCAGGGCATCCTGGTCGCCTCCGAGCGCCCCCTCGTCGCCTCCCGCGCCCACCTCGAGCGCATGCAGGCCGATCCGACGGTACACGACAGCATCCCGAACAACCGCCTGTTGGCCACGCTGCTCGACGACGTCATCGTCACCGACAAGGGGCTCCGCCGCTTCATCGAGGACTCGGCGCGCCAGGCCGGCCTCGGCGTCGGCGACCTGGTGTCGAGCGACGACAACCTGTACCTCGAGTACGCCACGCCGCGCGGCAACGTCCTGCCCTGGTCGAGCCGAGAGGAGCTGGTGAAGACGCTCCGGAGCTACCGCGACCCCGCCGAGATCGCCGCGATGCTCGGCCCCTGAGCGGGCCCACGTGCTAAGCTCGCTGGCGATGGCGGCGCGGCTCGGAACTTGGGGCGTTTCCCTCGCCTCGCTCTGCCTCGCGGCCTGCTCGCTGCTCGCCCCGAGCGACGACGAATTCCTGGGCGGTTCGGCAAGCGGCGGGAAGAGCTCCGGGGGTGCGGGCGGCGCCGGCGGCAGCACCGGCGGGTCCGCAGGCTCCACCGGCGGGTCCGCAGGCAGCGGCGGCGCTCCGAGCGGCGGCGGCGCTCCGAGCGGCGGCGGCGCTCCCAGCGGCGGCGGCGCTCCCAGCGGCGGCGGCGCTCCCAGCGGCGGCGGCAGCGGCGGCACGACCTGTACGCCCACGACCGGCGACGCCAGCGCGCTGCCACGGGCGGCCTACGTCTTCCTCGATCGTTCCGGCAGCATGGCCGACCAGAACAAGTTCCCCATGGCGTCGAGCGCGATCAACGCCTTCGCCACCAGCGCGCAGGCCGCCGGCATCGACTTCGGCCTCCAGTACTTCGGTCTGCAAGCCGGAGGCAGCTGCGCCGGTGGCGGCTACAGCACGCCCGCCGTCGGCTTCGGTGTCCTGCCCGGGCTCGCCAGCGCGGTCGCCACCTCCCTGACCGCGACCACGGTCGGGCTCCAAACGGTGCTGGAGGGCACGTTCAACGGCGGCAAGAACGCGGGTACACAGTACCTCGCGACCAAGCCGGCGACACAGTTCGACGTCGTGGTGATCACCGACGTCACGTCGGCGACCGCCGGCGGCGGCTGTAGCAGCGCGACAGCGGTCTTGAACCAAATCCTGAGCACGGCCTGGCCGGCGGTGACCTCGCACTTCATCGCGCTGCCCGCCTCGGACCTCAATTTCATCAACGGCTTCGCCGCGGCGGGCGGCAGCGTCGCCGTACAGAGCGCGACCACCTCTCAGGCCATCACCGCCGCGATGCTCTCGGCCGTCACGCCGTGTCGCTTCAGCTATCCCGCGGGCAAGACGGCGGCGGAGGTCGCGTTCACGCTCGACGTCGGGGGCACTCCCTTCACGCTCACGCACCACTCGAGCGCTGCCGGCTGCCCCGGCGGGCCGTTGCCCGGCGACGGCTGGTTCGAGAACGCCGGCACCGCAGTGCTGTGTCCGGGCTCCTGCAGCAAGCTCGCCGCCGACGCGAACGGCAAGGTCAAGTACACGACCACCTGCCCCTGACGCTCAGAAGCTCGCGCCCAGGCGCGCACCCATGCCTTGCCGCAATGGCACCGCGCGCACGAACACGCCCTGCTCCTGCTGCTTCTTGTTCCCGGAAACGTAGAGGTAGGCGCCCACCCCGCCGGCAACGAGCGCGACACCCAGCGAGATGTCGGCCAGGAGGTAGCTCCGGCGCATCGCGTCCACGTCGTCGCGCTTGCAGTCGGGCTTGCAGGAGTCCAAGTCGCTCTCCTGCCCCTTGCCCGAGAGGCCGAAGCCGACGAAGCCGCCCAGCCCGAGCACCGCGACGCCGCCGAGCACCCACACCGCGGGGCTGATGCGGCTCGGCGCAGGCGCTGGGGCAGGCGGCGGCTCGGGCGAGGGAGCGGCGGGAGCGGCCGCCGGGACGTCCAGCGTGACTTTCTCGTTGCGCCGGCCCTCCGGGAGCGTCACCCGCTTCTCGACGCTGCGCCCGTCGCTGGTCTCGGCGCGGAGCAGGTGCTCTCCCGGCTCGAGCTCGATGGGGCCGGACGCCTGCTCCGCCGGCGTGCCGTCGATGCTGATGCGGATGGTGCTGTCCGATTTGCCCGCGTCCAGCGCAGACACGATCACCGACGCGAGGACGGCGTCGAGCTTCGGGAGCTCCGCCTCGCACTCGCTGCGGACCAGCTTGGGACAAGCCGCGTTGGCACAGATCGAGTAGTCCTGCTTGGCCGCGCGCAGCTTCTTCTCCTTTTGAGCGAGCTGTGCACGTTCGTGCGCGTCGAAGCACTCGGGTTTGGTCGGGGTCCCGGGCGCTGCGAACGCGCTCGCGCAAGTGCAGACAACGGCCAGCGCCAGCCCTTGGGAGAGAATCAGTTTCGCCATCACATGCAGTGCCGTTTGAACTTCTTGATGCCGTTCGCGTCAATCACCCACGGTGGGTTGCAGTCCCCAGCGGGCTTCGGCGCCGCCTTGGGCGCGGCGGGGGCCGCTGAGATCTGTGGCGTCGGCGGAGGCTTTTCGGGCGCGGGCGCGGGCTTCGGCGCCGGCACCGCGGGCTCGCTCGTCGGCTCCGGCGTCGCGGCGGGCGGTGCCGGCACGGGCGCCGGCGCGGGCGGCGGGGTCGCCTCTACGGGTACCTCCGGGCGGGCGGCGCCGGTCGGGGGTAGACCGAGCACGTCCGGCGCCTCGTCGGTCGGAGCGCGGCCTTTGAGCACGACGACCAAGACGACGAGAAACAGCGCCATCGCGCCCGCCACCGCGCCGAGCACCACCTTGAGCTGCTTGTTCGGTCGGAGCGGGAACAGCGAGCGTTGCGCTGCCGTGTCCCAGGCGGCGGTGGAGACCTCGGAGACCTGCGAGCTCGGCTCGGTGCGCAGCGGATGAGCCGGCACGGGGGTGGCCTCGAGGACCGGCAGCGGCACGGGGGCTTGCGGCGCGGGCGCCGCGGGGATGGGCGGCGCCGCGTCGACGGGCAGCGGAGCGGGCAGCGGCGCGCTCGGAACCGCGTCGGGCACCGTCGCCGGCTGCGGCAAGCCGGCAGCGGAGGCGTTCGATTCGCTGCCGAGCTCGATCAGGCGCTCGGCACGCTTGCGCAGCGTCTCGCCGACCAGGCCGTCGACCCACTCGCCGATCACGCGCGGCACCGCCGGCGGCAGCGCGTCCTCCAGATCCATCGCCATCTCGCGGGCGCTCTGGTAGCGCTCGGCGGGCGAGCGCTCGAGCGCGCGCAGCACCACGTCGTCCACCGCGCTCGGGATCCCCGGGACCAGGCTGGAAGGTGGCTCGATCGGGTGCTCGATCACCATCGTCATGGTGCGCATCGGCTCGTCGGCGACGAAGAGCCCCCGCCCAGTCAGGGCCTCCCAGAGCACGATGCCCGCTGCGAAGACGTCCACCCGATGGTCGAACTTGTCCGCCTTCACCTGCTCCGGCGCCATGTAGCGGAACTTGCCCTTGATGCGTCCGGCCTCGGTCTCCATGATGCGCCGCGACGCCTTGGCGACACCGAAGTCGACCACGCGCGCCACGCCGTCGAGACCCACCAGGACGTTCTGCGGGGAGACGTCGCGGTGGACGATGTGCAGCGCCTCGCCGCGCTCGTCCTTCGCCGTGTGTGCGGCGTGCAGGCCGTAGAGCACGTTGCTCACGATGCCGCTCACCACGCCCGGCGGAATGCGCTGGTCCCGGGCGGTCACGCGCTTGATCAGGTGAGAGAGCGAGTCCCCTTCCACGTACTCCATCACCAGGAACAGGTCCCCCTCGAGCGCCACGACATCGAGGGTGGAGACCACGTTCGGGTGGCGGATGCCCGCCGCCAAACGCGCCTCGTCGATGAACATCGCCACGAACTCCGGGTCCTTGGCGAAGTGGGGGTGGAGACGCTTGATGGCGACGGTGCGCGCGAACCCGACCTGGCCAATCATGCGGCCGAGGTGGATCGTCGCCATGCCCCCCGACGCGATCTCGTCGTAGAGCACGTAGCGGCCGACCACCCGTCCGGCTTCGTGCGCGTTGCCCAAGGCCCAAACATGCTAGCCCGGGCGGTGACGAGGGACGAGAAGCGTGGTACTCCCCAGGCCGATGCGACGACTGTGGGTGGCGCTCTTGGTCCCGGCCTTGGGCTGCGCCTCCACGGTCGTCCGACTGCCCGGCGAGCTTCCGACGCAGAGCGGCAACGCCAAGAATGCCTGCGAATCCACGGAGTGGCTGGTGCTCGCCCCCACCCAGAGCCAAGAGGTCAGCCACAGCGGGCGGAGCAGCGTCGCCCGCAAGGACGGCTTCGGCGTGTACCGGGTGGGTGAAGACCACCCGGAGAAGATCCCCGGCCTCGCCGAGCGCCTCGGCTCGTCGCCAATCGTCGAGCGGCACAAGGCTGGGGTGGAGCGCCACGACCAGAAGCAGTTGCTCGCGGCAGGCCTCGGCGGCGCGGGCCTCATCGCGTTGGGCATCGGCTCCTACCTGTTCGCCACCTCGTTCGACACGAAGAAGACGACGGCGTCGGACGGCAGCGTCGACGAGGAACAGGACATCAACGGCGGGCGGGTCGCCGGGGCCAGCGCGCTCATCGCCGCCGGCTTCGGCCTGGGCATTGCCGGCATCATCGTCAGCCCGGGCGCGGGCGAGCGCGCCAAGGCCGACCAGAGCCGTTACGTCTTCACCCCGCCGGAGGACGATCCGGAGGCGGTCAAGTCGATGGTGGACCGGCACAACAGCGCGGTGCGAGACCGCTGCAGCCAGGCCCCGGCGGCGGCTCGGGCGGAGTAGCGGACCGCTCAGACTCGGGCTTCGGCCGCGAAAGTCGTCAGACCGCGACGGCCAGGGTGTCCGGCTCGGACTCGGCTCCGAGCGCGGGGTGCTCCGCGGGCGCCGCCGGCTGCGCGACGCCCAAGCCAGCGCGATCGACGATGGCTTCGCACAGATCGGCGAAGGAGTAGCCGGCCTCAGCGGCGATCTTGGGCAGGAGGCTGGTCGGGGTCATGCCCGGCAGCGTGTTGACCTCGAGCACGTACTCGTTCTGCCCTTCGGTCACCAGTAGATCGACGCGCACGGCGCCGGCGCTGTCCAGCGCCTGCGCGGCACGCTCCGCGAGGTTCAACACGCCGCGGTAGCGGGTCGCGGGCAGCCGCGCTGGCATGAAGTACTCGGTCATCCCCGGGGTGTACTTGGCGTGGTGATCGTACATGCCGCTCTTCGGCGCGATCTCGATGGCACCGAGCACGCGGCCGTCGAGGATCCCCACCGAGATCTCCTTGCCGGCGATGAAGCGCTCGACCAACACGCTCTGATCGTAGCGGCGCGCGTCCGCGATGGCCCGAGCGAGAGCGGCGGGGCTGTCCGCCTTGGCGATTCCGAAGCTCGACCCCTCGCGCCGTGGCTTGACCACCACCGGGAAGCCGAAGGAGCCGTGGACTTCTTCCACGTCCGCCAGGCCTTCCGCGTCGAAGACGTAGTACGGCGGCGTCGGCACGTTGTGCAGGCGGAAGAGCTCCTTGCTCTTCAGCTTGTCCATGGCCAAGGCGCTCGCGAGCACGCTCGAGCCCGTGTAGGGGATCTCGAGGATCTCGAGCAGGCCCTGGATGCAGCCGTCCTCACCCAGGCGGCCGTGCAGCGCCAGGAAGGCCACGTCGATGCGAGCCGCGCGCAGCGCCCCCACGGTGTCGATCCCGGGCCCGAGCTCGATCTCGACCACGTTCCGCCCCGCCGAGCCCAGGGCCTTTGCCACTGCTCTGCCGGTGCTGAGGGAGACCTCCCGCTCGGCCGAGGTTCCGCCCATGACGACTCCGATACGCGGCGCTTTCATCGATGCTCCTCACCTCGTCGCTATCGGAGGTCGGTGCGTTCGGCCAAATAAACGCGGCGGATCGCGCGCCGCTTCCGGCCGGCACCTCGCGCTCGCCCGCGTCAGGTGATTTCGACCAGCACGGCGGTGATGTTGTCGCGACCGCCGCGGCCGTTGGCGATCTCGATGAACTTGCGCACACAAGCCTCGCCGCCGAGCGCGGTAACGTCGGGAATTTCAGCGGTGCGCAGGTAGCCGTGGAGCCCGTCGCTACAGAGCAGGAATTGGTCGCCCAACTCGAGCTCGACCCAATGGGTGTCGACCTGCACGTAGTCGCGATTGCCCACCGCCCGCGTGATCACGTTGCGGTGCCGGCTGTGCTTGGCCTCCTCGGCGGTGATGAGGCCTTGCTTGAGCTGCCAGGCGATAAGTGTGTGATCTTCCGTGAGTTGTGCGGCTTCACCGCCACGCACTCGGTAGATCCGGCTGTCGCCGACCTGAGCGAGCACCGCGAAGTCGCCCAGGGCCATCATCGTGCTCAGCGTGGTGCCCATGCCGGCCTTGTTGGCATCCAGCTCCGCCATCGCGAACACCATGTAGGTCGCGGCCTGAACTGCGCCCTCGAGCAGCCGCGCCGCGGCCCGGGCCTTCTCCTCGCTGAAGTCGCCCTCGAGCTCGAGCGCGCGTTTGCCCCGCTTCACCATGCCGTAGACGGTGTCCACCGCCTCCTGGCTCGCCACCTCACCCGCCGCATGGCCCCCCATGCCGTCGGCGACGACCCACAGACCCAGCTCGTCGTCGCAGAGGTAGGCGTCCTCGTTGACCTGACGCCGCTTGCCCAAGTCGGTCGCGCCGTACGACGTGATCTTCAGTCGGCCGGGCTCGCCCATCTCGCCTCGACGTTTAGCGGAACCGGCGGCCCGGCGAAAGCGGAGTCGCACCGCGCAGGCCCTTGCGGCCGGCGCCGCCGTTAAATAACGTGGCGGCCCATGGCGGGCGCGGTGAGCTTCGTTGTCCAGACGCGAAGCCCGACCCGCGCGGCGCGCGAGCTCGCGACTGCCCTGGGCCGCGTCCAGCGCCCGGCGGGCGCGCTGGTCTTCACCAGCGGCGCGCTCTCGGAGCTCGGTTCGGAGCTGGGGCGCGAGCTCGTCGCAGCGGCGCCGGGCTTGCCCCTCCTCATCGCTTCCGGCGCCGGCGTGCTCACCGAGCGCGGCGAGGTCGAAAACGAGCCTGCGGCGGCGGGCATCCTCTGGACCGGGGGTCGTACGGAGGTGCTGGTGGTCGGGGCCAGCGGCGCCGACGAGGCGCTCGAGGGGCTGAGCCGTGCCCTCTCCGATCGCAGCGCCAAGAGCGCGCCGACCGCCATCGCGTTCGTCCGCCCCGAGGGCTTCTCCCCCTCGTCCCTCGAGCCATTGTGGGACGCCCGAGTCACTCGCCACCTGTTGGGCGCCGGCACACTGGGCTTCGATCCGGTGGTGGTGGACGCCGAGGGCCGGGTCAGCTCCGGTCGCGCCGCCGCACTGCTCGTGCGCGGTCTCTCCCCGCCGGTCATCCGGACATCGCCCGCGTGCCGCCTCCTGATGCCGCTCCGTAGAATCACCGAGACTCGCGGCGCGCTGGTGACCCGCATCGAGTCCGAGCCCGCGCTCGACGTGCTGTCCGCAGTGGGCGAGTCGCTGGCCGGTCAGCCCTTGGTGCTCGCGGTGCTGAGCGACGACGAGCCCGGCGAGGGGCGCTCGGAGCTGCTCGTCCGCGCCGTGCAGGGCGTCGACCCGGTGCGCCGGGGCCTGCTCATCTCCGAGGAAGCGCGGGAGGGCACGCGCATCGCGTTCGCGGTGCGCGACGCCGGACACGCGCGCGCGGATCTCGAGGCAGCGGCGCGCGACGCGCTCCGGACCGCCGCTGGCGCTGCGCCGCGCTTCGGCATCTACGTCAGTTGCGCGGGCCGGGGCAGCTCGCTCTACGGCGCCGCAGACGTGGACGCCAAGATCCTGCGCGCGCGCTTCGGCGAAATGCCCTTCGCCGGCCTTGCTTCGTCCTTCGAGATCGCTCCCCACCGCGGGCGCGCCCAGCTCCAGCTCTACACTGGCGTCGTCGCGCTGTTCTCGGCACCGAGTTGAACATGGCCACTCCCACAGCCCTGCGCCTCGGCGCTCAGAAGAAGCGTTTCTCCACCGCGGACGTGGCCCTGGCCGCGCTGGTGATGGCGGTCGTCGGCCTGATGATCGTGCCGCTGCCCACCTGGGTGCTCGATCTGCTGATCGCGTCCAACCTGGCCGCCAGCGTCGCCATCTTGCTGGTCACCTTGTACGTGAGCGACGCGCTGCGCATCGCCGCGTTCCCCACGCTGCTCCTGCTCACGACGCTGGTACGCCTGGCGCTCAACGTCTCCTCGACCCGCCTCATCCTGCTCCAGGCGGACGCGGGCGAGGTGATCCGCGCCTTCGGCACCTTCGTGGTGCGAGGCAACTACGTGGTCGGCGGCGTGATCTTCTTGATCCTGTCCATCATCCAGTTCGTCGTCATCGCCAAGGGGTCGGAGCGTGTCGCCGAGGTCGGCGCGCGCTTCACGCTGGACGCCATGCCCGGCAAGCAGATGGCGATCGACGCGGAGCTCCGCTCCGGCGCCATCGACGGCAACGAGGCCCGCCGCCGGCGGCGGGCGCTCTCCCGGGAGAGCCAGTTCTACGGCGCCATGGACGGCGCGATGAAGTTCGTCAAGGGCGACGTCATCGCCTCGTTCCTGATCACCCTGATCAACCTCCTGGGCGGCATCGCCATCGGCGTCGGGATGAAGGACCTGGAGCTCGTCACCGCGGTGAAGCGCTACGGCCTGCTCACCATCGGCGACGGCCTGGTCACTCAGATCCCGGCGCTGGTGCTGGCCACCGCCGCGGGCATCCTGGTCACCCGCGTCGCCAGCGAGGAGCCGGACACGCCGCTCGGGCAGGAGCTGGCCACGCAGATCTTCGGCGCGCCGCGCGCGCTCAGGGTGGCTAGCGTCTTCGTGTTGATCCTGGCGGCCATCCCCGGCTTGCCGGCGCTGCCGTTCCTGGTCATCGGCGCGCTCTTGTTCTTCGCCTCGCGCTCCGGCACGCGCCGCGCGCCGATCGGCGAGGCCAGCGCGAACGAGCCGGTGCAGCGCGGCGAGGACGCCGAGGCCCCTCCCCGCTTCGTGCCCGTCGTGGTGCCCTGGTCCCTCGACGTGAGCCCGGATCTCGCGCCGCTCTGCGATGACGACACGCGCGGCGGCGAGCTCCGGCGGGCCGGCGTGCGCGCCGCGGCCTCCGCCGTCCAGGAGGTGCTGTTCCGCGATCTGGGCGTCCCCTTGCCCGCCGGGCGCGTGGCGGTCAGCGACGAGCTCCCGGAGCGCACGGTGGTGCTCTGCCTGGGAGAGGTGCCGGCCAAGTCCATGGTGCTCTCCCCCGGTCTGCCCGACTCCGACGTCGCCGCCCACCTGGTCGAAGAGTCGCTGTCGGTCTTGCGGCGCCGCGCGGCGGACTTCCTGGGCATCTCGGAGACCCAGGTGCTGCTCGACCAGCTCGAGCAGGTGTCGCCGGCGACCGTGCGCCAGGTGGTGCCCAAACCGGTGCCGGTCGTGCTGCTCGCCGACGTGCTGCGTCGCCTGGTCGAGGAGGGCGTCAGCGTCCGCGACCTGCGCGGCGTGCTCGAGTCCCTGGCGCAGGTGGCCCACGCCGAGAAAGACTCGCTGAACCTCGCCGAGTACGTGCGCTCGTGCCTGCGCCGGCCGCTCAGCCACCAGCTCACCGGCGGCAGCGGCGAGCTCGAGGTGCTGCTGCTGGACTCGATGATCGAGGACACGATCCGCGGCGCCATCTCCCGCACGGCCGCCGGCAGCTTCCTGACGCTCGCCCCCGCCGCGGCCCGCGACGTGGTGCGCGCCGTGCGCCGCGCACGCGACGCTGCCGAGGGCGCGACCAGCGTGGTCCTGACTCAGCCCGACGTGCGCCGCTTCGTCAAGAAGCTGATCGAGCTCGACATGCCCGAGCTGCGCGTCGTCTCCTACGCCGAGCTGCTCCCGGAGATCGCCATCCGCCCCGCCGGCAAGGCGACGCTCGCGGGCCTGTGAGGAGCAGGCGGGCGGGCTTCAGGTCTCAGAGCCAGGAGCACAGGACCGACAGGGGGTGAGGGCCAAAGGCGGGAGGCGGGCAGGCTTCAGGTCAAGGCTCAGGGTTCGGGATCCAGGCCAGGCTTCAGGCGCGAAGCCGCTCGGTCTTCCTGAGCCCTGACCCCTCCCCGCCTGGGGCCTGTCCTCCTTCCCCCCTGTGCCCCTGGCTCTGAAGCCTGAAGCCTGAGGCCTCAGACTCCCCGCTGCACGACCATCTTGCGGGGCATCTGCCCGCTGCGCTCGAGCACTTGCTTGGCCTCTTTCTGCAAGAGCGGGTGCGCGCGTTTGGCCAAGAAGCCGCCGAGCAGGCGCATGTCGATGTCGCCCAGGCGCTTGACGCACTTCTTCATGTTCTTGAGGTCGCTGGTGTGGGCGTAGGCGTAGGCGTAGGCGCGATAGAGCTGCGGCCGGAGCGGCTCGTACTCCGGATCCTCGGGGTCGATCAGCTGGAGCGTGTCGAGCGCCTTCTTGGCCTGACCGCTCCGGGCCCAGGCCTCACCGATCACCGCGGTCATCATCGCGCGCGACTTCGCGTCCTGGTGGCGGCTCACCTCGATGCCGTCGGCGAGCGGGCGAGCCTCGCCCACGTCACCCATCAGGAGGTGGATCATCGCCCGCTGCGTCCGCGCCTCGTCCGCGACCGTCGCCTGCACCTTGCCGAGGTCGATCTGCTCCAGGGTCCGGAGCGCCTTCTTCGGATCCTCCTGCAGCTCGAGCTGCGCCCGGGCGAAGATGGCAGCGGGGTCCTTCTTCTTGAACGACGCGTCGAGCTCGCTGAGCGCCGCCTTGCGATCTTCGGCGGTCTCCACTCTGTTCAGGATGCCGGCGACGCTGCGCGCCTTCTTGGCCTGCTGCACCGCCCAGAGCACCACGCCCACGAGCAGCAGCGTGGCCAGGGCCGGCAACCCCAGGGCGATGGAGCGCCCGGTCGTCGAGTGGGTGAAGCTGGCGGCGAACGCGCCGATCAGCCAGACCGCGATCAGCGGCAGCGCCAGGCGCATCAGGAGCTTCTTGAACGCTTCGCCGCGCAGGGGATCCGGGACGTCCACCGGCTTCGCCTTCATCGGCTCGTTCAGCAGCGGCTTCTTGCTGCTTCCGTCGTCGTCGCGTTTGGTCGCGGCTCGCCTGAGCTTTCGGGCTTCTTTGGCCACGGGCGGCTCTTAAGCGCAGGTGGCCCGCGGCGCAAGTCGGCCCGTCAGGCCGCCGGGGGCGCCAGGCTGTCGGGACCCGCGTCCGGCAGGAGCTCGTAGCGGAAGTGCAGGAACACGCTCTGCGCCAAGGACAGGGTCGGCACCGCCAACAGGGCGCCCCAAAGGCCGAAGAAGTGCTCCCCCACGATCAACGAGAACACCACCAGCACGGGGTGGATCTTGGCGGCCACACCGATGATCTTGGGGTTCAAGAGGTTGGCCTCGACCTGGTGGATGCCGATGATCCAGAGCAGCACCCAGAGCGCCGTGAAGAAGTCCTGCGTCAGGCCGATGAGCACCGCCGGGATGGTGCTGAGGATCGAGCCGAAGATCGGGATGATGCTCATCACGGCGGCCACCAGCGACAGGATGGGCCAGTATTTCAGCCCGAACATCCAGAAGCCGATGGCGGAGAGCACGCCGTTCACCAGGCAGATGAGCAGCTGCCCGCGCACCACACCGGCCAGGCCCCGATCGATTCGGTGCAGCAAGCGATCGAAGCTCGGACGCACGCGCTCGGGCGGCAGGGAGCGGAAGAAGTCGATGATCGCCTCCCGCGTCAACATCAGATAGGCGGCGAGCATCAGCGTCAGGAAGAACAGGAAGATGCTGCGCGCGACCTTGCCGAAGATGGCCTGCCCCACCTTGAGCAGGTCGAGCGCGTTTCGCTTCACGTAGTCGAAGGCCTGCCCAGCGGCCTCCCGCGCCAAGCGCGCGGCGCTGAAGCGCTCGGCGGGCTCCGTCGTGATGGGCAGGACCTTCCAGTGCTTGGCGTCTTCTTGCACGATCTCCACGCCCGAGCGCAGCTCCACGGTGAACGAGCCGTCCGGTCGCTTCTGGATCTCCAGCGCCGGCGCCGGCTCCTCTGGCTTGGCGGGCGGAGCGACACGGTCGAGGATGCCTTGAGTGAAGCCCTCGACGCGCGGCGCCCAGGTGGTGGTGAGCTTCTCGGTGATCTGCGGCGCGTCGCGCGCCAGCGTCATGGTCTCCTGGTACAGACGCGGAGCCATGGCCGCGACCGCCAGGTAGAGGCCCCCGAGGGTGACGACGTAGACCAGGATGATGGAGATCGCGCGGGGCAGCTTGGCCCGCTCGCAGAGGTCCACCGCTGGCGTCAGCACGTAGGCGATGATGAGCGCCATGATGAACGGCAGGATCACCTCCGCCGCCCACCAGATGGTCAAGAGCGCGAACAGCCCCGAGGCGCTCAGGAAGACCAGGCGCGAGCGCGTCCAGCCGAAGCGGCTCCCGCGCGGCTCCTCGATGATGAGGGGCTCGGTCACCGGGCTTCCTCCGCGCCGGCGAAGTGCGGCAGGAGCTCTTCCCAGGTTCTCTCCAGGTACTCGGGCATCACCCGCACGTCGGCGATCACTGGCATGAAGTTGTTGTCCCCGGACCAGCGCGGCACCAGGTGCACGTGCAGGTGCTCGTGGATCCCGGCGCCCGCGGCCCGCCCGAGGTTCATGCCCACGTTCAGCCCCTCGGCACCGCTGGCCGTCTGCAGGCGCGCTGCGCTCTCGGTGACCAGCCGCCAGAGGGCGTCGTGCTCCTCGGGCGCGAGCTCCGAAGGCGAGGCGGTGTGGCGGTTCGGAACGACCATCAGGTGCCCTGCGGCGTAAGGGTACTTGTTGAGCACGACGTAGGCGTGCTCCTGCCGCACCAGCACCCGACTCGCCCGCCCGACCTCGCGCCCCACGTAGCCGCAGAGCACGCAGCCCTCTGGCTTTTCAGCCTGGCGGATGAAGTCCATCCGCCACGGAGCCCAGAGTCGCTCGGACATCGAGCGGAACCTAGCTCAGAAACGCGAGGCGGTGAAAGTGGGGGAACGCGAGGCCGAAGGGCCTCGCCCGGCACAAGTGCGAATCCCGGCGGCGCCGGGCGCCGGCCGTGTCTCAGTGCGGAAGAGTCGCCCGAGGCCACAGCCGGCGTCGGAGAGAGAAAGAAACCCTCACTCCTTCTTTTCGCCGGTCAGCTCCGCGAGCTTGTCGCCGAGCTTGCCCTTGAGGAGATCGCCCAGGGTCGCGCCCTGGCCGGCCTTCTCGCGGGCGAGGGCCTGGAACTGCTCCGCGGCGGGGCTCGAGCCGACGTTGCGCATCGTCAGGGTGATGCGGCGGTCCATCGAGTCGATGTTGGAGACCTCGGCCTTGAGCTTGTCGCCCGGGGCGGGCGACAGGTTGGCGTCCAGGTCGCCGCTGGGGATGAGCGCCTCGATGCCCTCCGCGATGCGAACGAACGCACCGTAGTCGACCACCGAAAGCACGGTCACCTCGTCGACCACCGCGCCGGGCTTGTACTTCTCGAGGATCGTGCCCCACGGGTCGTCCCAGAGCTGCTTCACGCCCAGCGAGACCTTCTTCTCGTCGTGGTTGATGCTGAGGATGATCGCCTCGACCTCGTCACCCTTGTTGTAGAGGTCGGCCGGGTTGTTGATCTTGACCGTCCACGACAGGTCGGTCTTGTGGACCATGCCGTCGACGCCTTCCTCGATGCCGATGAACACGCCGTAGTCGGTGATCGAGCGGACCTTGCCCGTGATCTTGTCGCCCGGCTTGTACTTGTCGGTGAACAGCGTCCACGGATCGGGCTCGAGCTGCTTCAGGCCCAGGCTGATGCGCTTGGCCTTCGAATCGACCTCGAGGACCTGGCACTCCACCTCGTTGCCGATCTCCATCATCTTGCTCGGGTGCTTGACCTTCTTCGTCCAGCTCATCTCGCTGACGTGGATCAGGCCCTCGACGCCCGGCTCGAGCTCCACGAACGCGCCGTAGTCGGTCAGGCTCATCACCTTGCCCTTCACGCGCTTGCCGATGACGTAGACCTCTTCGGCGTGGTTCCAGGGGTCTTCCTGGGTCTGCTTCAGGCCGAGGCTGACGCGTTCGGTTTCGGCGTTGTACTTCAGCACCTTGACGGTGACCTCGTCGCCGACCTTGAACACCTCACTCGGGTGATTCACGCGGCCCCAGGACATGTCCGTGATGTGGAGCAGGCCGTCGATGCCGCCCAGATCGACGAAGGCGCCGTACTCGGTGAGGTTCTTGATGGTGCCCTGGAGGACCATGCCCTCCTCGAGGTGGGCCAGGGTCTTGGCCTTCAGCGTGTCGCGCTCCCGCTCGAGGAGCACGCGGCGCGAGAGCACGATGTTGCCGCGCTTCTTGTTGAACTTGATGACCTTGAACTCGTAAGTCTGACCGATCAGCTTGTCCAAGTTGCGGATGGGCCGGAGGTCCACCTGGCTGCCGGGCAGGAACGCCTTGACCCCGCCGCGGATGGTGACGGACAGGCCACCCTTCACGCGCTGGCTGATGGTGCCTTCGATGATCTCGTCACGCTCGCAAGCGCTCGAGATCTCGTCCCACACCTTCATCTTGTCGGCCTTCTCCTTGGACAGGGAGATCATGCCGTCGTCGCTCTCGCGACTCTCGATGAAGACGTCCACTCGGTCGCCGGGCTTGATGGTCAGCTGACCGGTGGCGTCGATGAACTCGTCCGCCTTGATGACGCCTTCGCTCTTGCCCCCGATGTCGACGATGACCGCGTCACGGTTCACGGCGACGATGATTCCGGTGACGATCTGGCCTTCGCCGCCCATCTCGGTCGCACCGGTGCCTTGTGCGGCCTGCTCGAACAATGCGGCGAAGCTGTCGCCGGAAGGGGTCTGAGTTTGGGTTTGGGTCATGGGACGGTACGCTGCCTCCTTGGCCTTCCGGCGTTTTGGTCGCTTGGTGTGGGTGCGGGATGGACCGCCCCATGCGCCTCGCCCGAAGGGACGCCTCCCGTAGCGCACGGGTCAGGCCCCGTCAAACGGGAAACCCCCGAGGGCCGTCGAAGAAATCGACGTCCCTCTCGGTTTGTCACCGGGGAGACGCGCGCCTCCCCGCCCCAACGAAGTGAATTCGCTGGGGCCCTAACCCCAGGCGGGGCCGGCCGCGCCGGCGTTCGCCCGGCCGATCTTCGATGCTCCTTCAATCGCACGAATCGCCGCCGGCGCAGCGAAGCAGGAGCGCCAAGGTCTCCGGCGGCAGGCGCAGGCGAAGCACCACGCGGGGACCCACCGACTCCACCACCAGGCCCTCGATCAGCTTGGGCAAGAGGCCGTCGCTCGCCTTCACCGCGCGCGCCAGCGAGCCCAAGGATTCCGCGACCTCGCGCGCGGCCGACTCCCCGGCGAGCTCGAGCTCCAGCTCGGCCTGCAATCCCTGCGCGTGGAGGTCTGCCGAGAGTCGCAGCCGCTCCGCCTGGGCCAGCAGCCGCCCCACGGTGGGCGCGCGGCTCTGGAGCTGCCGGCCCAGCAGGCGGGGCCGGGCGTCGACCGACAACACCCCCTGCTCGACCGGCTCGAGGTGGCTGTCCTCCGCCCCTTGCTCCAGCCGCCGCTCCACGCTGTCGAGGGGCGCGGTGGAGACGAAGACCAGGACGTCGTCCGCGCGGGCGTAGATGCGGGCCGGCGCCGCTCGGCTCGGGACCTTCGCGCGGTCGAAGCGCCGCCAGCCGGCGCCGAGGTCCGAAGGCGGTCCCCAGACCGCCGCGCCAGCCTTCGCCCGCGGGTCGAGCTTCTCGAAGCGGCCCTTCAGGATGGTCACGCTGTCACTGTGCCGGCTCGCCTCGCCCGGGCGGAGCGCGATCCACAGCGTGTCGGCCTGCGCGAGCGCGTCCGCGATCAGCTGCTCGGTGTCGGGGTCGCCGCTGGCGCCGCCGACGTCGCTCCTCTTGCGCAACAGCTCGAAGGCGCTCTCGCCCAGCACCGCGCGGATGCGCGCGAGATCGATGCGCACGGCGAAGTCGAGATCCGCCGGGATCGCGTCGCTGGGCTCACGGAACGCGGGCGCCGGCGTGGCTGGCGGTGGGATCCGGTCGGGTCCGCCGCACGCCGCGCAGGCGAGCGACAGCGCCAGCATCAGGCCGGAGAGGCGAGGCGTCGCTCGACCTCCCGCACGCGAGCGACGATGCGCTCGACGACCTGGTCCACGCCGAGCGAGGAGCTGTCGACCAGCATCGCGTCGGGAGCCTGTGCGAGCGGCGCCACTGCCCGCGTGCTGTCGCGCTCGTCGCGCGCCGCGACCTCGCGGGCGATCACCTCGAGCTCCGCGCGCTCGCCGCGCGCCTCGAGCTCGGTCTTGCGCCGCAGCGCCCGCACCTCGACGCTCGCCGTCAGGAAGAACTTGGCCTCGGCGTCCGGGAAGACCACGCTGCCGATGTCGCGGCCCTCGAGCACCACGCCGCCGGCCGCGCCGGCGCGGCGCTGCATGTCGAGCAGAGCGGCTCGCACCGCCCCGATCGCCGAGACTCGACTGGCCCCTTCGGCGATTTCCTGGGTACGGATCGCGGTCGAGACGTCCTCGCCGTCGAGCAGCACGCGCTGGGCGCCGTCCTCCCCGGACTCGAAGCGAATGCCCTCGCGCGCGGCCAGCGCCCGCGCCAGCTCGCCCACGGATTCTGGGTCGTCGAAGCCGAGGCGCGCCCGGACCGCCGCCAGCGCCACCGAGCGGTAGATGGCGCCGGTGTCCACGAGCAGATAGCCGAGGCTCGCCGCCACGCGCCGGGTCACCGTGGTCTTGCCGGCGCCCGCGGGCCCGTCGATGGCGACCACGGGCCGCGCCCGCTTCACGACTCCACCTCGATCTCGGCCCCCAGGGCGCGCAGCGTGCCGGCGAAGCGCGGGAAGCTGGTGGCGATGCACGCGACGTCCTCCACCACCGTGGGGCCGTCGGCGATCAGCCCCAGCACCGCCGCCGTCATCGCGATGCGGTGATCGCCGCGGCTGTCCACCCGCGCTCCGACCAGTGGTCCGCTCGGCCTTCCCTCCACCGAGAAGCCGTCCTCGTGCTCCACGGCCTCGACGCCGAAGGCGCGGAGCAGCGCGACGATGGCGGCGATGCGGTCGCTCTCCTTGACTCGGAGCTCGGCGACGTCGAAGAAGCGCGTCGTTCCGGCTGCACGCGCGGCGAGCGCGGCGCAGATCGGGATCTCGTCGATGGCGCGCAGCGCGAGCTCCCCGCCGACGCTGGCGCCGCGCAGCGCGGTGCCCCGCGCCGAGATCTCTCCGAAGGGCTCTCCCAGCGACTCGCCACGCGGGACGACCACGAGCTGTCCGCCCAAGCGCTTGACGATGTCGAGCAGGCCCGAGCGCGTGGGGTTCACCCCGGTGTTGCGCGTGGTGACGGCGCTGCCCTCGACCAACAGGCCCGCGACCAGCAGGAACGCCGCCGCCGACAGATCGCCGGGCAAGTCGACGCTGAACGGCCGGAGCGATTTCGGATCCGCCGGCGGGTGCAGCTTCACCACTGGCCCTGCGGTCTCGACCGGCACACCCAGCGCGTTGAGCAAGCGCTCGGTGTGGTCTCGGGACACCAGCGGCTCGCGGACCAGCGTGGGGCCCGAGGCCCAGAGGCCGGAGAGCAGGAGCGCGCTCTTGACCTGCGCGCTCGCCACCGGGAGCTGGTACTCGAGCGGTTCCAGTCGGCGCCCCGCCGGCAGCGGGCCGATCTCCAGGGGCGCCGTGATCTCGCCACTGCCGTCCGAGCGCGGCGCGCCGGTGATGACGGCGCCACGCAGGCCGAGCGGCTTCACGATGCGTCCCATCGGCCGGCGCGAGAGCGAAGCGTCGCCGACCAGCCGCGACGCGAAGTGCTGCCCGGCGAGCACGCCGGAGAGCAGGCGCATCGTCGTGCCGGAGTTGCCGCAGTCGATGTCCGCGCTCGGCGCCGAGAGGCCGTCGAGACCCACTCCGTGCACCCGGAGCGTGCCGTGCGCGTCGTCCTCGATGCTCACGCCCATCTGGCCAAAGGCGCGCTGGGTCGCGACGTTGTCCTCGCCGTACGAGAAGCCCCGCAGCTCCGAGCGACCACCGGCCAGCGCCGCCAAGATCAGCGCGCGGTGGCTGATGCTCTTGTCCGCCGGCACCGGCACGCTGCCCAGGAGCGGCCGGGAGAGAGGCTTGACGATCAGGCGCGCCACGCGGCTCTGCTCACTTCACGCCCGGGCTCTGCGTGGCCGGGATCACGTTTGGCTGGTTCGGGACGCCCAGGTAGCTCGCGAGCTGGTCGAGCATCTTGCTCACCTCGGCTGCGTCGAGCGCCGCCACGAACTTGGTGTCCTTGTCCTCGGCCTTGGCGTCGAGCTGGCGGATGGGCTGACCGATGCCGAGCAGCGAGGCGAGCCAGCCGAAGCTCGCCGCCATGTCCTTGATGGTCATGAGCGACTGCGCGCCGGCCTGGGCGCCCTGCGCGTCGCCGTAGGTGAGCGTCCCGGCCAGGTTGATGCCCGGGGACTCGAAGTTGCCGACCATCCGCGCCGTCTCCAGGCCGGCGAGGAACGGGAACTGCTGGCGCGCGGCGTCCGTCACCGGCTGCGCGCGCAGGTCGAAGCCGGCCACCACCGGAGCGTTCGGCGTCTTCAGGAGCTCGTCGAACCAGGCTGGGACCTGCTTCCTCACGCGTCCCTCCTTGATGCGGTCGAGCGCGCGCCGGATGCCGGTCTCGTTGCCGATCAAGAGCGTGCGCGCGGTCAACACCACGAAGCCCAGGTTGTGGGAGGTGTAGAGCGTGCGTCCTGCGTACGTGGACTTGACCACAGGCGTGCCGAGCGGCGTCTTCTGCGTGCCGTCCGCGGCCGCCTCGATGGCCGCCTTGTCGAAGCGTCCGGTGAGCACCGCCGCCGAGTCGGCGCCCGCCATCGAGTAGACGCCGACGTAGGCGTGGTCCAGATCGCGCCCGGGATCGAAGTTGGCGCTCGCCGGCACGGGCGTCCGCGCGCGAGCGATGTCGAGGAGCTTCTGCCCGAACTGCGACGCGAACAGCTTCTTCGTGTCGACGGAGAACAGGCCCACCGCCCCGCTCGGCAGCAGGGCCACGGGCTCCTGATCGATCTCCGCGTCGGTGAGCGACTTGTCCTCCCCCGCCGCCACGATCTTGTCGGGCTTCTTGGGGCAGCCGGTGGCGAAGCCGAGCGCGAGCGCGCTCGCAAACACAGCCTTGGCCCAGTGCGCGCGCTTCATCAGAGCCCGGAGCCTACACGAGCGGGTGCGAATCGGGGAGCAAGAGTCGGGTCAGCGTTCGGTCGGGAACGAGCCCAGCACCTTGAGGTACTTGGTCCCGCGCTTGACCGCCTCGAGGGCGGTGACCAGCGGGCGGTCGGTGTGGTGGCCGCTGACCTCCACGTAGAAGACGTAGTCCCAGCCCTTGCCGCTGACGGGGCGGGACTGGAGCTTCTTGAGGTTGACCCCGCGCTCGGCGAAGTGCCGGAGCACGTCGAACAACGCTCCCGGCGTGTCGTCCACGCTGAAGAGCAGGCAGGTCGTGTCCTTGCCGGAGCGGATGGCGGGCCGAGCGCCGGCTATCCCGTAGCGGAACGACATGTCGGCGGTGTCGCCCACGTTCGCCCGCACGGTCGTGAGCTCGGCGTCCCGGCCGCAGGGGGCCGGGCCTAGCGCCGCACTGCCGTGGTCGCCGGCGGCGAGCTCTACTGCGACGACCGGGGAGCGGACGTCGATGACGGTGGCCTTCGGCAGCTCGCGCTCCAGGAACCGCTCGCAGGCGGCGTGCGCCGCCGCGGTCGCGTACACCTTGTCGATGTCGGCGATGTTCGCGGTGTGGCTCATCAGATCGTAGGCCGCGGCCGCGGTGCGCTCCGCGACCAAGACCAAGTCCGTCTGCTCCAGCGTCGCGATGCTGGAGACCAACAGGCCCTCCGTCGAGGACTCGTAGGGGAACACGGCGTAGACGGCGCGACCGCGCGCGACCTCTTCGAGCGCTTCCGCCACGGTGCCGCACTCCGCGTAGATGCTCCCCGCGCCGAAGAAGCTCCTGGCCGTGGCGTGGCAGAAGCCTCCCTCGGGCCCCTGATAGGCCACCCGCGCCGGCTGCTCGAGCGCGCGCGCCGCCGCGCGGATCTGCCCGAATACGGCCCGGAGATCGTCGGCGGGCAGATCACCGCTCGACTCCTTCTCGAGCGACGCGAGCCACTCGCGCTCGCTCACGTCCGCCGGCAGGTTCTCGCCTTCGGCGAGCTTGTGGATCTTGCGGCTCAGGCGCGCGCGTTCCTCGAGCCGGGCGAGGAGCGCGCGATCGAGCTCCGCGATCTCCCGCCTCACGTCGTCGACTTCGTGCCGCTTGTCAGCCATCACCGTAATCCTAGCAGAGCCGCCCGAGCGCTCAGGAGCCCGCGCTGGGCTTGTCCGCCTTGGGAGCAGCAGGCGCGGTCGATTCCGACTTCGCTGCCGGCGCTTCGCTCTTCGGCGTCGTCGGCTTGGTCTCCGCGCTCGCCGGCTTCGCGGATCCGTAGCCGTCCGCGTACCAACCGCCGCCGCGCAGAATGAACCCCTGCCCGCCGGAGACCTGGCGCTTGGCGCGCTCGGACTTGCAGCTCGGGCAGATCCTGAGCGGGGGCTCACTGATCGATTGCTCCGCCTCCCATTCGAAGGAGCACGCGGAGCACACGTACTCGTACGTCATGGCGGCCAAATGCGACCGAGCCGAGGGTCTGTCAATATTTCCCGTGGAATAGGCGCCCCGCCCCGCGGAGGTTTTCACTTGAGTCCTGACGGGATGTCGCCTATCAAATGTGCAGTACCTGGCGTGACCCTACATGACGTGCGGTTGCCCTAGGTGAAAATGCGCTCTTTCGGGCGCTCGCTCGTAGACGAAAAGCCCCACCACGCCGGCCCCGCCGGCCGGGGCGAAGCGCTCCCTACCCAAGGCTGCTAGCCTCGGGAAACCGGGCCGACAAGGACGTTTCATCGATGCACATCAAGAGGCTGGAGATCGCGGGCTTCAAGTCCTTCGTGGACCGCACCGTGATCCACTTCGACCACGACGTCATCGGCGTCGTCGGCCCCAACGGCTGCGGCAAGTCCAACATCGTCGACGCCATCCGCTGGTGCATGGGCGAGCAGAGCGCCAAGCACCTGCGCGGCCGGGCCATGGAAGACGTGATCTTCAACGGCTCCGAGTCCCGCGGCCCCCACGGGTTGTCCGAGGTCACCCTCACCTTCGACAACACCGACCCGACCTACGCAGAGAGCCTGCCCCCGGAGTACCAGGCCTATCCCGAGATCGCCATCACGCGCCGACTGTACCGTGACGGTACGAGCGAGTACCTGATCAACAAGACGCAGGTTCGCCTGCGCGACATCACCGAGCTGTTCCTGGGCACCGGTGTCGGCACCAAGGCTTACTCGATCGTCGAGCAGGGGCGCATCGGGCAGATCGTCAGCTCGCGTCCGGAGGACCGCCGGCTCTACATCGAAGAGGCCGCTGGCATCACCAAGTACAAGCAGCGGCGCAAGCAAGCCGAGCGCAAGATGGAGCTGACGCGCCAGAACTTGTTGCGCATCACCGACATCGTCACCGAGATCGATCGCACGCGCGCCTCGCTCAAGCGGCAGGTCGCCAAGGCCGAGCGCTACATCCAGTACCGCGCCGAGCTCGAAGACCTGGTCCTGCACGACGCTTCGCACAAGCTGCTCGAGTACATCGTCACCGAGCAGGTCGAGAAGACCAGTCACGGAGAGGCTCAGAGCGGGCTCGAGCGCGCGCGGGAGAACCTCTCCGCAGCGGAGAGCGAGCTCGATCTCGCGCGGCAGGAGTCGCTGAGCATCGAGCAACGCGCCGACAAGGCCAGCACCTCCGCCTTCGAGGCCGACAACGAGGTCACCGCCCTCGGCGCCGAGATCGAGCGCGCCAAGGACCGGATGAGCCACCTCGTCGAGCGGCAGAACTCCGCAGAAAACGAGCAGGATCAGATCGCCAGCCGCCTGGCCGAGCTGAACGCCGAGCGCGAGACCTTGGCCGACCGCCTGGCGGACCTCGCCCGCGACGAGACCGAACGCGCCGCGGACGCGCAGAAGGAAGACGACGCCCTCGGCGAGCTCCGCGGCGAGGAGTCCCGCGCCAACGAGGTCTTGCAGGGCGTGCGCGACGAGCTCGGACGGACCAGCTCGCAGGCCGCCGCCGAAGAGGCGCGACTGGACGCGCACGCGCACCACATCGCCGAGCTCGAAGCGCGCCGCGACCGGCTGGGCGTCGAGCGCGACGGCATCGCCGACGAGCTCGCCGAGCTCAGCGCCAAGAAGCACGCGCTCGAGCGCAGCGTCGCCGAGCTCGCGGAGGGCAAGCGCCTGACCGTCGCCGAGCGCGAAGGCCTGGAGGCCGAGCTCGTCGAGCTCAGGGCCCGTCAGCTCGAGAGCGAGCGCAAGGTCGACGTCGCGAAGAACGAGCTCGGACTGAAGAAGAACCGGCTCAAGGCCCTGGACGAGCTGCACCGCCGTCTGGAGGGCGTGGGCGCGGGCGCGCGCGCGCTGGTGAACGGCTCGCACGCGGGCGTGCTCGGCCTGGTCGCCGACCGGATCGAGGCGCCGGAGGAGCTCACGGCGGCGTTCGCCGGCTTGCTCGGCGAGCGCCTGCAATACGTGGTGGTCGAAGATCTCCCGCGCGGGCTGGACCTGCTCGGCGAGCTCGCGCGCGCGGCGCGCGGCCGCGCCAACATCGTGGCGGCACGCCCGCCCTACGTGGCGGGCTCCGCGAAGAGTGGCGCACTGTCCGAGCCGGGGGTGATCGGCTACCTGGCGGACCGGCTGGTGTACGCCCCGGCGGACGAGGCCCTGGTGCGCGCCCTGGTCGGCGACACGCTGCTGGTGGAGACACCCGCGCAAGCGCTCTCCCTGGCCGAGCGCTTCGTCGGCACCACGGCCGTCTCGCTCGACGGCACCGTGGCGCGGCCCGACGGGGTCGTGAGCGGTGGCAGCGGAGACGACGCGGCCGCCGCCATGGTCGAGCAGAAGCGCGAGCTGCGCGTCCTGGCCGAGGACGTCGAGCGGCTGAGCGAGCACTACTCCCGCGTGCACGAGGAGCACACCGCGCTCCGCGCCCGCCTGTCCGAGGTGGGCACCAGCCTCGACCGCGCGCGCCAGGAGGCCCACGCCGGCGAGCTCGCGCACGTGACCGCCGAGAAAGATCTGGCCCGCACCTCGGACGAGATCACGCGGGCCACCGCCCGGCAGGCCACCATCGGCGCCGAGTCCGCGGAGCTCGAGACCAAGCTCGCCGACGCGCGCCGAGCCCAGGGCGAGTGTCAGACTCAGCTCGAGGCCGCCCGCGCCAGCCTCGAGCACCTGCGTCACGAGCTCGGCAAGGCCGAGGCGCAGGCCGCCTCCTGGAACGAGCGCGTCACCGCGCAGGCCGCGCTGGTCACCGAGCGCAAGGTCCGTCTGGCCCAGGTGCGCGAGCAGGTCGAGGCGGCGAAGAGCTCGCAGGAGCGTGTGCTCGCGGCCATCGCCGATCTGGAAACGCGCGCCCAGCGGCTCGGCGACGAGCTGGTCGAGGTCGCGCGGTCGCTCGGCGAGACCGCCGCGCAGATCGTGATCGCGCGGGAGACGCGCCTCGGCGCCACGGAGGCAGCGCGGCTCGCTCACGAGGAGCTCTCCGCGGCGCGCGCTCTCTTGGAGCAGGTGCGCTTCGCGCTCGGCACCCGCGAGGCCGAGCTCAAGACGTTGCGCGACGAAGCGCAGCTGCTCGACGAATCGCTCCGGCGCGCGGAGATGGCCCTCCAGCGCATCGAGCTCGAGCGCCAGCACCTGCTCGCGAACGTCCGCGATCGCTTCCGCGGCCTCGACCTCCTACGGGTGGTCGGCGACTACCACGCTCGCCCGATCCCGGACGACGAGCAGCGCCGCCGCATCGAAGAGCTGACCCAGCTCATCGACCGCATGGGCCCGGTGAACCTGGACGCGGGTCGGGAGTGGGAGGACGCCGAGAAGCGCTTCCACGATCTGTCCACCCAGAAGATCGACATCGAGAAGGCCCTGGACGACCTCGACCGCGCCATCAAGCACATGAACCGCGAGTCGCGGCGGCGCTTCAAGGAGACCTTCGAAGCCGTCAACGAGCTGTTCAAGAAGACCTTCGTCCGCATGTTCCGCGGCGGCCGCGCCGAGCTCGCGCTCACCAACCCCGACGACATGCTGGAGACCGGCGTCGAGATCATCGCCCAGCCGCCCGGCAAGAAGCTCGGCAACATCGAGCTGATGAGCGGCGGCGAGAAGGCGCTCACCGCGGTGTCGCTGATCTTCTCGATCTTCCAGTACCGGCCCTCGCCGTTCTGCGTGCTCGACGAGGTCGACGCCCCGCTCGACGAGGCCAACGTGGCCCGCTACAACGAGGCCATCCGCTCGATGACCGCGAACTCGCAGTTCATCCTGATCACCCACGTGCGCAAGACCATGCAGAGCGTGGACGTGCTCTACGGCGTGACCATGGGCGAGCCCGGCGTCTCGCGCATCGTCAGCGTCAAGGTCAACGATCAGGCCCAGGCGCGCAGCGAGCACCGCGGCGCGCTCTCGAGCATGCCGCCGGCGGCTGCGGACGAGTCGGTTCAGGTCGCGTGAGGCAGGCCTGACTGACGCCATCTTGACGCCCGTCAAGGCGAGGCCGGCGGGAGCAGCCGCAGCATGGGCGCTCGGAGGTGCCGCATGCGCGTGCTCTTGGTCGGGGCGGATTTCGAAGAGAACCTGGGCGTCGGGATGATCGCTGCGGCCGCCGAGGCCGCCGGACATCAGGTCGCCATCGCGCCCTTCAACGCGCCCAAGGCCGCCGCGGGCATCGCCGCGCGGGTCGCGCGGGAGGCGCCGGATCTGGTCGGCCTCAGCATCCAGTTCCAGCACCGCTCCCACGAGTTCGTCTCGCTCGCGCGGGCGCTGCGCCGCGCGGGCTACCGCGGACACGTCACCGCCGGCGGTCAGTTCCCGACCCTCGCCGCCCGCGAAGTGCTCGGCAGCGGCCACGGCATCGACAGCGTCGTGCTCCACGACGGCGAGGAGACGATCGTCGAGCTGCTCGCCGCGCTGGAGCAGGGCACGCCCCTCGACCAAGTGCGCGGGCTCGCGTTCGTGGACCAGGGCGGCGTTCGGCTCACTCCCGGCCGCGGCCTCGGGACGAGCCTCGACAGCCTCCCCTTCCCCAAGCGCTACCGGCGCCCGTCGCGCCACGCCGGTGTGCCGTTCGTGCCCATCATGGGCTCGCGTGGCTGCTGGGGCAGCTGCAGCTACTGCTCCATCACCTCCTTCTACCGCGACGCCAAGCAGGCCGGCGGCGGGCCGCTCCTGCGCCTGCGCAGCCCCGACAACGTCGCCGAGGAGATGGCCGGGCTCAGCCACGCCATCGGCGAGGCGTGCGTGTTCTGCTTCCACGACGACAACTTCCTCCTACCGAAGCCCGCCGACTCGCTCGAGCGCGTGCAGGCCATCGTCGGCGCGCTCCGCCAGCGCGGCGTCGAGAAAGCCGGTTTCATCGGCAAATGCCGGCCGGAGACCCTCAGCGCCGAGCTCGCCCGCCAGCTCGCCGAGCTCGGGGTGGTGCGCCTCTACGTCGGCGTCGAGAACGTGGCGGAGGCGGGCTCGGATCACCTGAACCGCGGGGTGCAGCACCGCGCGGTGTCCGAGGCCCTCGACGCCTGCGAAGCCACAGGAATCTTCGCCTGCTACAACCTCCTGGTCTTCGAGCCGAAGGCGACCCTCGCTCACTTGCGCGAGAACGTCGCGTTCATGCGAGCGCACCCCGCTCAGCCGGTCAACTTCTGCCGCGCCGAGCCCTGCTACGGGACGCCGCTCCAGCTCGGCCTGGCAGCTTCCGACAAGCTCGGCGGCAGCTACTTGGGCTGGAACTACCGCATCGAAGATCCGAGGACGGAGCTCTGCTTCCGCATCGCGGCGGCGGCGTTCCGCGAGCGGAACTTCCGCTGCGACGGCGTGGCCAATCGCTACATGGGCGTGGGCTACGCGGCCAAGCTGGTCGAGCACTTCCACCCCGACGTGGGGGGAGCCCATCGTCGCCTGCGGGAGCGGGCCGAGTCGCTGACGCGCGCCATCACCCTCGACACGGCACGGCTGCTCGAGAAGGCGGTGGACTGGGCGGAGCACGCCGACCTCGCCGACTTCGACGCCATCGAGCGAAAGACCGCGCTGCTCGCGCTGGAGGTCGCCGCGTCAGATCGGAGCTGGCAGCACGAGCTCGATGGCTTCTACGCGGAGGTCGACGCGGTCGTCCGGCGGCTCGGGGAGCCGCGCGCGATCCGGCCGAAGCGACCGCCGGCGCGGAGCGGCAGAAACCTGGCGCTCGGCGCGTCGCTCGCCCTGTGGGCGCTCGGCTGCGGCGGCGACACCGATGACGGCCCACTCCCACAAGACGGCGGCAAGGAAGACCAGATGGTCGCCGATCCCCCGCCCCCGGACGCCGGCTACGACGCCGGCGAAGACCAGATGGTCGCCGATCCGCTCCCCGAGGACGCCGGTGTGGACGCCGACGCCGACGACGGCGACTCCATGGTCGCCGATCCGCCGCCCGCAGACGCCGGCATGTCGCTGAACGAGCCGCCCGCGGGGCGCCGCGAGCTCATCGACCAGTGGACCGACACCGGCGTGCGGCGCGCGGTGCGCAGCAAGGATCTGCCGCTCTACGATCCGCCGGAGCTCGAGCTCGCCGCGACCCGCGTCGGCGGCGCGATCGAGGTCCGGGTCTTGGGCCTGCCCGAGGGCGCGAGCACGCGCTTCGAGGCGCTCGGCACGGTCGCTGCGGACGGCGCGCTCGCCCGCTGGACTCCCGCCGACGAGGCCTTCGACGCGCTCAGCGTCGCGGTGCGAACCCGCGGCGGCATCAGCGTGGCAAGCGTCAGGGCGAAGGCCGTGCGCACGGGCTAGTGAAAATCCCGTGACCGCTTCTCGAGCTTCGACTCCGGACGGTCGAGGCGCTCGAGGTCGTCCACGATCACGTGCAGGATGGGCACCTCCGCCCGCGTCGCCTCGCGGTCGCGCTCCACCTTGCCGTGGGCGAGCAAGAGCGTCGAGTGGCGCGCGACCAGGCGCAGGCGCTCGTAGACCGCATTCCACAAGATCAGGTTCACGAAGCCGGTCTCATCCTCCAGCGTGATGAACACGACGCCGCTCGCCGTGCCTGGCTGCTGGCGCGTGAGCACCAGGCCCGCGACGCTGATCCGGCTGCCCTGCCGCGCGCCGGGCAGCTCCGCTGCCGTGAGCACCCCCCGCGCCCGCAGGCGCTCCCGCAGGTGGCGCATCGGGTGATCCGAGACGGAGAGTCCCTTCCGCCCGTAGTCGAGCAAGAGCTGCTCGGCAGCGCGGAGGGGCGGCAGCTCGACGCGCGGCTCGACCACGTCGAGCTTCGCGAACAAGCCGCCCACGCGCGGGGCGCGCGACTGCCACACCGCGTTGCGCCGCCCAGGCACGAGCGGCTCGAGCGCGCCCGACTCCGCCAGCCGCTCGAGCTCGTCTTTGCGCAGCTCCGTGCGCCGGATCAGGTCGTCGATGCTGCAAAACGGCGCTTCGGCCCGCGCGCGCTCGATGCGTCGCGCCCGCGCCTCCGAGAGCCCCTTGATCATGCGCAAGCCCAGCCGCACCGCCCGCGCCGCCTCGGGGAACGGGCTCCTGATCGCGTTCGCCTCGCCGGGCGGCTCCAGCGTGTTGTCCCAGTCGCTCGCGCTCACGCTCACCTCCCGGAGCTCCACGCCGTGGCGCTGCGCATCCTGGAAGATGGTGCTGGCCGAGTAGAAGCCCATGGGCTGCGAGTTCACCAGCGCGCAGGCGAAATGCGCCGGATAGTGCGCCTTCTGCCAGGCCGAGACGTAGACCAGCAAGGCGAAGGAGGCCGCGTGCGACTCGGGGAAGCCATAGTCCCCGAAGCCCTTGATCTGCTCGAACAGGCGCTCGCCGAACTCCTGGCTGATGCCCTGCCGGGCGAAGCCCTCGAGCAAGCGATCCCGGTGCCTGAGCAGCTTGCCGCTCTTCTTCCACGCCGCCATGTCGCGCCGCAGCTGATCGGCCTCGCCGCCGGAGTAACCCGCGCCCACGATGGCGATCTGCATCACCTGCTCCTGAAATAGCGGAACCCCGAGGGTGCGCTCGAGGATCGGCCACAGCGACGGGTGCGGCGAGGCGACCTCCTCCTCGGCGTTTCGCCGCCGGAGGTAGGGATGCACCATCCCACCCTGGATGGGCCCGGGCCGCACGAGGGCCACCTCGACGACCAGATCGTAGAAGCGCCGGGGCTTGAGCCGCGGCAACATCGCCATCTGCGCGCGGCTCTCGATCTGGAACACCCCGACGGTGTCGGCGCGACAGCAAAGATCGTAGACGCGGGGGTCTTCGGCGGGGACGCGGGCCAGGGAGTCGAGGGGATCGGAATTCGGGTGAATCAATCCCAAACACTTGCGAATCGCCGTCAACATCCCCAGCCCCAGGACGTCGATCTTGAAGAAGCCGAGCGTCTCGATGTCGTCCTTGTCCCAGGGCATCACCGTGCGCTCGGGCATCCTCGCCGGCTCGATCGGCGCCACCTCGTGGAGCGGCTGCGCCGAGAGCACGAACCCGCCCACGTGAATCGAGAGATGGCGCGGGAAACCCTCGATGGCCCGCGCCAGCATCACGCTCTGCCGGAGCCGCGCGTCGCTGGGATCGAAGCCCATCTCGAGCAGGCGCGTCTGGCTGACCTCGGCGGAGTCCCAGTGGGTGATGGTGCCCGCCAAGCGGTCGATCTGCTCCAGCGAGAGGCCGAAGACCTTGCCCACCTCGCGTAAGGCGCTCTTGCCCCGGTAGCAGATCACCTCGCTGACCATGGCGGCGCGGTCGCGGCCGTAGCGCGCGTAGATCTCCTGGATCACCTCCTCGCGGCGCTCGTGCTCGAAATCGATGTCGATGTCCGGCGGCTCGCTGCGCTCCGCGCTCATGAAGCGCTCGAACAACAGGTTCGAGCGCGCCGGATCGACGGCGGTGATGCCGAGCACGAAGCAGACCGCGCTGTTGGCAGCGCTGCCCCGCCCCTGACACAAGATGCGCCGCGCCCGCGCGATCTCGACGATCTCCCAGGTCGAGAGGAAATAGGGCGCGACGCCGAGCTGTGCGATGAGCCCCAGCTCCTTCTCGATCTGCGCCGCGACGCTGGTCGGTACCCCGCCGGGGTAGCGCCGGTTGGCCCCTTCCTGCGCCAGTCGCCGGAGCTTCTGATCCGCGCTCTCGCCCGGCGCGAGCGTGCAGGGAAAGTGATAGCTGAGCTCGGAGAGCGAGAAACGACACGCGCTCGCCACCTCCGCGCTGCGCTCGACCCAGCCGAGCCGGTCGCGGAAGAGCTTCTGCATCTCCAGCTCGGAGCGCAGAAAAGCCTCGCTGTTGGCCGTCAGCGCCGTGCCCGCCCGATCCAGCGTCGTGCCCTCGCGGATGCAGCACACCACGTCGGCCACGGCCTTGCGCGAGCGGTGGTGGAACAGCGGCCGCGCGCTGGCCACCACCTCGAGCCCGTAGCGCTCCGACCAGCGCTCGACCTCGAGCAGGCGCACGCTGTCGAAGGCGTCGAGGTGGCGATGGGCTGCGATGAAGGCGCGCTCGCCGAGCACGTCGGCGAGCAGGCCGAGGAGCTCGGGCGGCGGCGCGTCGGGGCCGCGAGGATCGCGCGGCGCGGGCACGACGGCCAGGAGCCCCTGGTGGTAGCGCGCGAGATCGTCCAGGCTGAGCGCCCCCTCCCCCTTCGGCCGCCCGGCGTGCGCGAGGGTGAGCAGTCGGCAGAGGTTCGAGTAGCCGTCGTGATCGCGAGCGAGCAAGGCGACGCTCGGAGCCGACGAGAGCGCGCCGAGACGCGCTTCGCTCGGCGAGGTCGGCGAGCGCGACGGCACGGCTGGATCGAGCAGGAGCTCGGCCCCGACGATCAGCGGCTGCTCGCACTCTCGGCTCTGGGCGTGGGCGCGCACCGAGCCATACAGACCCATGCGATCGGTCAGCGCGAGGGCGGCGAGGCCGAGCTCCTTGGCGCGCACCACCAGCTCCTCCGGGTGCGAGGCGCCGGTCAGGAACGAGAAGTTCGAGCGCGCGAGCAGCTCGGCGAACATGGGCTGAACAAATTATCAGTCTATTTCGCTGGGAAAAATCTCATTCTTGGGGCAGCGACAAGGCTCAATCACTTCGCGAGGATGGCGGCCATCTTCGCCTTGGCGTCGGCCTCGCTGGTCGCCTCCACGAAGCTGTGGGCGTAGCCGTCGACGCTCGGCAGACCGGTGATGCACCAGCCCGGGTTGTCCGGCTGAGGCACCAGCGTGCCGAAGGGATCGATGCCCGCGACGAAGTACTCGCCGACCTTGTCGGGGCCTTCCGGTGGCGCGTAGTAGGCGTGACCGCCGTGGTTCACCTGCGTCACACCGCTGCCCTTGCCGATGGCGATCACGTCGAAGGTGACGTGCGCGCCGCCGGCACCCGAGCACTCCTCGTCGATGCGCGCCACCTGGATCACCGCGACGACGCACGAAGCCGCGATGACGGCCTCGAGCCCCGCGTCGAGTGTCCCGCCCTCTTGGCAGCTGCCCGCATCCACGCCGCCGCCGCTCCCGCCGCCCGAGCTCGAGCCCGCAGCACCCGAGGTGCCTCCGCTCGACGTGCCGCCTCCGCTCGTGCCGCCTCCGCTCGACGTGCCGCCTCCGCTCGTGCTGCCTCCGCTCGAGGTGCTGCCTCCGCTCGAGGTGCTGCCTCCGCTCGACGGCGTGCCGTCTCCCGATGTTTCTCCGGAGCAAGCTGCGGCGAGCGCGATGCACGTCGCGACGATGAGCGGGCGCATGCCCGCAGTGTACGTGGTATCGGGGGGCATGCGCCGCCTCGGCCCGCTTCCCCTCTGCCTGGCCGCCCTGTCGGCGTGCGTCGGCACCGTGCCCCGCCCCGAGCCCCTCGGCGCGGAGCCACTCGCGCCGGAGGACGCCCGGCCCGGTCCCGCGCGCCCACGCGCCGTCCGCGAGCGCCCCACCCGGGCTTGCTTGCCGAAGGCGCTGGCGGAGCACGGGCGCGTGACCCAAGCGAAGCTCGGCGCGCCGGATCGGCTCACGTTCTGCATGCGCGAGGAGGGTGTGAGCGACGATACCCCCGACGCCTGCTTCGACTGGAACCTCGAGAGTCAGGCCTTTCGAGTCGCCAACCCGCTCGAGCCGCCGCCGCCCCCGGAGGAGCCAGCCGCGGCAGCGAGCCCGCGCATCGACAAGGACGCAGTCAGTCTGTGCAGCAGCGCGGGCAAGTGCACGCCGTTCGTCTCCGCGCGGGCGCTACCCAGGACCGAGCGCTATCGCCGCGAGGCCGACGACCGCCTGTTCGCTCGCGTGTCCGAGGACGGCAAGCTCGTCGCGCTGGTACGCCAGCCGAGCGCGAGCGCTGACGACTCCACTGGCACCGTGGAGGTCTGGAGCGCCGAGCAGAGGAAGCTGCTGAAGCGCTTCAAGGTGACCTCTCCGGCGCACGGCGACCAGATCGCCGCGCTGCGCTTCCTCGGCCGGGCCCTGCTCGTGGAGCAGTGCGACGCCGGTCCAGCCTGCACCGGGCGGCTCTTCGACCCCGCCACGGGGAAACAGCGCCTGGAAATTCCGGTCAATTTCTACGGCGCCGAGCTCTACCCGCTCGCCGCAGGGCGCTGGCTGTTCGTGGACGGATGGCTGCGCGGTGCCGCCGTCGTCGATGTGGACTCGGCGCGCTTGGTGGCCGAGCTGAAGAGCGGGGTCAGCGGTCCGGCCGAAGACGCCGGGCGAGTCGTGCGCCTGCCGAACGGGGAGCTCCTGCTGCTTTTGTCCGGCGCGGGTGCCGGCGCGGAGCTCGCCGTCGGCGGCACGCTGATCCGCCTCGACCCGAGCACGGGTGCGAGCGCCAAGCGCTTCGCCCCGCCCGGCTGCGCCGAGTGAGTCGATGTCGGGAAGTTGCCCACTCTCCCGGGCCATCGATAGGACCGGGGCATGGAGCTCGACCGCTCACTCCTGCTCACCTTGCCCCTGTTGATGTTCGGCTGCGGAAACGAGCCGCCGGCTCCCGCACCGGCACCAGCCGAGCCACCGAAGGCCGCCGCGCCTCCGGCCGACAAAGCGACACCGAAGCCCGAGAAGCCGGCGCTCGCAGCGAAGAAGAGCGCGCGCAAGAAGGAGCCGCTCAACGTGCTGCTCCTGACCATCGACGCGCTGCGCGCGGACATGCCGTGGAGCGGCTACGCGCGCGACATCGCGCCGAACCTGACCCGCTTCGCGAGAGAGAACGTGGTGTTCGACAACCATCGCTCCGTGACGAGCTTCACCGCGCAGAGCGTGCCGGCCATGCTCTCCGGCCGCTACGCCTCGACGCTGTACCGCAGCGGCTACTTCTTCGCTGGTTATCAGGACTCGAACGAGCTCTTCCCCGAAGCCCTCCAGCAGAAGGGCATCCGCACCATGGCCGTCCACTCGCACTTGTACTTCAACCGAGGCAAAGGCCTGAACCAGGGCTTCGACCTCTGGGAGATGGTGCCCGGGCTCACTTTCAACGAGCGCAGCGACGACCACGTCACCAGCCCCAAGACCAATGAGCTGATGCAGAAACAGCTCTCCGATCCGGAGAACGTGAAGGGTCAGTTCTTCGCCTGGACTCACTACACCGACCCGCACCACCAGTGGATCAAGCACAAGGAGTCCCCGGACTTCGGCAACCGGGAGCGCGATCTCTACGACAACGAGGTGCACTACACCGACCAGCACGTCGGCAAGCTCCTCGACTGGGCCGCCGAGCAGCCCTGGTGGGACAAGACCGCGGTCATCATCAGCGCCGACCACGGCGAGGCCTTCGGCGAGCACGGCATGATGCAGCACGCCCACGAGCTCTACGAAGAGCTGGTGCGGGTCCCGCTCCTGATCCGAGTCCCGGGCGTCGAGGCGCAGCGCATCTCCACGCCGCACACTCACTTGGACCTCGGACCGACCATCATGGAGCTGATGGGCCAGGAGGCGCTCTCGGGCTTCATGGGCGAGAGCCTGGTGCCGATGCTGGAGGGCAAGCCCGGCAAGGTGAAGCCCGTCGTGCTCGAGCTCACCGCCGACAACGTCCAGCCCGCGCGCCGGGCCGTGGTGAGCGGCGACTGGAAGCTGATCCGCTTCGGCGACAAAACCGGGCCCGAGAAGCTCTTCCACCTGAAGACCGATCCGGGCGAGCAGAAGGATCTGGCCAAGACCGAGCCCGAGAAGCTCTCGGAGCTGCGGGCGCTGCTCGACTCCCAGTTCGCGAAGCTGCCGCGCATCCAGCCCCACGGCGGGATGAAGCTCAAAGGCGGCGGCGTGGCCGACGGCCCCATGCGCCCCGAGCTCGCTGCTCGCTGAGACGAAAACGCGCTAGGCTGGTCATCATGCGCGCTTCCCTGGGGTGGCTCCCACTCGCGCTCGCGCTCGGCTGCACGGTCGATGAGGTGGATCTCTCGGGCAAGCGCTGCCCCTGCGCGGCGGGGTGGACCTGCGACCCGAGCACCGAACGCTGTGTGATCGGTAAGCCCACGGGCACGGGAGGCAGCGGCGGCGGCTCCGGCACGAGCGTCTGCCAGGACGTGGTCGAAAACGAGACGCTCAGCCTCGTCTGTCCCAGCGGCATGGTGATCACCGGCATCGACTTCTCCAGCTACGGCGACGATCCGGGGAGCTGCGCCAGCCCCAAGCAGGGCCCCTGCCACGCGACCACGTCCGCAGCGGTGGTCGAGTGCTACTGCCTCGGCAAGCCGAGCTGCACAGTAGCCGCCAGCAACGGAAACTTCGGCGACCCTTGCACCAAGGTGGAGAAGCGCTTGTTGGTGGTCGCAACCTGCGGTCCTGCGCCGGACTCGGGCGCTGGCGGCAGCGCGGGCAGCTGCGCGGTCGGCACCGGCGGCAGCGGCGGCTCCACCGGCGGCGCCGGCGGCACCACCAGCGGCGGCGGCACCACCAGCGGCGGCGGCACCACCAGCGGCGGCGGCACCACCAGCGGCGGTGGCACCACCAGCGGCGGCGGCACCACCAGCGGCGGCGGCACCACCAGCGGCGGTGGCACCACCAGTGGCGGTGGCACCACCAGCGGCGGCAGCGGCGGAACGGGCGGTGCGACGGCCGGCAGCGTGGCGTGTGGCAACACGCCCTGCTCGCTCTCCAGCGCGTTCTGCTGCGCTGGCACGCTCACCGGGTGCGTCTCGAACGGCTCGGGTTGCGCGGGTGCGGACATTCGCTGCGACGGACCCGAGGACTGCAGCGGCAACCAGATCTGCTGCGCGGACTTCATCGGCAGCGACCTCGATGGCACGGCTTGCCGCCATCAAGCTCAGTGCAAATCGAACGAAATCGTGTGCGGAGCCTCCCCCGGAGTGTGTGCGACGGGGCTCACTTGCCAGCCGATCCCGGGCTACTCAGCCTACAAGGTCTGCACGTCGGGTTAGTCCGCCACCGCCTGCATGAAGCGCTTGCCGCTCTGGCGGTCCACGTAGATCAGCGCGTCGAGCCCGCCCTCGGTGCCGGTGAGCCACAGCCGCAGGTAGTCCCGCGCGACGGGCGCGGACGTCCACCACTCCACCGCCTCGAGCCGCTCCACGAAGCCGATGCGTTCGATGGTGTAGAGGCGATGGTCGATGCAGAGCGTCGCCCCTACCCGTAGCGCGACCTCGAGCGGCACGGGCTGGGGCAGGAGCCGAGTCGGTGCGCCGAGCCTCGAGCCGGCGAGCGAGCGCAGCCTGCGAACGGGCAGCGGCTCGCGCCGGGGCTTCTTCGGGCGCAGCGCTCCAGGCTCGGGGAGCGCGGGGACGAGCTCGGCCTGCTTCTCCGGCCGGTGCGAGTCGGCGAGCGCCAGAACCCCCACCCGCTCTCGACCGATGTCGGCGGCGAGCTCCGCCAGGACCACCGGCAGCGACTCGAGCCCCTTTTGACCGGTGACTCCCCCGGACACCCGTGACAGCTCGAGCTGACGCCCGAGCGCGCGGATGATGGCCGGCACCTCGAGGCGGAGCCCCACGCTGGGCGCCTCGAGCCGGGTGCGCTCGAGCCGCGAGACGATCACCCGGCTCATCTCTTCGGCTCGCCAGAGCGGCGAGGCGAGATCGAACACCAGCGCCTTCTCTTCGGGGACCCCTTGGTGGCGCGCGATGGCTCGATCGTGGGACACGACGAGGACCAGCTTCTGCGCGGCCTCGCCGCGCCCGGCGAGACGCGCCGAGACGCGCGCGACGAGCCCGCGCAGCACGAACAAAAGCGGCTGGATGCCCGAGGCCGGCTCGTCCCACTCGCTCTGCTCCACGAGCAAGCTCGGCGGTTTCCAGGCGACGAGCGGCGTGGCATCTCTGCCGTCCGCCAGATCCAGCGCGCGATCCGCGTGCTCTCCCAGGCGCGTCGCGGAAGCCGCGCGCGGGAGCTTCGCCAGCTCCCCCAGCGTGAGCACGCCGAGACGGGCGAGCCAGGCCGCGTGCTCCCCAGCGATCGGCAGCGCGGTGACGGGCAGCGCGGCCATGGTGTGACGCGTGCGCTCGGCAGGCACCACGCTCACGCCTCGCTCGCTGTGCGCCGACGGGTTCCCCCAGCGCGCCAGCGCCTGGCTGAGCCGCGGTCCGCCCGCGACGGCCACCCGCGCCACGTGACCCAGTGCCCGCACCCGGCTCAGGAGCTCCGTGGCCAGCGCTTGCTCGTCACCGAAGAGATGCGCTGCTCCCGTCACGTCGACCCACACCGTGTCCGGCGCTTCCAGGGACACCGTGGCTCCGAACGCGAGGGCGGCCTCCGCCACGCGACCGAGGGCCGCATCCAGCTCTGCCCGGGGGAGCTCCACGATCCGGAGCTGCGACAAGAGCACGCAGGCCTCGGCGATGCTCTGACCTGGGCGCACGCCGAAACGCCGCGCTGACCCGCTGACCGCATCGAGCAGCGCGGTAGCCGGAACCGGCTCCGCGTCACCTCCTCCCCTCGCTTGGTCCACCAGCACCACGGCGAACGGTGACAGCTCCTGGCGCGATGCCGGCGCGTGCACGGCCCGCGCAACCACCAGCGACTCGGCAGCCAGCTCGGTCACCAGATCGGGCAGCACCACCGCGGCAATTCTGCTTTCGCGCGCTTCGCTCATGAGCACTTCCTGAGGCCCCAGGCGATCTTGCGCGGAGAAGAGACTCTGCCGTGCTTGTCCTTGGCCACGCGCACCCCGAGCTCGTGCTCGCTCGGACGCGACAGCTCGATGCGCTGCGCGACCGGCAGCGGTAGCGGTCGCGAAGCCCTGCTGTCCGTGACGAGCAGCACGCAGGCCGACGTCCCTTCGACGGCCATGGCCAAGCGCCGCACGACGCGCGGCCAGGTGCCGAGAGAGACATCCACGGGGTGGCCAGGAGCTCCCATGGTGTCGATGACCACGAGCGCGAACGCTCGCGACTCCACCAGGCGCAGGCTCACGCGGCTGAGCGCCTCGAGCGGCGGGCGCACCACGAGCAAGCGCCCGAGCTCGACCCCTGCTTCGGCGACCCCGGGCCCGTGGAGCGAGCTCGACGCATCGACGAAGGCACACCAGGGGGTGTCCCCCCCGCGCTCGCGCCCCTCCGCCTGGGCGGCGCGGCAGGCCGCGAGCGCGATGCGGGTGGCGCCGGCGGCCGCTCCCTTCACGCACAGCTCCACCACCGAGCCCCGACCGAGCCCCCCATCCGGCAGGAGCTCGTCGAGCCCCAACAGCCCTAGCGAAAGCCCGCTCTGCGGCAGCTCGCGAGGTGCCAGCGCACCCCCGCGCAGGAGCGCCGCAGGCAGCCGGTCGAGGACGTGTTGCGGCAAGGCCATGGCAGGTGTACTGAACATACACTCAGCACTCGGAAGTGCAACCCAGCCCGGTCAAGAAATGTCCGTGCTTCACCTGGCGCGGCGGGGGACTATCCTCGCGCCCCGATGACCCGGACGGCACCGCTCCTCGCCCTCGCCGCGCTCGGCTGCTTCGGCTGCGGCGCACGGACCCTCGAGCCGACCGCGTCGCCGCCGCCCACGGGTGGCCCGGTGGCAGAGGCTGAGGAGGGCGACGGCCCGAAGGGCGGCGTGTGGTCCGAGTGTTACTCGGCTTTTTCGCCCACGGGCTCGCCAAAGGAAGACCTCGCGCGGCTGACCCGCAGCTGCGGCCCTACCGGCGGCATGCAGGCCGTCACCCGCGTGCAGACCGCGGAGCAGAGCGAGAAGGATCCCGCGGACCGCTACACGTTCTACGTGCCGGCCTCCGGCGCCTGCTACCGCGTGTATGCCGTCGGCGATCGCAACGTGCTCGATCTGGACGTACTCCTGCGCGGTCCCGATGGCGAGGACGTGACCGGCGACATGAGCCACGACGCTTTCCCGGTCACACCGCCGGCTGGCCCGATCTGCTTCGACGTGCCCGGCCTCTACATGCTGGAGGTCAGCGTGTTCCGCGGCTCCGGACGCTACGCGCTCCAGGTCTGGGGAAACGCCGCGGGCCTGGGCAAGGGCGGCGCCAAGCCCTGAGCTGGCAGATCCCGGTCCGGGTGTTATGTACCAGCGGAAATGAGCGTCGAAACCGCTGCCCAGAAGCTCGAGCAGCTGCGAGCCGGCCTGCGCGAGCTCGGCTCGGTGCTGGTCTGCTACTCCGGCGGTCTCGACAGCGCGTTCGTGCTGGCCGTCGCCCACTCCGAGCTCGGCGAGCGCGCCGTCGGCATGACGGCCGTGAGCCCCAGCCTGCCCGCGAGCGAGAAGCTCGACGCCGAGCGCATCGCCAGGCAGATCGGCGCCGCGCATCGCTTCGTGGACTCGAACGAGATCGCGCGCCCCGGCTACGTCGCCAACGAGCCCGACCGCTGCTTCCACTGCAAGAGCGAGCTGTACGAGATCGCGGAGCAGAAGCGCGCTGAGTGGGGCCTCGCTCACGTCGTCAACGGCACCAATCTCGACGACCTCGGCGACTATAGGCCCGGGCTCGAGGCCGCGAAGAACGCCGCAGTGAAGAGCCCGCTGGTGGACGCCGGATTGACCAAGAGCGAGGTGCGACAGGCCGCGCAGCTCATCGGCATGGACGTGTGGGACAAGCCCGCGTCGGCCTGCTTGTCGAGCCGCATCCCCTACGGCACCAGCGTCACGGCCGAGCGCCTGCAGCAGATCGGCGGGCTCGAGGCCGCGCTCAAGGCGCTGGGGTTCCGCCAGCTGCGCGTGCGCTGGCACGACAAGATCGCCCGCATCGAGATCGAGCTCTCGGAGCTCGAGGGCTTGTTCCGCCCCGGTGTTCGCGAGGAGGTCGTCCGCCTCGGCAAGGCCCACGGCTTCAGCTACGTGACCATCGACCTCGCGGGCTACCGTCAAGGCTCGCACAACGAGGTCCTGGTCGGCCGCTCACTCCGCCTGGTGTGAGCGAGGAGGCTCGCCCAGAGCGCCCCCGTGGTATCGTCCCGAGCGTGTCGGCCCGGTTCGGTCGCTTGGCGATGAGCGCGTGCTTCGCGGCGGTGGCCGTGTCGAGCGGCGCGCGGGCCCAAGGCGGCGGCGAGACCGAGGTCGCGGCGCAGTTCTTCGAAGCCGGGGCCGCGGCGGCCAAGAAGGGCGAGTTCCGGGTGTGCGCGGAGGCCTTCACGGAAGCCCACAAGCGCGCGCCCCACGGGGCCACGCTCTACAACGCCGCGTTGTGCTGGGAGGGCGCCAAGGACCGCGCCCGCGCCGCCAACGACTTCGCCCAGGCGCTGAAGCTCGGCAGCCTGTCCGACGCGCAGGCCAAGCAGGCCAAGCAGAAGCTCGCGGAGCTTCGAGCAGCGCTGGGCAAGCTCGAGGTCCGCGAGCCGAAGGGCACCCGAGCCAGCGTCGGTCCCATCCAGCAGACTCCCATCCCCTTCGAGACCTTCGTCGAGCCCGGCGAGCACGAGGTGCGGCTCGAGGGACCGGATGGCGAGCTGGTCACCCGCACGGTCAGCGTCGAGGCGGGACAGCAAAAGCGGGTGTTGCTCGAGCTCGGCGAGGACGAGCCCGACGACGCGCCCGCGAAGCCCACCCCGTCCGAGCCGACGACGAGCGACTCGAGCGGCGACATCCAGCGCACCTTCGGCTGGGTGCTGATCGGCGCCTCGGCGGCTGCTGCCGGCATCGGCGTCGGCTACTACGTGAGCGCCCTAGGCGCGAAGCAGAAGTTCGACGACTCGGACCACACCGACGTCGGCGATCGCGAGGACGCCATCGACCGCTACGCCATCGCGCGGGCGCTGTGGATCGGCGCCGCGGTCGGCGGCGCCGCCGGCGTCACCCTGGTGATGATCGCACCCAAGAAGAAGCCCTCGCCAGAGCCGGCTGGCGCGCTCCGGCTGCGCCTGCACCCGCTCGGCGCGAGCGCCTCCTACACGTTCTGACCTCTATTTCTTGGCAGCCCTGGCGATCTTGACCAGCTGCCCGAGGAGCCGGTCCAGCCGACTAGGCTTGCCTTCTTCCTTGCGTGCCCGCTGCGACCGGGGAAGATCGGAGCCTGGAGGACGCGATGCGCAAGGCTGCCCTGTTGATGACGCTCTTGGCCCTGGGATGCGGTGGCGAGTCGGACAGCGATGGGAGCGGAGGCTCCGGGGGGCAGAGCGGCGGGTCCGGCGGCGGCACGGGCGCCACCGGGGGCTCCTCCGGCTCGGGCGGCGCGAGCGGCGGTTCGGCGGGCAGCGGCGGCACCGCGGGGAGCGGCGCGACGGGCGGCGCGAGCGGGGCCGGCGGCAGCGGCGGCGCCAGCGGAGGCGGCGGAACGGGTGGTGGCAGCTGCGGCTTCTGCGATTTCGTGTGCTGCGGCAGCGCCTGCACCAACACCGGCAACGACATCAAGAACTGTGGCAAGTGCGGCACGGTTTGTCCGGGCACGAACCCCTACTGTGACAACGGCGTGTGCAAGACCCAGGCGCCCTGCGAGTCCGGCACCGCCTGCATCGGCACGACCACCTGCTGCGGCAAGAGCTGCTGCGCGCTCGGCGAGATCTGCTGCGACGTCCCCGGACCCCTCGGCACGCCCTACCCCACCTGTCACACGCCTGTGGACGGAACCTGCCCCAAGGGCTGCACGAGCTGCGTCTGCAACTCCCCCGACACGCCCATCGCCACGCCCAGCGGCGAGCGGCGCATCGCCGATCTCCGCGACGGGGATCTGGTCTACAGCATGGACGGCGGCAGGATGCGCGCGGTGAAGGTCAGGCAAACCCACCGCGTCGAGGCGCCGAACCACGCTGTCGTGCGCGTGACCCTGGCGAGCGGGGCGGTGCTCGAGGTCAGCCCCAAGCACCCCACGGCGGACGGGCGCTCCTTCGGGGATCTGCGCGGGGGGGACCGCCTGGACGGCGTGTTCGTCGTCGCCGCCGAGCTCGTCCCGTTCACGCACTCGCACACCTACGACATCCTGCCGGACTCGGACACCGGCACCTATTGGGCCGGAGGCGTGCTGATCGCCAGCACCGTCGCCGGCGCGCCGCGCGAGAGCCTCACGAGCGCACCGGCGAGCCGCTGATGCGGGCGCCGGATTGACGCTTGACGCTTCAGTCGTCCGCTGAGCGAGACGAGAATCCCGCTCAGCGCGGGCGCGGACGGTCGCCGCCGCGGCGGCGGTCGCCCCCGCGGTCACCGCGATCGCCCCCGCGGGGCGGCCGGCCGCCACGATCGCGGGACGGCGGACCCGCCTCGCGCGCGCGCTGGATGCGCTCGCGGGCGGCCTCGCCCTCCTCGCCCTCCGGGAACGGCAAGAGCTCGCGACGGGTGAGGCGCGTCTTGCCTTCGCGGTCGATGCTGATGACCTTGACCTCGACGGTGTCGCCTTCCTTGAGCACGTCGCCGGGGAACTCGACTCGCTCGTGCGCGATCTCCGAGACGTGGAGCAGCGCCTCTTTGTTCGGAAGGATCTCGACGAAGGCGCCGAAGTCCACGATGCGGGTGACCGTGCCCTTGTAGACCTGGCCGACCTCGGCCTCCGCGGTCAGCCCCTTGATGATCTCCAGGGCCTTCAGCACCGCCTCGGAGTCGGAGCTCGCCACGTTCACCGTGCCGTCGTCCTCCACGTCGATCGCCACGCCGGTCTGGTCGACGATGCCCTTGATGGTCTTGCCGCCGGGTCCGATGATGATGCGGATCTGGTCCGGCTTGACCTTGATGGTCGTGATGCGCGGCGCCCACTTGTTGATCTCGGGGCGGGGCTCGGCCAGGGTCGCCAGCATCTTGCCCAGGATGTGCAGGCGGCCTTCGCGGGCCTGCTCCAGGGCGCGCTCGAGGATCGAGCGCTCGAGCCCGGCGATCTTGATGTCCATCTGGATGGCCGTCACGCCGCGATCGGTGCCGCAGACCTTGAAGTCCATGTCGCCGAGGTGATCCTCGTCGCCGAGGATGTCGCTCAGGATGGCGACCTTGTCGCCCTCCTTGATCAGACCCATGGCGATGCCGGCGACGGGCTTTCGGATCGGCACGCCGCAGTCCATCATCGACATCGTCGCGCCGCACACCGCGGCCATCGAGCTCGAGCCGTTCGACTCCAGCGTCTCGCTGACGATGCGGATGGTGTACGGGAACTTCTCGTGGCTGGGGATCATGCGGACGACCGCGCGCTCCGCCAGCGCGCCGTGGCCGATCTCGCGGCGACCGGGACCGCGCATGGGCTTGGTCTCGCCGGTGCTGAAGGGCGGGAAGTTGTAGTGGAGCATGAACGGCTTCCACGACTCGCCGGTGAGCGCGTCGATCTTCTGCTCGTCGGTCGAGGTGCCGAGCGTCGTGGTGACGATGGCCTGAGTCTCCCCGCGCTGGAACAGCGCCGAGCCGTGCACGCGCGGCAAGAGCGCCACGTCGCAGGTGATGGGGCGGATGGTCCGCTCGTCGCGGCCGTCGATGCGCACGCGCTGCTCGACCACCATCTTGCGGACGACGACGTACTTCCGCTCCTCGAACTCCTCCTTGACCAGCTTCTCGACGCTCGGCCACTTCTCCTCGCCGAGCTCCGCCTTGAGCTTCTCCGCCAGCGCCTTCTTGAGCTCGCCGTAGCGGTCGTAGCGCTTCTTCTTCTCCTTGATCACGCAGGCCTGGGCCAGGTCGGCGTCGACCAAGACCGCGACGCGCGCCTTGATCGCCTCGTCGAGCTTCACGACCGAGAACTCGCGCTTCGGCTTGCCCACCGCGGCCCGGAGCTTCTCGATCAGCTCGATCACCTTCTGGCCCTCGCGGTGCGCGAACATCAGCGCGTCGATCAGATCGGCCTCGCTGCACTCGTCCGCACCACCCTCGACCATGCAGATGGCGTCCTTGGTGACCGCGACGACCACGTCGATGTCGGCCTTCGCGCTCTGCTCGAAGGTCGGATAGGTGACGAGCTCTCCCTCGACCCGGGCCACGCGAATGCCGCACAGCGGGCCGTCCCAGGGGATGTCCGAGATGGCCAGGGCCGCGCTGGCCCCGGTCAGCGCCAGGACGTCGGTGGGGTTCGCCTTGTCGGCGGAGAGCACGGTCGCGATGACCTGCGTGTCCTTCTTGTAGCCCTCGGGGAAGAGCGGCCGCAGGGGCCGGTCCATCAGGCGGCAGGCCAGGATCTCGTAGTCACGCTGGCGCGCCTCGCGCTTGAAGAAGCCTCCGGGGATCTTGCCTGCGGCGTAGGTCTTCTCGACGTACTCGCAGGTGAGCGGGAAGAAATCGAGGCCCGGGCGCTCCTCGGTGGAGGTGGCGGTCACCAGCACCATGCTCTCGCCGTAGGTGACGAGGATCGATCCGTGGGCGAGCTTGGCCAAGCGGCCCGTTTCGAGTGTGAGCTGACGGCCACCAACGGTGACGGATTCACGTACGTACATTTTCAAAGCGCCCCTTTCTTGGGCGAACGCCCGCTGCGTGCGGGTCAACGCCGATTGCGAGCGCCATTACCCCTTCAGCCTCGGTTCCTGATCGCGACACGCTCTTGGGTCGCGCGCACGAGTCGAAGATGAAGTCAGGCGCTGCAGCCGGAGAAAATTTGCGGCTCTTGGACTGACCCGCGCTCACTTGCGCAGGTTCAGCGAGGACACGACCTTGCGATAGCGATCGACGTTCGACTGCTTGAGGTAGTCGAGCAGGCGACGACGCTGGCCGACGAGCATGAGCAGACCACGACGGCTGTGGTGGTCCTTCTTGTGGGTCTTGAAGTGCTCCGTGAGCTGCTCGATGCGCTGGCTCAAGAGGGCGATCTGCACCTCGGGGGAGCCGGTGTCCGAATCGTGGAGCCGGAAGTTGGTGATGACGCGCGTTTTCGCGCCGGGCTCTAGCGGCATGACGACCTTTCCTCTGGATTAAAGTCCGCGGAGTATACGCGCGAAGATCGGCCGGTCAACGGGATCGCGGGCCAGGGCAAAAGCGCGGGAAAAACGCCAAAATGGCCGGAGCCCGGCTCGGCCGAGGCCGCCCGGGCTCCGCGGGGGCCCAACGGGCCCGGGGACGTCACTTGCCTTCGACCACGTGGCAGCCGCCGCAGCCGAAGCCTTCCTTGGTCTCCGGGTTGAAGGCGGGGACTCCGAGCGCCGCGGCCATCTCGCCGGTCACCTTCTCCATCATGAACTTGGTGATCTTCTCGTGCTTCTTCAGGTGCTTGGCGAAGCCGTTGGTGCGGTCGAGCTTCGGGAGCTTGGCGTTCGGCATCTTGAACTTGCCCTCCTTGGCGCCAGGCCCGTGGCAGGTTCCGCAGTTCACGTCGGCGAACTTCTTGCCGTCGAACTCCTTGAGCAGCGCGCCCAGCTTCGGCACGACGACGCTCTTCATGTGCTCCTTCTTCTGCTCGTCGTTCATGTCCTTCCAGGCGGCCTTGGCGGGCTCTTCCGGCTTCTTCTCCTCGGGCTTTGCCTCCTCGGGCTTCGCCTCCTCCGGCTTGGGCTCCTCGGGCGCAGCCGTCTCCGCCGGCGCGGGCTCCGTGCCGCCGGCCTCGGGCGGCGGGGTCGCTCCGCCACAAGCCACTGCCAAACCCACTGCTCCGGCCATCGCGGCCACCACGAAGCTTCCGTGAACGAAACGCATGCTCTCTGACCTCCGAGCGGGCTTTTCCCAAGGCCCCGCAACGTTGGCAAGACAAACCTGCCGGTCCGGACCGGCCCAAGGACGCGCGAGCAGGCTCTCGGGACGCCGGGCGCGTCGGAGCTCAGCTCGCGCCGTTGTCGCGGCGCAGCGACTCGAGCGAGGCGCGGTACTCCGCCGCCACCCGCGACGACGCGAAGGGCTCGGGTGCGACGTTGGACAGCGCCGCGAGCACCTTCCAGACCACGCCGGGCACGTGCAGGTACTTGCGCTGGCGGAAACCCTCGAGCCCAGAGCGAGCACAGCGGTCCACCGGCATGAGCCAGCTCCTGAGCGAGTTGAAGCGCTCGCCTTCGGTCATCTCCGTGGCGATCCCGCCCGGCGCGAAGGTGGTGATGGAGACGTTCTTACCCTGGAGCTCGTGGTACAGGCTGCAGCCGTAGTGCACCAGGAACGCCTTCGTGCCCGAATACGCGGCCTGGTAGGGCACCGGTGAGAGCCCGGCCATGCTCGACACCAGCATCACCCCCCCGCCCTCGTTCTGCTTCTCCAGATAGGGCAAGAGGTGGGTGGTGAAGCGCACCACGCTAGTCACATTGGTCGAGAGCATGCGCGAGAAGCCATCCCAGCCGAGCTCGTGCCAGTCCCCGAAGTGGGTGATGCCGGCGTTCAAGACGGCGCCGTAGAGCGGCTCGCCCTGGGTCGCAGCCTCGCACACGCGATCGACGTCGTCGGTCTTCTGCAGGTCCGCCGTCAACGTCAGCACCTTCACGCCGGTGGGCTCGAGCTCCTGCTTGAGCGCCTGGAGGCGGTCCCCGCGCCGCGCCACGGCGAGGATGTTCGCGCCGTGGTCCCGCGCGAGCTGCCGAGCCATCTCCTGCCCCAGCCCGGAAGAGGCGCCCGTCACCAGCACCCAGCGACCCCGAAAGTCCATCGGCTTCATGGGGGCGGGACTTAGCATTTCTTTTGTTTGCGCTCCGCTGAAGACCCGGGCGCCTCGCGACCCTTCCCACCGGACGAACAGCCGGCGCCCGGATTCGCCGGGTTTTCTCCCTCCGCTCACTCTGGCGGATCGTGATCTGATCTTGCCAAGACCCAGGACGTGGTGGCGGGCTCGGCCTCTGGCCTCGTGTTCGCTCCGCGGGGTACCCCAACCGCCTCGCGACTTTTCCCACCGGACGAATAGCCGGCGCCCGGATTCGCCGGGTTTTCTCCCTCCGCTCACTCTGGCGGATCGTGATCTGATCTTGCCAAGACCCAGGACGTGGTGGCGGGCTCGGCCTCTGGCCTCCGTTCGCTCCGCGGGGTACCCCAACCGCCTCGCGACCCTTCCCACCGGACGAATAGCCGGCGCCCGGATTCGCCGGGTTTTCTCCCTCCGCTCACTCTGGCGGATCGTGATCTGATCTTGCCAAGACCCAGGACGTGGTGGCGGGCTCGGCCTCTGGCCTCGCGTTCGCTCCGCGGGGTACCCCAACCGCCTCGCGACTTTTCCCACCGGACGAATAGCCGGCGCCCGGATTCGCCGGGTTTCTCACGCGGGGACTCTTCTCGCGTCCGCTCACCCCCGCGACGTCTGGCGTCACTTCCGCACGGTCGAAACAGCCGGCGCCCGGATTCGCCGGGTTTTCTCACGCGGGGACTCTTCTCGCGTCCGCTCACCCCCGCGACGTCTGGCGTCACTTCCGCACGGTCGAAACAGCCGGCGCCCGGATTCGCCGGGTTTTCTCACTCTCCTCTCCTTGGCAGATCGTGATCTGATCTTGCCAAGACCCAGGACGTGGTGGCGGGCTCGGCCTCTGGCCTCGCGTCTTCCCCCGGAGGCCTCGCGTCTTCCCCGCGTCTTCCCCCGGAGGCCTCGCGTCTTCCCCCGGAGGCCTCGCGTCTTCCCCGCGTCTTCCCCCGGAGGCCACGCGTCTTCCCCCGGAGGCCTCGCGTCTTCCCCCGGAGGCCTCGCGTCTTCCCCCGGGGGCCTCGCGTCTTCCCCCGGAGGCCTCGCGTCTTCCCCCGGAGGCCTCGCGTCTTCCCCCGGAGGCCTCGCGTCTTCCCCCGGAGGCCTCGCGTCTTCCCCCGGAGGCCTGGCGTCTTCCCCCGGAGGCCTGGCGTCTTCCCCCGGAGGCCTGGCGTCTTCCCCCGGAGGCCTCGCGTCTTCCCCCGGAAGCGTCGCGTCTTCCCCCGGAAGCCTCGCGCTTCGCGCCTGAGCCCCTCACGGCCTTCCCCCTTCCGCGCCTGGCTCTGAAGCCCGAGCCCTGCCCGCCTGCCGCCTAGAACCTGGCCTGCATCGCCAGCCCGTAGCCCACGAAGTTCGGGCTGATGAAGCTGCGCAGGAGCACCGTGCCGCTCGGATCGAGCTCGAGCCGGGTCATGTTGTTGTCGCGGCGGAACTGCATCCAGCCGATGGCGCTCATCATCGGGGAGATGTCCCACTTGAGGCTGCCGCGTGCCTGCAAGATGGGCACGCGCTTCTCGCCCGCGGGCAGGAAGGCCAGGTTGCCCTGCTCGCGGACCACGATGGTGCGCGAGGTGTCCTGACCGAACAGGTCCACGCTCTCGCTGCGGAAGGTGGCAGGATTCTGCAGCCCAGCGCCGAAGCCCGGGGTCAGGTGCAGGCTCTCGATGAAGTAGTCCACCGAGGCGGCGAAGAAGGTCTCGTTCTCGGTCTTGGCCGCGTTCGGCAAGGTCTGGAACGGGATGAAGCTCGGTTGGTTGCGCAGCACGAAGGGCAGATCGCGGTAGATGGCCGAGAGGCTGGTGCGCAGGTAGCCGAACTTGATGTTGGCCTGCACCGCCGCGGCCCGCGCCAGCTGGATGTCGGTCGCGCCGGGCACGTCGAAGTCCTTCAGGTTCTGGTGCAGCTGCGTGGCCTCCGCGGAGAGCGCCCACGAGAGCTTGCCCGGCTCGTACTTCTCCTGCTTGAACTGCTCGAGCGGCGCGTTCGGATCGTTGCGGTAGAGCAGGAAGTCCGCCGAACGCGGCACGGCCATGTCCTGGTGCAGCACCGCGCGGCCGGAGAAGCCGTAGGTGAAGACGCGCTTTCCGAGCACGTCCGGATCTTCGAAGCGCCCCTGCTGGAAGTAGCCGGCGCCCACGTCCACGTGGAGCATCTCAGCCACGTCAGCGCCCGCGCCACCCAGGAAGCCGTAGTTCGTCTCGGCGACGCGCACCGTGTCCGTGGTCGAGCCTTCGCCGGACCCGCCCTCCACGATCCGCTGCTGCACCTCGATGATGCTGGCGGTCTTGAAGCCGCCGAAGGCGTACCAGCCCTTGCCGTCGTACTGCAGCTTGGCGCCCGGCGCGCTGGCCTGCAGGCGCGGGAAGATCGACTGGTTGAGGCGGCCGTTCGTGCCGCCCCAGGTGATGTCGTACAGGTAGCCGAGCCGGAAACGATCCGTGTCGATGGGATACAGCGTGAGGCCGAGGCCCTGCGGGTTCTTCGCGTCTCCGCCGGTGCCGTAGAAGACGCGCAGGTAGGTGCCGGCGTCCTCGAGCACGCGGTTCACGTTGTTCGACTGCGATGCCAGCTCGGTCATGTTGACACGCATCACCAGCGCGGCCTCGGTGTCCACGTTCTCGGCGAAGCCAGGCAGTCGGCTGTAGAGCACCAGGTGCGAGACGTTCTCGCGACCGGAGAAGCGCGAGTTCAAGTTGTCGAAGAACAGGCGGTACTGCGGCCGATCGCCGACGCTGGCGTTGGGCGAGAGCGGGAAGGCCTCGCCGGTCTTGTGCAGGAAGTCGTCGTCGCCGAAGGTCCAGGTCAGACGCGTGTCCACGAAGGGCGAGTAGGCCTGCGCGCGCGGCCCAGCGCCGGGCTTGGGCTTGTCCGGCTCCGCCTTGGCCGCCGCCGGCTCGGGCTTGACCTCGGGCGCCGCCGGCGCCGTCGCCTGCCGGGCCGGTTGCTCCGGCTTCTTCTCCGCCTCCGGCGCTTCCTCGAGTTTCACGTCCTCCGGCTTCACCGGCGGATCGCCTTCGGGCTTGGGCTCGGGAGCCGGCTGGGCGCGCAGGGTCCCGGTCAGCGAAAGCGCTGCCGCGAGCCAGAGCGTCGTCCGGAGCTCAGTTCGATGCTTCATTCGGGTCATCCGTCGTCCTTGGGGAAACACACGCGATCTGCGAGCTCACGGGAGCCTTGGGGCCGTCTGCGCAGGCCTTCTGCGACATCTCGCTGCACACCAGGTCGTCGCCGCAGCGGGCTTCGATGGTCCAGTTGAGATCGCCACCGCTGAAGTTGCGGAGCGTCCCGCTGAGCGAGGTGATGGGCTTGCCGCGCATGCTCACCGGGTCGAAGCCCGGGATGCTGCGCGTGTTGATCTGGATGCTCTTCGGGCCCGGCAGCACCACGCGGTAATTGCCGCGCGAGACGAAGCCCGTCCACTCCACGCAGTTCGGCTCGGCACCGCACGCGTTGGCGCAAGCAGCCTCGCAGGAGCCCTTGGTGTCGAAGTCGATGAAGCCGGAGCCGTCCAGATCGCAGCTCGAAGCCGCGTCGCTGAAGATGACGGGGGGCGGGGTCGCGCAGTCGTTCTGCCCGGGAGCGAGGGCGACCTCGGGAGGGTTGGGCCCGAAGAAGGCGCCGACGGTCACGTTCTCGACCCGCACCAGCGCGCTCTCGATCTTCTCCATCAGCCCGGCGTCTTCCGTGGCGTCCGGCGCGATCACGGTGGGCTCGGGCACGCGACAGGGTCCGTCGCCGGGGTCGGTCGGCGTCGGGAAGCGCCAGGCGTGGCGCTCGAACGAGGGGAACGACAGCTCCGTGAAGCCGAAGAACTCGACGGCGGTGCCGGTGAGCTTGGTGATGCGATCGCACACCCGTAGGAAGGGCGGCGTGTTGAAGGTGAAGGCGAAGATGTGGTTGTAGCCGAGCGTGTCGCTCAGATCCGTCGCGTAGAAACCGTCCGCGGCGATGCGCGTCACGATCAGCTCGGCGGGGAGGTCGGTCTTGACCTCCACCGACTCGAGCTCGTACGGGCTGGTCGCGCCGCGACCCTGCACGTCCCCGAGCCGGGGCAGCTCGAAGCGCACCGGCTGCGAGACGCCCGCTGCGAAGGTGCCGGGACCCTCGGAGTCGTCGTTGGCGAAGGCGCAGCCGGGGTCCTCCGGGAAATCGACGTTGCCGTCGCCGTCGTCGTCGCTGCCGTTGGCGCAGGCCGGAGGCTTGCCCGGATCCTCCGGGACGTAGCCGATGTCCTCGGCCCAGATCCGCGTGGCCCCGCGGGCGTTCCTCACGATTGCCCGGTGTGCATCGGGCGGCGCTGGCGGGCACTCCGCAACGCCGTTCAGGAGCAAGACGTTGCGCCCCGAAGCACACGGACCGGCGATCTGCACCACGGTGCCCGGCACCGCCGAGACGCGCGCGAAGCCGTTGAAGCCCGTGTCACGGGTGCCGTCCGGGCGCAGCGCCTCGACGATGAAGCCGAGATCGACCTCACCGGCAGGCAGCGGCAGCGGCGGCGCGGACGGGTCGATCGGCGCGCCGTTCACGTCCGTCACCACCACGTGCAGGCTCTGCGTGCGCTCCGGTTGGTCGAGCTTTTCGGTACATCCGGCGCATGCGATGCCCAAGAGCAGCGTCGTGGCGAGCCCCTTCATTTGCCCACCATCTGCACGCGGCCGTCCGCGAAATTGCCGAGGTTGCGGTCCACGCAGCCGAGGTACTTGCACTGTTCGCCGCCGACCTGGCAGGCGTCGAGCTTGGCCGAGCAGGTGGCGACCTGCACCGCGCTCTCCGGGTTCTTGCAGGCGGCCGCGTAGAAATCGGCCACGCTCTGGCGGCAGCCGCCCACCACGCAGCGCCCCTGGCCGCCGCAGCCCCCGTTCGAGACGCAGGTGCCGTCCGGCAGCTGCCCCGCGTTCGCGGCGCACGCGCACACGTAGCCCGCGCCCACGCTGCTGCAGTCCGAGTCCACGTCGCAGGCCTTGAGGCCGTCGTCGCTGGAGTGCTCGGGCTTCCAGCCGCAGGGCGTGCCGCCGCGTACCCAATCGATGAGCGCGTCGCGCTGCTGGATCTTGGTGTCGAGCTGGGTGGTGTTGCGCTTGAGCACCACGAAGCCGCTGCCACCCTGGGCCAGGTAGGTGCTCGTCGCCAGCTCGTAGGAGCCCGCGGAGTCGATGGGCGTGAGGCAGCGGCCCTTGCCGCTCTTGTCCAGACGCCCGAGATCGCAGGCGTTGGGCTGGTTTCCGCAGTCCGCGTCGCTGGCGCACGGGGTGTCGGTCGAACCGATGTAGATGCGGTCCGCGCAGGCCTTGATCACGCACGCCCCGGCCAGACACTCGTTCGAGGCGCACTGCTCGTTCGCCTGGCAAGGCTGCGGCTTCTGGGTCGTGCAGCCCTTGCAGTTGATGACGATCCGGGCGCCGGCGATCTGCACCTGCGTCGAGCAGCCACGGCTAGCCGAGCGCCGCGCCACGAAGTCGAAGAGCTCCTGCACCTCGGAGCCGGAGAGCTGCATCTTGGTGATGCTGTTGTCGAACGGGAAGATGTTGAACATCTGCTCGACGGTGACGGGACCCGGGACCAGATCCGCGCGGATGCCGGTGGTGTTGGTCAGCGAGAAGTCGGTCTCGATGCCGAGGCGCCGCCACATGGCGCTCGAGATCAGGTTGCCCAGCGCCGAGTCGCCGCCGCCGGTACCGAAACGGCGCGCGCCGTCCGGCGCGTAGCCGACCAGCAGGTCCAGGTCGACCAGCGCGTCCAGCCCCTCTCGGTACGGCTCGAGCACCTCCGCCACGGCCCGATCCATCGGCAGGTCGTTGGTGATGGGGGTGATGGTGAACTGGTGGCTCGCCACCTCGAAGCCGTTGATGGGATCGTAGGCGAACTCGAGGTCGTCCGGCTGATTGCTGAAGATCACGTCCAGGCGCCCGACATACTTGCTGAACGCGCCCGAGTGGTTGAGCAGCACCCGCCGCGGGTTGCAGTAGCGCCGCACCGGGTGCCCGTCCGCGTCTTTCAGGTAGATGAAATGCTGGCCGGTCTCGTCGGCTCGGCCACAGTCCTCCACCGTCTGCGGGGGCTGGAGCACGATGTGGTTGTGGCCGCCCAGCACGACGTCGATGCCGGTCGTACCGCGGATCATCTCTTGGTCCGAGGTCAGGCCCAGGTGGGTGACGAACACGATCACGTCGACCAGCGGCCGCAACAGGTCGATGTAGGCCTGCGCGACGTCGATGGTCTCGAGCGGGGTGATGCCCAGGCGGCTGGGGCGCTCGTAGAGCGACGACATGCTCGACAGGTTGCCCATGCCGATGACCCCGACCCTGAGCCCGCGCACGTTGAAGGTCGTGAACGGCTGGAGCACGTTCTCGAGCCCGGGGCTCACGGGGTTGTCCGGATCGTCGAGCAGGTAGTTCGCCGCCAGTACCGGGTAGTTCGCCCACTTGTAGAGCTGCGTGCGGGCATTGAGCGCGCCCTTGTCGAACTCGTGGTTGGCGATCACCTGAGCATCGATGCCCATGGTGCTGAGCGCGCGGATCTCCGCCTCGCCGTCGTAGAAGTTGAAGACCGGCGCGCCCTGGAAGCAGTCGCCGCCGTCGATGTGCAGCACGCGATCGCTCTTCGCGCGCTCCCGGGCCACCACCGATGCCATGCGCGCGACTCCGCCCACGGTGGCGATGGAGTCCGCGGCGCCCAGGCCCAGGCTGGCGTCGCTCTGGGTGATCTGCAGGGCGTAGGGGAAGAGCCGCGAGTGGATGTCCGCGGTGTGCAGCAACGTGAGCTTGGCCTGTCCGTTCAGGCGCACTGTGGGCGGGTTCTCCGGACAGCCGGAGAGGGAGGCTGCGCACAGGAGGGCGAGCACGAGGGACAGGAACGCTCGCCAGCTCATCGAACGACGGCCATTACCAAGGCGGCGCGGTGGTGCCAAGCCCGACTCGACTTCCGCCCTCTTGGCATGGGCAGATCACGATCTGCCCTCGAAGCCAGGACCCACGAGAATACCGGTGGGCGGCTTCGCGACACCGGCGGGGCCGGCTCACACACCCGCTGTCAGATGGGAGGCTTCGCCGGACGCTCCCGGAGCGCCCCGCCGACGAGTCATGCCCGCTCGATCAAATCCGCGAGCCGATTCGCCACTGTCTCCCTGAGCAGAGCGTCGATCTCGCCGGCGGTGGAGAGGGCGAGCACGCGCTCGGCGACCTCGCGGGCCTCGGCCAGACTGAAGCGGCAGAGGGCGGCCTTCACCGTGGGGATGGCCGCTGCCTCCAGCGAGAGCACCCGGATCCCCATGCCGACCAGCAGCACCGCGGCCATCGGATCGCTCGCCATGGCGCCGCACACGCTGACCTCGCGGGTCGCGCCCTCGCCTGCCGCGACCACGCCGCGGATCAAGCGCAGGATGGCCGGATCGAACGGCGTCGCCAGGTAAGCCAGATCCGGGCTGCCGCGATCGACCGCCAGCGCGTACTGCACCAGGTCGTTGGTGCCGATGCTGAGGAACTCGGCCTCGCGCGCCATCTCGCTCGCCATGATGGCGGCGCTCGGCACCTCGACCATCACGCCGAGCGGGATCCGGGCAGCCCTGGGGTGGCCGGCCCGATCGACTTCCGCGATGGCGCGCTCGAGCAACGCGCGCACGGCGCGGAGCTCCGACAGGCTGGCCACCATCGGGACCAGGATGGCGATGGGACCGTGCACCGAGGCGCGCACCATGGAGCGCAGCTGCGCTCCGAAGAGCTCCGGGCGCGCCAGCCCGAGCCTGACCGCACGCAGCCCGAGCGCTGGGTTCATGTCGGAAGGAACCTGGAAGGCCGAGACGAACTTGTCGCCCCCGATGTCGAAGGTGCGCAGCGTCACCGGCTGGGACCGCATGGCCTCGACCACGCGCCGGTACACCGCGTATTGCTCCTCCTCGCTCGGCGGCTCGCTGCGATCGACGAACAGGAACTCGGTGCGGTAGAGGCCGATGCCTTGTGCGCCGTGCTGCAGCGCAACCTCGGCCTCGGCTGGAAGCTCGATGTTGGCTCGGAGCTCGATGGTCACCCCGCAGCGCGTCGCCGCAGGCCGGTCGCGCTCCACCAGCATGGCCCGAGCGGCCAGGCGCTGGCGCTCGACCCGAGCCAACGCTTCGGCGACGGTGGCCTCGTCCGGCTCGACGATGACCCGGCCCTTGTTGCCGTCCACGACCAGCCGATCCCCGGTGCCGACCTGGTCCATCAGGCCCCGCACGCCGACCACCGCCGGGATCTCCAGGGCGCGGGCCAGGATGGCGGTGTGGTTCGTGCGTGTTCCCGCCTCCGTGACCAGCGCGCGCACCCGATCCCTGGAGAAGCTCGCGGTCTCCGCCGGAGACAGGTCGCGCCCGATCACGATCGCCGGCTCTCCCAGGTCGGGCAACGCCGGCGTTCGCGGCTGGCCGCCGAGGGCCATCAAGAGGCGATCCCCCACGAACTCGACGTCGTGGCTGCGCTCGGCGAGGTACGGGTCCTCGGCGAGCCGGAGCTGCTCGGCCATGCGGCGTACGGCGCCGTCGAGCGCCCACTCGGAGCATTTGAGCTCCCCCCGCACCTGCGCCTCCACCTCGGCGCGCACGCTCTCGTCCTCGACCATCAGGATGTAGGCCTCGAGGATCGACGACTCTGCGCGGCCTCGCGGCACCCGCTCTGCGACCTCGCGCAGCGCGCGCGCCGCGCTGGCCACCGCGGCGTCGAAGCGCCGGAGCTCCTCGCCGACCTGCCCGCGCTCGATGTGAACCCGTTGCACTCCGGGGCGTTTGGTGTCCACGACGACCGCGCGGCCCACGGCCAGGCCGGGCGAGCCGGCGATGCCTTCGAGTATCAACGAGCCCGCTGGCGGAGCTGGTCCCGAGTCGCTCATGTTCACTCCCCCTCCCCGAACAGTCCCTCGATCAAACGGCCGATCTCGTCGACCGCCTCCTGAGCGCGATCACCCTTTGCCTCCACGTCGAGCGCCGACCCTTGGGAACCGCACAGGAGCAGCACGCCCATCACGCTCTTGGCGTTGGCCATCTGCCCCTCCCGCGACACGCTCACGTCGCACGGGAAGCGCGAGGCAGTCTGGACGAGCTTCGTCGCCGCACGCGCGTGCAGCCCCAGTCGGTTCCTGATCTCGAATCTGCCGCGCGCTTCCTTCAAGCCGAGCCCCCCTCGCCCCCCCCGGGACGCTCTTCCAGCGTAACCTTTTCGACGTCTCGATGCACGACGTCGATCTCGCGCCCGAGGCTCGCCGCGAGGGTCGCCGCAAGGCGCTCCGCGATCACTACGGAGCGGTGCCTGCCGCCGGTACAGCCGAAGGCCACCGTCAGGTAGCTCTTGCCCTCGCGCTCGAAGCGCGGAATCGCGAACGCCAAGAGCTCGCCCACCTTGTCCAAGAGCAGCTGGGTCTCGGCGTTTTCCAGCACGAAGGCTCGTATCCGCGGGTCGGTTCCCGGCAGCGGCTTGAGCTCGGGCACGAAGAAGGGATTGTCGAGGAAGCGCACGTCGAGCACGAGATCGGCGTCCACGGGTGCCCCGTACTTGAAGCCGAAGGAGACGAACCGCGTGTGCATGCTGGGCACGCCCCCTGCCCCGGGCCCGAACAGGTCGAACACCGAGCGCCGGAGGTCGTGCACGCTCAGCGTCGTCGTGTCCAGGATGCGCGTGGCGCGTGAGCGCAGCGGAGCCAGGCGCTCGCGCTCGATGCGGATGCCGTCGAGCACGTCGGTCGCGGTGCTGTCGCCGTCGGCGTCGAGCAGCGTGGCCAGCGGGTGCGGGCGGCGCGTGCTGGAGAAGCGGCGGAAAAGCGCCGAGTCGGAGGCGTCCAGGAACAGCACGGAGAGCTCGCGCCCCGGCTCGACGATGGCGTCGATCACGCTGCCGATGTTGTCGAGGAAGCTGCGCACGCGCACGTCCACGCCGAAGGCCAGCCGCCGGAGGCGGCCCTCTTCGAGCGCCTCGATGGTGGAAGGCAGCACCGGCGGCGGCAGGTTGTCCACGCAGAAGAAGCCGAGATCCTCCAGCGCGCGCAGCGCCGTCGACTTGCCCGCCCCGGACAGCCCAGTCAGCACGACGACCAGCGTCGCGCCGCTCATTTCTTCCGCTCTCCCAGCGGCACCACCGGCGGCGGCGCGGAGCTCTCGGTCGCTCGCGGCGCGCGGCCGGGCAGCGGTGGCAGCGAGCTCTCGGTGGCGCGCGAGGTCTCGGCGTCCACGCGCTCGATGAACTCGCGCGCCGGGTTGTGTCCGGCCTGCCTGAGCAGCTCGTCGCGCGCCGCGATCTCGATGATCGAGCTCATGTTGCGGCCCGGGCGCACGGGCACCAACACCTCCCGGACCGGCACCCCCAGGATCTCGCGAAAGTGATCTTCGATGCCGAGCCGGTCGTAGCCCCCCTGCTCACCGTGCGAAGAGTCCAGGTGCACGACCAGGTCGATGCGCTTGCGCTCTCGGACCGCGGTCACGCCGTAAAGGTCCTTGATGTTCAGGATGCCGAGCCCGCGCACCTCGATGTGATGGCGCAGCAACGTCGCCGGCTGGCCAAACACCATCCCGGGTGGTTTGTAGTCGCACTCGATGACGTCGTCCGCGACCAGGCGGTGGCCGTGCATCACGAGCTCCAGCGCGCACTCGCTCTTGCCGATGCCGCTCTTGCCCAAGAGCAAGACGCCGACCTCGAAGACGTCGACCAGGACGCCGTGGATGCGTGCGCGCGGTGCCAGGCGCTCGTCCAGGAGGCTGTGGATGGCCGTGATGGCGCGCGACGAGCGCTCCTTGACCACGCACAGCGGGGTGCCGGTGCGGTGCGCCTCCTCCACCAGGACCAAGGGCGGGACCACGCCGCGGGTCACGATGACCAACGACAGCTCGAGCTGGAACAGGTGTCGCGCGGCGCCGCGTTGCTGCTCGGCAGGCAGGCTCTCGATGTAGGAGATCTCGGTCTCGCCCAGGATCTGGATGCGGGTCGGGACGATGCCGTGCGGGTGGCCGACCAGCGCGAGCCCGGACTTCTGGATGCGCGGGTGATCGACCAGCCGATCCAGCCCGTTCGCTCCGGCCACCACCGACAGATCGAGACTCAAGTCCGCGTCCCCGACCAACGCCCGCACCGTGAGGGAACGGGCCGCGTTGTTCGGAGGCTCGTAGACGGTCATCTCTACCTGGGATCGGTGTCGTGGTCCGCGATGAGCTGGAAGGCTGCGGCCGAATCGCCGGACTCGATCAGGCGGCGGCGCATGTCGGAGTCGCGGAGCAGCCGGGAGATCCGCGCCAGCGCCCGCAAGTGCTCGCCGGTGGCGCGCTTGGGCCCGACCACACCGAAGATGATGTTGACGTCTTCGCCGTCGATGGAGTCGAAAGCGACTCCTTTGGGGCACAGGATGAGGGCGGCTGCCTGACCCGGCGCGCTGTCGACCGCTGTGTGGGGGATGGCCACCCCGTCACCGATGCCGGTGCTCTGCAGCCGCTCGCGTTCGGCGAGCGCCTCCTCGAGCACTTGTTGGTCCGAGCCCACCACTGGCGCGATGAACTCCGCCAGGAGGCGCAAGGCTTCCTTCTTGTCCGATACCGTACCCGAGGCATCCACATGGATGCGTTGGGCGGCGAGCATTTCGCTTAGGCGCATGGGGCTCCGCGCTCTGCCAGCGTTTCCGAAAGGAACGCCGGTGTGGGTTACGAGCGAGTCTTCTTGGCTTTCGTTCCCCCGGTCTTCTTGGTCGTGCGCGTCACCTTCTTGGCGACGCGCTTGGCGACGGGCTCCGCCAGCGGCGCGGCCGAGGCTACGGTGCTCGACTTGATGGATTCCCGGCCGCGCTTCTTCTTGGCCTCGGCGGCGCCTTTCTGGCCGCGGATCTGGCGCTCGAGCTTGTCGATGACCTTGTCGATGGACCCGTACATGTCCTCGCTCGCCTCCTTGGCCTCGAGGTGCGCGCCGCCGCTCGAGATTCGTGTCTCCGCGATGTGCTTGAGCCGGTCGATCGACAGAGTCACCTTCGCGGTCATGGGCTGCCGCAGGAATTTCTGGAGCTTCGCGACCTTGTCGTTCGCATAGGTCTTGATCGCCTCACTCGTGGCCATGTGCCGGAAGGTGATGCTGATGTTCAAAGGGAACCTCCTGGATCGCTGATCTAGACTGATGGTGCTTTTCAGAACAGGCGCTTGCGCTTGCTGGACGACAGGATCCCGAGCATCTCGCGGTACTTCGCCACGGTGCGGCGGGCGATCTTGATGCCCTCCGCCTTCTCGAGCAGCTCGACGATGGCCTGGTCGGAGAGCGGGTTCTCCTTGTCCTCATCGTCGATGATCTTCTTGATGGCCTGTTTCACGCTCTCGCTCGCGATGTCGTCTTCACCGACGCGCCGGATGCTGGAATTGAAGAAATACTTGAGCTCGAACAAGCCCTGCGGCGTGTGCATGTACTTGTTGGTCGTCACCCGCGAGATGGTCGACTCGTGCATGCCCACGGCCTCGGCGACATCCCGCAGGATCATCGGCTTCAGGTGGGCCACGCCGCGCTCGAAGAAGTCCCGCTGCTTGTCCACGATGCACTCGGCCACCTTGATGATGGTCTTGCGCCGCTGCTCGATGGCGCGGATCAGCCACTGCGCGTTGCGGAGCTTCTCGCCGATGAACTCCTTGGCGGTGGGGTCCTGCATCAGCTTCTTGGTCAGCGCCTCGTTGATGAACAGGCGCTGGACGCCCTTGTCGTTGTCCATCACCCGGAGCTCGTCACCGTCCTTTACCACGTAGACGTCCGGCGTGATGCCGATGGCGCGATCGTCCGTGTCGGTGAAGTTGCGGGCAGGACGGCTCTCGAGCTTCTGGATCTCCTTGGCCGCCTCGTAGACCTCCTCGACGGGGATCTTCATCTCCCGGGCGATGGCCTGGTAGTTGTGCTTCTCCAGATGGTGCAGGTGGCTGTTGATGATCTCGGTCTCGATCTCGTCGAAGCCGATGGCCTTGGCCTGCACCAGGAGGCACTCGCGCAGGTCGCGTGACGCGACGCCGATCGGGTCGAAGTTCTGGATCAGCTCCAGCACGTCCGGTGCGTCCTCAGGGTGGAGGCCGGCCTCTTCGGCCAGGTCCTCGATGGTCAGATCCGGGGTGCGCGTGCCGTCCGGGCGCTCTACTCCCTTCAGATCCAGGTAGCCTTTCTCGTCCAGATTGCCGATCACGAGCTCGGCGAAGCGGCGCTCCCCTTCGGTGAAGTCGCTGGTGGTGAGCTGCCAGAGCAGGTGATCCTGCAAGCTGCGGGGCTTGGTCAGGTTCTGCTCGATGGGAGGGAGCTCGTCGAAGCCGCCGCGATTGCCCGGTACGGGCTGCTGTAGCGTGCGGTTCTCCAGGAATTTCTCCCAGTCCACCTCCCGGGCGGCCTTCTCGTTCTCGCGGGAGTCAGGCCGCTCGTTCACCGCGCGCTCGAACTGCGCTTCGTTCGCCTCGGTCCGGGCCCGAGCCTCGCTCGGTCCGCGCCCGTCGGCCTCCTCGTCCGAGAGCACCGGGTTGTTGTCGAGCTCCTTGCGCACCTCGTCGATGAGCTCGAGCCGGCTGAGCTGCAGGAGCTTGATGGCCTGCTGCAGCTGCGGCGTCATGACGAGCTGCTGGGACAAGCGGAGCTGCTGCTTGATTTCCATGGCTTTTCGAGAAGGGGGCCCCGGCACGGGAAGCCCAGTGCTGCCGAGTCTAGCAGGTCGCAGCAAAAAGCGGGCCTACCAAAAAAACGCCGACCTCAGCCCAGATAGCGCCGCCGGACCGCAGGGTGTTCCAGGAATTCGGCGGGCGTGGTCGCCACCTCGACGCGCCCGTCGAGCAGCAGCAGCACGCGCTCGCAGAACTCGAGCGCCTCACCGACCCGGTGGTCTGCCACCAGCACCGCCATGCCGTCTCGGGCGCGTGCGCGGAGGATACGGCCGATGCGCTGCGCGCCGCTGGGATCGACCCCCGAGAGCGGCTCGTCGCACAGGAGCACCCGCGGCTCCGCCGTCAGCGCGCGCCCGATCTCCAGCCGCCTGCGCTCCCCCCCCGACAGGTCTCGAGCCGCGACGCCGAGGCGGGCGCTCAGATCCACCTCGGCGGCTCGCTGCTCCGGCGCCGTGGCCGGCGCCCCGGCGGCGCGGGCGAAGGTCCGGAAGTTCCCCGCGACGTCCAGGTCGAAGAGCACGCTCGGCGTCTGCGGGACGTAGCCGAGCCCGAGCCGAGCTCGCTTCCACAGCGGCGCGCGGCTGACGTCGTGCTCTCCCAGCTGCACCCGCCCGGCGCGCAACGGGACTTCGCCGGCCAAGGCACGAAATAGCGTGCTCTTGCCTGCTCCGCTCGGCCCCAGCACGCCGACGATCTCGCCGGCGGCCACCTCGAGCGACACCCCACGGAGGATCTCGACGCCGCCCAGCACCACCGATAGCTCATCGGCAGAGAGCGCGGGCGGGTCGTTCGCGGTCATCCCCCCGAGGATATCAGCGCGCGGGCGGCTCGACCGGGATCGAGCCCTTGACCTCGGAGAGCGTGAGCTTCTTCGTGGAAAGGTCGATGGTGGCCTTGCCTGCCTCGACCCAACCCTTGCCCCGCGCGAGCCTCACGCCGCCGGTCAGGGTGACCTCGCGCTTGGCGAGGTCCACGACCACCGAGCTGGCGACCGCGTCGATGCCCTTCACGCGAGCGCGAACCCCGCCGGAGCCCTTGACCCAGCGCACGCGCGGCGCCTGATCGTATCGGATCTCGACCTTCGGACAGGTGACGCTGAGCTCGCCGAGCTTGGCCTCGACGTTGCCGTCGAGGAGCGCCGTCCCTTTGTCGATGTCGATGTCGAGCTTGTCGGCTTTGATGTCGAGCTTCTCGCCCTCGACCACCGCGAGCGGCCCGGCGCTTGCGGGCGTGACCAGCCCCATGCCCATCGCGAGCGCCGCGACACAGAGCAGGCCGCCGAGCACCGGCCTGAGGACGCGCAAACGAGGATTCACTTTGACTAAACCTAACACGTGAGACGGCAAAAGCTCGTGGGCATTCAAAGAAAGCTCGCGCCGCGGGCCCGCAGCGCTGCGCACAAACTGCGGGACCGGGCCAGCACGGGCGGCACGGCTCGGGGCTCGAGGTCGGTCCGGAGGTCGCCAAACGCAGCGACGGCCTCCTCGAAGAGGGCAATGGCGAGGTCGCGGCTGACGTCGGTCATTTCGGGCTCCCTCTGGTCGCGCTCACGGCCGCCTTCCCCCAAGGCCGCAGACAGGAGCGGCACCGCCGACATCGCCGACAGCGCCTGGACGCGCGGGCGCAGCGCGCGCCGCAGCACGGGCAGCTCGGCTTCGCTGAAACCGAAGCTCGAGGAGGTCGCGTCCACCAGCGCTTCCGCCAACACGACGCGCGCGCGAGCGCGGACGAAGCGACGCGCTCCCGGGTCCTCCAGAATCGCGGCGACGCGCCGCGTGTCCGCGACGAACTCGAGGGCCGCGCGCTCGCACGCGGCCGACAGGGCGCGCAGGTGCTTCTCGCGCTCGCTCTCCAGCGCCAGGAGCACCTGCGAGACGCGGGTCGAGAGCGCGCTCTTCTCGCTCTCGGCCCGGGCGCTCTCGGCCGCGCTCCGTTCGACCCGAGCCAACAGCCGCTCCGCGAGCTCCAGGCAACGGCGCGTGAGCACGCGCTGCTTGAGCCGCTCGCTCCTGCCGACCAGCACCCGCTCGACCAGCTCCTCGACCTCGCCGAAGCGCGAGCGCCGGAGCGCGTCTCCGTCCCCGGCCTTGCCTGCCAACGCCAAGCGCGCGGACAGCGCCACGACCGGGCCCTCCGGCTCCACACCGAGCGCGGCGAGCCCGTCCCGGACGTGCCCGAGCGCGCGCTCGAGCTCGGCCGAGTCGTCGCCGAGACGATCGAGCTTGTTCAGGAGCACGACCAGCGGCAGGCCCTGCGCGCGGATTTCTTCCAGCACGACGCGCTCGCTGTCTTTCAGGGGCTGCGTCGCGTCCAGGAGCCAGAGCGCGACGTGCGCGTCACGGAACGCCGCCCGCGCCGTGACTGCGTGCGCCGAGTCCGGCGCGTTGAAGCCCGGCGTATCCGTGAGCTCGATCTTCCTGAGCAGCTCGAGCGGCGCGTAAATGCTGACTCTGCGCACGCTCTCGGGCGGGATCTCCCCGAGCGCGCGCCGGAGCTCCGCGTGCGGCACGACGCGGTCGGCCTCGCCGTCGCTGCGCTCGATGCGCGCGAATCGATCTGGAGCCCAGACCAGGTAGTTGAGCGTCGCCGTGGTCGGCAAGACCCCCACGGGTGCGACGTCCTCGCCGAGCAGCGCGTTGATCAGCGACGACTTGCCGGCGTTGAACTCGCCCACGATGGCCACGCGGAGCGGCCGCTCGACGTCTCGCGCCACGCCGGCGATCTCCGGCCAGATCTCGAAGTCGCCGGCGCCGCGCGCCAGCCGGCCGAGCTCGGCGGTGATCTCCGCGAAACGCGCCGGGCCGTCCTCGGGCAGCCAGCGCGCGAACGCTTCGCGCCGGAGCGCCTCGGCGTAGGCCGAGCTCCCCGCGCCGTCGAGCGCGTCCAAGCGCGCCAGGTCGTCCGCCGCCCCGAGCGCCGCGAGCAGCGCCTCGACCTCCGGCGCGACGCGGCCACCGGCTGCCCGGATCAGCTCGGCGGCGTGCTTCACCCGCTCGGCGTCCCGGACCTCGAGGGCCAGCCCCAGGTAGCGTTCCGCGAGGTCGGGCGTGCCAGCGGCCGCGGCCTCGGCCAAGGCGCCGAGGGCGACCGAGAGCGAGCCCTCGGCGACGGCGAACGCCGCGCGCAAGAGCGGCTCGTCGGCGAGGCCCCTCTCTGCCGCCAGCCCCCGCAAGCGCGCGCGGACGTCCGCCGGCGCGCGGCGCGACACGTAATCGGCGAGGGCCGGCACGAGCCCCGGCGCGTCGAGCAAGATCGCGCGCGTCCAGGCGTGGAGCGCCGCCGCGCTCCCGTCGAGGGACAGCGCACGCGCGCGCGTCAGCCAGCCGCGCGCGTCCAGGGTGGGCGGGGGGTCGAGAGCGGCGCCAATCTCTCGCGCGCCGCGGCCGTCGCTGGCGTCGAGACACAGCTCGAGCCGCCGCCAAGCTGCCGCCTGAGAGCGACGGCCGGCGAGGCTGAGCTGGCTGAGCCAGCGCTCGGCGCGGGCGGCGTCGCCCCGCGCGCGGTCGAGGTCGGCGAGCCAGAGCCGCGCGGCGTCAGCGGCGCTGGCCGGCTCCGAGAGCTCGGCGGCCCGGAACAGATCCTCTTCGGGTGCCTGGCCCAGCCGGTGACGTGCCGCGGCGAGGCGGTACCAGACGTCGGCCCGGAACGGCAGCTCCCGGCCCAGGCGCTCGAGCGCCTCGACGACCTCGTGGTCGAGCAAGGTCGCCTCGGCGGCGTCCGCCCAGAGCAAGAGGCCGATCCGCGAGCGCGGCATCTCGTCCAGGATGGCGAACGCCCGCTCGCGGGCTTCCCAGGCGCGACCGGCGGCGAGCGCACGCACGGCCTCGACGCGATGCCGCTCGGCCCCACGAGCGAGGAGCTCCACGCGCGACAGCCAATCTGCCAGCTGGTCGGAGAGGCGCGCCATGGCCGAGCAGTCTATCTGGTACCCTGCTCGGCGTGCGAAGGGTTGGCGCCAGGGGCAACACCACGGCGTCGCGCGTCAAGACGCTGGTCCTGCATGCCGAGACGCGGCATGGGCGGGCCGCCGCCGACCACCTGCTCGGGGCGATCCGTCTGGACCGCGACTACCTGGAAGACGAGAGCCGCGCTCTGTCGCGCGAGGTCTGGCACGCGGCGCTCGAGGCCTTCGCCTCGCGCTACGGCCGGGGCGAGATCCGTCGCATCACCCCCAGCGTGGTCCACCCGGAGAACCTGGGAGTCTGGACGCGGGTACTACGCGGGGCAGGCAGCGTCAGAGCCGCCTTCTTGCAGCTCGACCAGGCGGGAGGCGAGGAGGTGATGACCGAGCGCTGGGTCAGCGTCGACTCGACCCCTACCTCGTGGCGGGGCGTAGTGCCGATCCACCCGGAGAGCGAGCTGGAGAAGGACGGGCTCTTGTGCCTGGCCCGCGCCGCCGAGCTCGCGGCCATCCCGCTCTTGTTTGGCCACCCGCCGGCGCGGGTCGACGTGCGCGGCGACATGCAGGCCTTGGTGATCGACGTCGATGCGAGTTGGCAGCCCGAGCCGGCGCCGCGTTGGGCGCTGGGTCTCGGCGCCGGAGCCGCGCCGGCCGGGCTCGCCAGCCTGGGCCTCGGCCTGCCGCTGGCCGCCGGTCTCGGCGCGACCGTCGCGGGCGCGCTGGTCGGCGGGCTCGCCAGCGCCGCCATCGCGAGCGAGCGCCGGCGCCGCGCCGCGGGGGCCCAGCAGCTGCACCGCATCGGGGTCCTGGAGCGAGCGTCCACGCTCCGCGACGCGCGGGAGCGGCAGGCCCAAGTGTTCCGCGAAGGCTCCATGGTGGCGGGTCAGTACCGCTTGCAGAAGCGCCTCGGGGCCGGCGGCATCGGAACCATCTGGGAAGCCACGCGGGCGTCCGACGGCGAAGTCGTGGCCCTCAAGCTGCTCAAGGCCGCGGTCGCCCACGACTCCGTGGTGTCCGATCGGCTGCGCCGCGAGGCCGCGGCGTTGGGGCTCTCCTGGCACCCGAACGTGGTCGAGATCCTCGACGAAGGCCACCTCCCGGACGGCACCTGCTTCTTGGTCATGGAGCGGCTCGCGGGAGAGTCGCTCGAGAGCCGCCTCGCACGCACCGGAACGCTCGCTCGTCAGGAGCTCTTGCCCATCGCGCTGCAGCTCTGCGACGCGCTCGGCGCGGTGCACGCCGCCGGCGTGGTGCATCGGGACCTGAAGCCCAGCAACGTCTTCCTGGTCGACGAAGGTCAGGTGGTGAAGCTGCTCGACTTCGGCGTCGCGCGAGTGGAGTGGGCGGAGCCTCGCCTGACCTTGAGCGGCGTGCCCCTCGGCACGCCTGGCTACATGTCCCCGGAGCAGGAGAGCGGGCTCGAGATCGATGGCAGGAGCGATCTCTACGCGCTGGGCGCGCTGCTCTACCGCTGCCTCAGCGGCAAGGAACCGACGGACCGCTTGGCGCAGGCGCTCCGCGCAGAGAGCGACGACTCGGGCGTGCACCGGCTCGTGCCCGAAGATCTGGGCGCGATCATCCAGCGCGCCACCGCGCCCCTGGTCCGCGACCGCTACGCCGACGCGCGGGAGATGCGCTCCGCGCTCGCTGGCGTCGCGACCGAGGCTCAGCGACCGGGCGCCCGCCTGAACACGACGTAGCGGAAGTTGCTGCCGGCGAGCGGTAGCTCGGCGCCGCGCACGAAGCCCGCGAGCTCGGCGAGCTCGGCGAGCCTGGCGTCGTTCCTACGGTACCAACCGCCGCGCTCTCCGTCCCACAGCGCGAGCACCGCGTCGACGTCGCGTGCGGAGAGAAAGCTCTCATCCAGCCGCTTGGAGGTGTGACCACCGGGCAGCACCGCCACGCTGGGATCCGTCACACCGGCCACGTCCACCACGAAGGCGCCCGTGGCCACCCCGACCCAGCCCACGTCCAGCGTCGCGATGCGCGCTGCCCCGGCGAGCGCGCGACGGCCGCTCTCCTCCAGCGCGCGCCGCTGCGCGTAGATCCGCCGCGAAGCGGGCGCGAGGCCAAAGCCCAGATGGAGGCAGAGCCCGAGGCCGAGCGCGAAGCGGAGCGCCGTCGCCCAGAGCGCGGCGCGCTCCGCCAAGGCGGCTCCCACCCAGACACACGACGGTAAGACGGGCACGACCAAGCGGAACGACGGCATCCAGTCGCCGCCGGCCAGCGCCACGGCTGGGAAGTGCAGCAGCGCGGCCAACCCGAGCGCGAGCTCGTGCGGCCCGAGCAGCCGAGCCGCACGTGGCGCGAGCAGCAACACGGGTAGGCCCGTGAGCAAGAAGGCGCCGAGCGCGTAGCGCAACCCGTCGTCGAGCCCCGCCGGTTTCGCCAGCGCAGCGAGCGGCATGGCGGAGCCGAAGGCCCAGAGCCGGATCGACGCGACCAGCACGGCCGGCGCCGCCGCGAGGGCGAGCCCCACGAGCGCCGGCCCGGGTCGGCGCTCGCGGGCGAGCGCCGTGCCGATGCCCAGCGCCATGGCCCACGGCAAGAGCTCGGGTCGCCAGGCCGCGGCGAGCCCGGCGAAGAGCGGGCCGACGGGCTTCGGCGAGAGCGCCAGCGTGCAGAGCGTGACCACCAGCCCGGTCTCCAAACCCGCGGTGGCCCAAGCGCCGAGGGGCACCGACGCGGCCACGAGCACGAGCGGCGCGAAGCGCACCGATCGCGTGCCACGCAGAGCGAGCTCGCGCCCGAGCCAGGCCGCCGCCCCGACCCAGCCGAGCCCGCCGAGCAGGCGGGCGGCGTCGAGCGCGGCGTGGGGTCCGCGCACCGCGAACGGCGACAGCAGGTGCGCGAAACCGAGGGGCGTCACCGCGTCCACGACCGCGCCGCCCGGATTGAAGCGATTGCCGATTCCCGTGGCCAGGTGGTGGGCCACGCGCGCGGTGATCCACGCGTCGTCGACGGTGAAGCCCCAGAGCGCGATGACGGAGACGCTGGCGGACAGGGCGCCCAGCCATGCGCCGCGCGCGCTGCCCGATCCCTTCGACATGAGCCCCGTGCGCCGCCCTAGCCCCGTCCTCTCTGGCTGTCCAAACTTCAGCAAAGCAAACGCAAAACTTCGGGTCGAGGGGGGACAGTCCTCTACGATTTCGCACACCGGATGAGCGCGATCCACGTAGTCGTTCGCCCCCCACGAGAAGCGCCGCCCTCGGCGCTCGAGCCGTTGTCGGGGCTCTTCGACGTCGTCGTCGACGGCGTCAACGTCACCGCCCGAGTGGGCGAGTCCCACGCCCTGCCCATCTTGGCGGAGCTGGCCCACGCGGTGGCGAACCTGGTCTCTGGCCGGCGCCGCCGCGCCACGGTCCAGCTCTACTCGGACCAAGAGGTCTGGGAGCTCGGGCTCGAGGCAGACGCCGACAGCGTGCTCCTGAGCGTGTTCCGCAGCGGGCCGCTGCCGGAGGTCGCCGTCTACGAGCGGCGCGTCCCGCTCGTGGAGCTCCGCCTCGCAGTGCAGAACGCGCTCGCCGAGGCACCCCTCAGCGGCGCGGGCCGGGCCATCGAGGGCGCCATCCGCGGCGCCGCGCACGCGCTGGAGAACGCCGAGCGGGTCGAGCTCGCTCCGATCGAGCGCCAGCAGGTCGAGCTGGCACCCCGCGCGACCCGCGGCATCGCAGTCTTCGCCCGCGCCGAGCTCCGCAAGGGCAGCGCGGGGATCGAGGCCTTGTCGGAGCGCAAGCTCGAGCGGGCCGACCTGCACTCGCTGTTGGCTGCCGGCGAGGCCGGCTTCTCGATCCGAGGCCGGAGCGCACCGCTCGGCAACGTGCACCTGTTCCTCTTGGCCGAGCGCCTGGTGGCCCTCGCGGACGACGCCCTCGACGCCTGGCAGCACGGCCGCGCGCTGTTCCGCCGGGTGGAGCTCGGCAGCGCACGCATCTCGGTGCAGCGCGGCGTCGGCGACCAGCCGCTGTCGCTCGGCGTCCACAGCCCCGCCTCGGGCCCGGAGCGCATCACCTTCCCGGAGCTCGACCCTGCGGCGCTGGTGCAGTCCTTCGTGCGCTTCGCCCGCGCCCTGACGGACAGCCTCGTGAGCGCCGACCCGAGCCAGGCCCGGAACCTGCGCATCACCTCCTTGAACACGCAGTGCCGGGCCCTGTCCGAGCGCGTCGAGGACGCCCTGGCCGACGACTCGCTGACCAACAGCCAGCCGGAGAGCTACCGCTCGTTCTCGGTTCCGCCCCGGCGCAGCGAGACCCGCGGGCGCTGGGAGCACGGCGGCAAGATGCGCTTCGTCCCGCGCTGGGTCGCAACCGTGCCGAACATCGACCTGCGCGGGACCTTCCTGTGCGGCGACCGCCTGATCGTGGGCTCCGAGCGCGAGATGGCCTGCATCCACCGCTCCCACGGCACGTTGCTCTGGCGCGTGCCCGTCACGCGTGCAGCGAGCGTGGTGACGCCCGCCGGGATCGCTCGCCTCTCACCCGACGGCCGCATCGCGCTGCTCGATCTGGACGACGGGCAGGTCCGCTTCTCCCTCACGCTCGAGCCTCGCTCCGGTGGGGGCGCCGCCGGCGCCGTGGTCCACACCCCCGGGCTGCCGAAGCTCCTGGCCGTGGCAGAGGGGGAGCGCACCGTCACCGCCATCGATCTGGTCTCGGGTGAGGTGCGCTGGCGCCACACGCTGCGCCGCCCGGGCGCCTACCGCGTGCGCCGCGCGGGCAAGCTGCTCTTGGTGGCCGGCGACTCGGTGCTCGTGGCGCTCGACGTCGCCAGCGGCGAGGTCGTGTGGCGCGTACGCGAGCGCCTGCCCTTCACCGGCGACCTGGCCGTGGACCACGACGCCGCCTTCGCGGTGGTGAGCGGGCAGAGCGGGGCACGACTCTTGAAGCTCGATCCCTGGAGCGGCGAGTCGTGCTGGACGGCGGAAATCGACGAGCGACCAGCACAAGGGCAGCCGCCGCTGCTCACCCCGAACCGAGTGGTGATCCCGGTGCGTGATCGCCGGGGCAGCGGGCTCGCGGCCTTCGACCGTGCGACGGGTGCGCCGGCCTGGCTGAGGGAACCGGGGATCGCGGCGCCGAGCACGTCGTGGCTGTCGGTGGACCAGGATCTGGTCGGCAATAGCGCCTCGGGCACGCTGCTCTGCCTCGATGGCGAGGGCGGCGACGTGCGCTACAGCCACGTGTTTCCCCGCCACGTCGACGCCGACCAGCCCCGCCGCCTCGAGCCGGTACTGCGCAGCGGCGCGCTCTTCGTCCCCCAGCACCAGGTCCACGTGGTGCGGCCCCGGGACGGCGAGATCCTGGGGACGGTCCCCACGGATCTGATCCCGGACCTGCTCCGGGTCGACGAGCGCTGCGACGTGTACGTCGCCGAAGAGAGCGGGCACATCGCCGGCTTCGGCGTCGCCGCCAAGCTGACGCTGGTACGCTGAAGCGGACTCCGGCCGGACCCGGCGCCGATCGTTCGGACCGGTGGGAAGCGTCGCGAGGCGCTTGGGGTCGTCCGCGGAGCGGAGCTCTCACCCCGAATGCGCTTCGCCGCCGTCGACGTACAGCACGTTGCCGGTGAGCCAATAGGTGCACGGCTGCGCGAGAGCGACCAGCGCCCGGCCCACGTCGTCCGGCGCCGTCAGCCGGTGCGAGGGGTTCTTGCGGATCGCGACCTGCTTCATGGTCTCGCTGTCGGGGATCTTCTTCAGCGCGGGGGTATCGGTCACGCCCGCGCAGATGGCATTCGCGGTGATGCCCCGAGGACCCAGCTCCAACGCCAGCTGGCGGATGTGCGACTCGAGCGCCGCCTTCGCAGCGCTGACCGCGCCATAGCCGCGCCACACCTGCGCCGCGCCCGTGCTGGTCATGGCGAAGATGCGGCCCTGGTTGCTGAGCAGCTTCCGCACCAAGAGGTCCTGCACCCAATAGACCAGGCTGTGAGCCATGACGTCGCTCGTCATGTCCATCTGCTTCTGGTTGAGGGCTTCCTCGCCGACCAAGGGCTTGAGCGTGCCGAACGCCAGCGAGTGCAGCAGCACCCTCACCTGCTCGCCCTGGCCGCGTTCGGCGAACCGCTTGGCGACGTCGTCGAGCACTTCGGCCCGCTTCTGCTCGTCGGCGGCGTTGACGTTGTAGAACCACGCCTCACGGCCCATGCCGCGGAGCTTCAGCACCAGCTGCTCGACGTGCGGCATGGTGCCACGGCGGTCGAGGTGCACCCCGATGATGTCCACGCCCGCGCGCGCGAGCGCCAGCGCCGCGGACTCGCCAAAGCCGCTCGAGGCCCCCAGGATGAGTGCCCACCCGTCGAGCGGGGGGAGAGGTACGTCCTCGCCGTTGGTCATCGCCGTGCCTGTCTACTACAGGCTTTCGGCTTGGGGAGACGGCTTTCGCCCTCGCGGCGGAGCTTTTTTGCGAGCAGGTCGCTCGGGCCGGACGGAGGGAGGCGGCAGCGAGCGTGTGAGCTCTTCGGCCTTGTCGTGGACGAAGCGCGCGATTTTCCTCATCGGAACCCGCGTTGGGCAGAGCTGTTCCTTGTCCGCCAGCACCTCCTCGGGGACGCACGCAAAGGACATCCGCGCCGCGTGGAAGTCCGGCATGCTGCGCGACGCGGCCAGCATCAGCGGCATGACGCCGCGGTAGCGACCCCCGGAGGCGACGATGCGCTCGCCCTCCCCTCGATCGCACAGCCCGCAGGCGATGCAGCGCCCGAACAAGGCCAGCTCCTCGCGCTCCGGCGGGGTCACCGGGGGAAGCCGATCGGCCGCGTAGTTCTCGCGGAAACGCGCGATCCCGTCGACCTTCTTGCCGAATGTGAGCCGCAGCACCGTGCGAAACAGCGCCCACGCGAGCAGCAAGATCGCTTTCACACGGGGCGGCACGGCGCGTCACCGTACCATGACGCAGCGAGCCATCCGCCAGTTTCGCCGAGGCGGGGAGGCTCGCGAGCGGGCCCGCGTATCATGGCCACGATGCCGCTCGCGCGTAACGCTGTGACACCCGAGCGTGACGCTGTGACGCCCTGTTACGGCCTGTAACTAGCTGAAACTAGGAGAAAATCCGCTGGCACGCGGCGTGCTCTAGGCCGGCTCGAAACCCCGAAGGAGCCGAGCGATGATGAGCCCCGAGTTCGCCTGCGTCCCCACCGACAGCCCCGCCGACCCGAGCGAGGTGGAGAGCGAGGCGATCCTACTCGCCGGCATGATCGCCGACCAGGAGCGCGCCTGGCGTGACTTCAACGACCGCTACGCGCGACTCATCTACCGCTGCATCACCCGGGTGACGGCCCGCTTCTCGGCCGTGGTCGGGCCGGACGACGTCCGAGAAATCTACGCCATGTTGTGCGTGCAGCTGCTCGCAAACGACAAACGCAAGCTGCGCAGCTTCGAGCCGGGACGCGGCAACAAGCTCGGCAGCTGGATCGGCATGCTGGCCATCCACAGCGCCTACGACTACCTGCGCTCGCTGAAGCGTGAACCGAAGCGCGGGACGCTGAGCGAGGCCGAGGGGCTCAGCTCCGAGATGCCCGATCCCCACGATGTTTGCGTGCTCAGGCAGCAGGTCGGCATCGTCAGCGAGATCCTGAGCGAGTTCAGCGACAAGGACCGCGAGTTCATCACCCACTATTACGGCGAGGGCCTGGAGCCGGAGGAGATCGCGCTCCAGATGGGGATCAGCGTCAAGACCGTCTACTCGAAGAAGCACAAGATCCGCAGCCGTCTCGAGGCTCTCTTGGTCCAGCGCCGGCTCGCGGCTTGATCTCGGGTGGCCAGCCTGTGCTAACCCTGAGGGCGTGAAGGCCCTGTTCGCTCTGTGCCTCGCTCCCCTCGCCCTGGGCTGCGGCGAGGGCGCGCCCGGCGACCTGGACAAAGTCCCGCCGGGCCAGAGCGACATCCTGGGCAGCGGGCAGCGCCTGCACCAGATCAACGATCGCGCGGGGGCCCACCCTCCGGACGGCACGCTGGTGCAAGTGACGGGAGTGAGCGTGCTCGCGCTCGACACTTACGACGAGACCGGAGACGGCGCGAGCTTCGGCAACCTGTACGCGCAGGACTTGCCCGTCGGCGGCGCGACCCCGCCCCACGGCGGCATCACGCTGTTCAACTCGAGCTTCAGCCCGCCCACACTGCGGGTAGCTCCCGGCGACGTGGTCGACGTGCGCGGGACCTACGACGAGTTCGAGGGGCCGTCGTCGAGCCCGTTCACCTGCGCCGATCCCGCGGACGCCGAGAGCTGCGAGTCGCTGCCGGAGATCGTGGGCGGCACCCTATCGCTGCGCTTCGAGTACCAGGTGCCGGAGCCCATCGTCATTCCGCTCGGCGACCTCGCCAGCTACGAGACCGGACGCAAGTGGATCGGGATGCTGGTGCGGGTCGAGAACGTGAGCGCGCAATCGGAGGGTTTCAAGGCCACCAGCGGGCGCTACTCGGTGCGTCTCGACGTGCCCGGTGTCAGCGACGCCAAGAAGCTCCCGACCATCAACAACGCGCTCCTCGACGTGGAGGGCACCAACCTGCCCTTCGCCACCGGCACCAAGTACAAGTCGGTTACCGGGGTCGTGCAGTACTTCTACAACTTCGCGATCTCGCCGCGCACCAAGGACGACATCCAGCTGTGAGGCGCGGACCGGGGCGCACCCTGGGCGCGCTCGCTGCCCTCGTCTTCGCGTACGCCTGCCAGCACGCTCAGCCTGCGAAGACGCCGAGCCCGAGCGCGGCATCCCCTGGCGCCGCCGTGCTCGAGCTCCGGACGCTGGACGACCGCCCCGCCATCGGCCTGGTGCAGCGGGACGGCGACCCCATGGCGGCGGTGGCGGTCGGCGTGGCCCACGACTTCGGCTCCGAGGCTTCGCTCGCGCTGGCGGAGCTGTTCGAAGCGCGCCTCGGCCGCGCAGGCTTCCGCGACGTACGCGCACAAGCCCACGGGCTGGGCGTGGTGCTCTCGACGCTGGTGGCGACGCCGGCGGACGCCACGCGCTTCGTACGGGCGGCGACGGCTGCCCTCGGCAGCCCGGTCCAGGAGGGCGACCGGTCGCGAGGACGCCTCCGCGCGCCCCGCGTGCGCGGCGCGGCGGACGCCGCCGTTCAGGCGTGCTCCGGTGAGCTCGGCGTGACGGAGAGCGGCGCCGGCAACACGCCCCCCGAGCCCGCGGACGCGCAGGCGCTCGAGCAGTGGCGGAGCCAGCTCGGCGGCGCGAGCTCGGTCGCGTTCGCCGCCGTCGGACCCCGCGCCGTGCTCGACGCCCTGGCCTCCGCGGTGGCCAGCGGCGACAAGTGGCCGAGCGGGCCCGGGCCGATCGACCGGTGGCCCGAGGCCGACAGCATCGGCAGCGCGAGCTCGAGCGAGCGGCGCCTCTCGGTCGCCTTCCGCGTGGCGGACGCCGCCCGCGCGCTCGAGGTGGCCGAGACCTTGGGCACGCCAGGCTCGGTGCTCGCGACGCGCCTCGGCGCCCTCGACGGCGCGTTCCGCCTGGACCGGGTGGTCGCGACCACCCGGGTGCGCGGGGCGTGCCTGCGCGTCGACGTGCGGGCGCCTTCGCCGTCCACCGGGCCCCTCGATGTCGCGCGGGCCGCCAGCGTCGTGGACGAGGAGACCCGCCTGCAGCTCGACTCCAGAAAGGGACATCCGAGCGCCCTGGACGACGCCGTGCTGCGCCCGACGCACCCGGCCGACGCGGCCGGCGCCGCGGCCTGGCGCGTCCTGACCACGCGCGCGGCCGGCGGCCCCACGCGCCGCGCGGTGTCGTGGCTGGGAGCAGCGACCAGCGAGAGCGAGCTCGGTCGTGCGCTGGCCGGCTTGGAGGCCGCCCGCAACACTCGCACGCTCGAGCGGCGCGTGCGCGTCGAGAGCGGCCAAGGCGAGCTCTGGGCGCTCGTCGCGAGCCCCTGCGGCACGAGCTCCGAGTCGAGCGACGACGCCGGCATCCACGAGCTGCTCGGGCGCACGCTGGCGCAGCGGCGCAGCGGTCTCCTCGGCGTGCACATCGAGCCATGGGTCAGCCCGGACTCCGTGGGCTTGCTCGCCCACGCGCCGCGCGCCGGCGCGAGCGAGAGCGCCGAGGACCACGCACGCAGAGTGGGCGACGCGCTCGGGCGGGCGTTGGTCGCGACGAAGCTCAACGGCAGCGACATCGCCGAAGCAAAGAACGAGCTGCTCGGCGAGCTCGGCGGCGGCCAGCGGGGGTACTTCGCGGCGCTCGACGCCGCGAGCGGCGGTCATCCGTCGTGGCTCGACCCCCGCGGCACCTGGCGAGCGGTCTCGCAGAGCCTCACCCTGACCGCGGACACCCGGCGGCGCCTGCTGCTCTCCGGCCCGCTCCGGCTCGCCGTCCTGGCAAACGCCAAGGACCAGCAGGCGGAGGCGGTGAGCAGCGTGCTCGAACGCTGGCTCCGCCCGCTACGCAGCGCGCCGACGGCGTGCGCGGCCGGCAGCCGCAAGCCCCCGCAGGGCGGCGAGGTCAACGTGGAGGTTCCGAGCCCCGACCAGGCGCGGATCTACCTGACCTACCCCATCGCCCCGAGCCGATCTCGCGACGCCGAGTGGACCGTCTACCTGGCGAACCGGCCGGGGGGCTGGCTCGAGCAGGCCCTCGGCGGCCTGAGCGAGAGTCATGCGCGGGCCACCGCCCTGGGCGGCAGCAGCGCCGCCGCGCTGCTCGTCGAGCTTCGCTGCGAGGAGTCCGACTGCGGCGCGGCGCTCGGGCGGATCCGCGGGCTCTGGCAGCGCCTGGGCAAGGGCGAGGCCAGCGCGGCGGACGCTGAGATCGCGCGGCGCCATTTCGAAGCGCGGGATGCCGAGCGCGCCCTGGAGCCGCGCGCGCGCGTGGTCGAGCTGTGGCGCGGGTCCGGGCCGCCGAAGAGCGACCTCGAGAGCCTCCGCCGCTTCCACCAAGCCCTCTCGACCGCGCAGGAAATCGTCGTTCACGCCAAGGCCAAGGGCTGACCCCTGTCCGCCTCGGTCGTGGTGTTGTAGACGCTCTGCCCATGTCGAGCCGTCAGGCCGTGCTCATCCTCGACTACGGGTCGCAGTACACGCAGCTCATCGCCCGTAGGATCCGCGAGTCGAGTGTCTACTGCGAAATCCACCCGGGCACGCTCTCGCTGGCGGCGATCCGCGCCCTCGAGCCGAGAGCCATCATCCTGTCCGGCGGGCCGCAGAGCGTGTACGGGGACGAAGCGCCGAAGAGCGATCCGGGCGTGTTCGAGCTCGGCGTTCCGGTGTTGGGCATCTGCTACGGCGAGCAGCTGATGGGGCAGCAACTCGGCGGCAAGGTCGAGGCGAGCAGCCACCGCGAGTACGGGCCGGCGAAGCTCACGGTGAGAGAGCCCGTGGGCCTGCTCTCACCGTTCAAGCCCGGCGAGGAGCTGGGCGTCTGGATGAGCCACGGCGACCGGCTGACGGCGCTGCCCCCCGGGTTCCGCGCGCTCGGCGAGAGCCCGAACGCGCCGCTGGCGGCCATCGGCGATCCGGCGCGCCATCTGTACGGCATCCAGTTCCACCCGGAGGTCGCGCACACTCCGCGGGGCTCGGAGATCTTGCGCGCGTTCCTGTTCGACGTCGCCGGGCTCGAGCCGACCTGGACGCCGGGCTCCTTCGTCGAGGAGGCCGTGGCAGCCGTCGCGGCCAAGGTGGGGCCGAACGAGCGCGTCATCTGCGGGCTCTCCGGCGGCGTGGACTCGTCGGTGGCGGCGGTGCTCTGCCACAAGGCGTTGGGCGATCGGCTGGTGTGCATCTTCGTGGACAACGGCCTCTTGCGCGCCCACGAGCGCGACAGCGTGGAGCACACCATGCGCCAGAGCTTCCACCTGAACCTGGTGGTGGCCGACGCGCGCCAGCGCTTCATGACCGCGCTCGCCGGAGTGACCGATCCCGAGACCAAACGCAAGATCATCGGCCGAGAGTTCATCGAGGTGTTCGACGAGCACGCTGCCCACGTCGAGAACGCCAAGTGGCTGGTGCAGGGCACGCTCTACCCGGACGTGATCGAGAGCGTCAGCGTGCGCGGGCCGAGCGCCGTCATCAAGAGCCACCACAACGTGGGTGGCTTGCCCGAGCGCATGAAGCTCAAGCTCATCGAGCCGCTGCGCGAGCTGTTCAAGGACGAGGTGCGGCGGGCCGGCGAGGCCATGGGCATGCCGCACGACGTGCTCTGGCGCCACCCCTTCCCCGGCCCGGGCCTCGCGGTTCGCTGCCTGGGTGAGCTCACCGAGGAGCGCCTGGACGTCTTGCGACGAGCCGACGCCATCGTGGACGAGGAGATCCGCGCGGCGAACCTCTACGAGTCGCTCTGGCAGGCGTTCGCCGTGCTGCTCCCGGTCAAGAGCGTGGGCGTGATGGGCGACGACCGCACCTACGAGGAGACCTGCGTCGTGCGCGCGGTGCAGTCGAGCGACGGCATGACCGCGGACTGGGCCCGGCTGCCGCACGAGGTGCTCGCGACCATCAGCGCACGCATCACCAACGAGGTGCGCGGCATCAACCGCGTCGCCTACGACATCAGCAGCAAGCCGCCGTCGACCATCGAGTGGGAGTGATGCAGGCGCGTGCGGTGCTGCTCGCCGCTCTCTTGTCCCTGGCCTGCCAGAGCGGCGTCGGCCGCGCGGCGGTCAGCATGAGCGTGAAGCTCTCCGCCCGCTCCCCGGGCGACGCCTCGGTGTTCATCGACGAGGAGTACGTCGGCCCCTTGGGGTACGTCGCCGCCCACGGCGTCCGCCTACCCGTCGGGGAGCACCGCATCACGGTGCAGAAGGACGGCTTCTTCCCCTGGGATCGGCTGGTGGTGGCGGACCGCGAGGCGGTGCGTCTGGACGTGGATCTGGAGCCCATCCCGGACTGATCGCGAGTACCATCCTTTCCTCGATGGCGCTGTCCCGCCGTGGCCTACTCGCGCTCGGAGCCTGCTTCGGCCTGGGCGCGACCATCGGCGCGCGCATGGGCCTGCCCGCCGCGCTCGCGCCCGGCGCTCCTCGGCAGTTGCGCGGCCGAGCGCGCGCGCTGGCCGACGAGGCCTTCGAGGGGCTCGACCGCGCGCGCATGTGGGACGCCCACGTGCACGTCACCGGCCTCGGCACCGGCGGCACCGGCTGCTGGGTGAACCCGGCAATGCGCCAGGTGCTGTCCCCCTGGCGGCACTTCAAGTTCGACGTCTACCGGCACGCCGCGGGCATCACCGATCTCGCGCGGGCCGACCAGCAGTACGTGGATCGCCTGATCGCGCTGCACCGCCTCGCGAACCCCGAGGGCAAGCTGATCACCTACGCCTTCGACTACTTCGTGGACGACGCCGGAGCGGAGCGCCCGTCGCGGAGCGAGCTCTACGTTCCCGATGATTACGTCTTCTCACTCGCCAAGCAGCACCCGGAGATCCTGCCGTGCGCGTCGATCCACCCCTATCGACACGACGCCCTGGAGCGGCTGAACCGCGCGGCGCAGGCCGGCGCGGTGGCCATCAAGTGGCTGCCCAACGCCATGGGCATGGATCCGGCGAGCTCGCGCTGTGACGCTTTCTACGACCGGCTGAAGGCCCTGGACCTGCCGCTCATCACCCACGCGGGTCACGAGATGGCCGTGCACTCGCCGGACGCGCAGGAGCTCGGCAACCCGCTGCGCTTGCGCCGCCCGCTCGAGCACGGCGTGCGCGTGGTGGTCGCCCACGCGGCGAGCCTGGGGGTCGTGGAGGACCTCGACGCCCCGGAGCGCTCGAAGATGCAGTCCTTCGACGCCTTCATGCGGCTGTTCAGCGACAAGCGCTACGAGAAGCTGCTCTTCGCCGACATCTCGGCGCTGACGCAGTTCCACCGGCTCTCGACCCCGCTCCGAGAGCTCTTGACGGCCACGAGCCTGCACAAGCGACTGCTCAACGGCTCGGACTACCCCTTGCCCTGCATCGACCCGCTGATCAGCACGCGGATGCTCGAGAAGAACGGCTTCATCGCCGCCGAAGACCGCGCCGGCCTGAACGAGATCTACGCGCACAATCCGCTGCTCTTCGACTTCGTGCTCAAGCGACGCCTCAGCGTCGAGTACAAAGATCAGACCCACAGCTTCTCACCCAGCGTGTTCGAGACGGCCTGGTTCTTCCAACGGAACAAGTCATGACGCTCCCGCTCCTGCCAACGACCATGGTCGGCTCCTACCCGCGCCCCGGGTGGTTCCATCAGCAGCTCTCCGGCCGCGACGTGTTCGACGCCTTCAAGGACGCTCGGCACAAGGAGGCGTTCGAGGACGCCGTGCGCGCCGTGATCGGCGATCAGGACTACGCCGGTCTCGACCTCTTGACCGACGGCCAGATGTGGTTCGACGACTACGAGATGGGGATCGGGTCGTTTCTCTGGTACTGGCTCGAGCGCACCGGAGGCTTCGGCACGGCGAAGGTGCCGCACCCGGCGCGCACGAAGGCCCGAGGCCGCGACGAGTGGGCGCTCGACGAAGCCGGCGGCGTGGAGGTGGTCGGCCCCATCACGCGCGGCCCGATCCGCCTGGCAGCGCTGTATTCCCTGGCCCAGAAGCACTCCCGCCGCCCGATCAAGGCTTGCGTGGGCGCCGGCCCCGTGCAGCTCTCGACCCTCGCGCACTTCCGCTCCGGCCCCGTGCGCGACCGCTACCAGCTCTCCGAGGCGCTGGCCGACGTCTTCGTCTCCGAGATCCGCGAGCTGGTGGACGCCGGCTGCCAGCACGTGCAGCTCGAGGATCTGGGCGCCTGGATCCCGACCTTGAGCGGCGAAGCGGACTACGCCTGGGTGAAGCGCATCGTGAACCGCACGCTCGAGGGCGTCAGCGTGAGGAAGTCCTGGCACTTCTGCCTGGGCAACGCCTGGGGCAACCGCATGCAGGGCCTGACCGCGCAGGGCTACGGCGCCATCTTGCCCCACTACTACGACGTGAACGTGGACGAATACGTGCTCGACTTCGCCTGTCGCGAGATGGCCGACGCGGCCATCCTGAAGGACCTGCCCAAGGACAAGTCCGTCGCCATCGGCGTGATCGACGTGCGCACCCTCGAGATCGAGGCCCCGGAGCAGGTGGCCGAACGCATCCGCGCGGTGCTCGCGTTCGTGCCGGCGGAGCGGCTGACCATCACCACCGATTGCGGCATGAAGCAGCTGCCGCGCACCTGCGCCCGGGAGAAGCTCAGGAGCCTGGTCCTGGGCACGCAGCTCGTGCGCAAGGAGCTCGGTGGTTAGAGCGGCGGCTTGCGCGAAGTGAGCACCAAGCGCTGGAAGCGGAACTCCCGCGCGCGGTCGTAGCTACCGGTCAGGTTCAGGCACAGCTCGTCGAACGACAGACTCAGCACGTAGCGAAAGCCCTCTTCGTAGAGCATCGGCAACGGATCGTTGGTGCCGAACACGAAGCGCTCGCCGAGATCGACCAGGTAGGCCCGCGTGACCTCCTCGCGCTCGTGGCGACGGCTCGCGTCCACGATCTTCTTCATCAGGTGATCGAAGAGGAGCACCGTGTGGGGCTCGCATCCGAACGCGACGCGCGAGAGCGTGTGCCGGATGGCGTTCTCGTTCAGGTACATGGTGACGCCCTCCCAAGTGACGACGGAGGGGCGAGTGGGGTCGAAGCCGGCGGCCCCGAGGCGTTCGAGGAAGTCGTGGTGCTCGAAGTCACACTCGACGTAGGTCGCGGCCTCCACCGGGTAGCCCGGGAGCTTGCCGAGGCGCTCGAGCTTCTCGCGCTGGCTGGCGGGGTGATCCACCTCGAAGAAGCGCACGCCCGGCGCCGCCAGGCGCGCCGCACGCGTGTCGAGCCCCGCGCCAAGCACCACCACCTGCGTGTAGCCGTGCGTCGGGCCGGTGAAGCGCCGCACCTGGTCATCGAGCCATGCGGTGCGCAGCGCGACCCAGAGCTCGCGGTCGTGGAGGAAGCGGTCCACGCCCGCGGCGATCTCCTCGCCTTCCGCGCCCGCCAGCGCGCGCGCCCACGGGTCCGAGATCAGCGCGTCCGGCCGCTCGCTCGCGCGGGCCCGGTAGGCAGCCACCATCAGGGCGGTTCGGCTCGCGCTGCGCTCGCTCATCGTGGGCGAGTCTAGCGCTTCTGTTGTGCTATGGTCCCGCTCCCTTACGGGGTGTACCTCAACCTGGTAGAGGGCCGGCTTTGGGTGCCGGCTGTTGTGGGTTCAAATCCCTCCACCCCGACCACCACCCCGAGAACTAGAGCAGCACGCCCGCCACGCACGCGACAAGGCAGGTCGTGAGCAGCCCGCCGAGCATCGCCCGGAAGGCCAGGCGCGAGAGATCGTGGCGGCGCTCGGGGGCGAGGCCGCTGTAGCCGCCGATCTGGATGCCGATGCTGCCGAAGTTCGCGAAGCCGCACAGGGCGTAGGAGGCGATGAGCTTCCCGCGCTCGCTCAGCCAGGCTGGATCGTCGTTCAGCGCGGTGGACATGTTCGTGTAGGCCACGAACTCGTTCAGCACGGTCTTCTGCCCGAGCAGGCTGCCGACCTTGGTCACGTCCGCGCTCGGCACGCCCATCACCCAGGCCAGCGGCGAGAACAGCCAGCCCAGGAGCTGCTCCAGGGAGAGCGCGCGGCCCAGGGCGTGGGTGCCGAACCAGCCGAGGGCGGCGTTGACCAGGGCAGTGAACGCCAGGAACACGATCAGCATGCCGGCTACGTTCACCGCCAGCTTGATGCCGTCGCTGGCGCCGGCCGCGATGGCGTCGAGCACGTTCACGCTCTCGCTCGGCAGCTCCTTGGGTGCGTGATCCAGCGTCTCGGGGGTCTCGGTCTCGGGCAGCATCAGCTTGGCGATCACCAGCGAGGCCGGGGCGCTCATCACGCTGCACGCGATCAGGTGCCCGGCGATACCCGGCACGAACGCGCTCAGCATGGCGACGTAGGCCGCGAGCACGCCCCCCGCCGTGGTGGCGAAGCCCGCGGTCATGCACGCCATGAGCTCGCTCTGCGTGAGCCGCGCGATGTAGGGGCGGATCACCAAGGGGGCCTCGGTCTGCCCGACGAACACGTCGGCCACCGTCGAGAACGTCTCGGCGCCGCTCGTGCCCAGGAAGCGCGCGAGCAGGTGCGCGGTCTTGCGGATCACGAACGGCATGACGCGCAGGTGGTAGAGCAGCGCCATCAGCGACGAGAAGAACAGGATGGTCGGCAGCACCTGAAAGGCGAAGATGAAGCCGAAGCTCTTCGGATCCGAGACCAGGCTGCCGAACACGAACTCGGCGCCCTTGCGGCTGAAGCCGAGCAGCCCCTCGACCGCGTCGTTGGCCCAGGCGAAGCCTCGGCTCACCGGCGTGCGCAAGACCAGGACCGCGAACCCGATCAGGAGCGCGAGGCCCCAGCCCACGGTGCGCAGGCTGACCGCCCGGCGCCGGTCCTTGGGGCAGAGGGCGTAGGCCAGGGCCATCATCACCAGGATGCCCAGGACGCTGACCAGCCGGTCTCGCATGCGGTTCGGCGGAGTATCCGGGGTTTTGGCTGGACTCAAGCGCCGTATCGCTCCGAGACGCAATCCGTGCGCCTCCGGAGCACTTGGCCCCGGGCCGGACCCGAGGCGAAAATGCCGCCGAGTCGCATGCGCAAGCGTCCCCACGTTCTCGGCGTCGTGCTCGCAGGCGGTGAAGGCCGTCGGCTCTGGCCCCTCACCCGCGATCGCGCCAAGCCCGCCGTGCCCTTCGGCGCCACCTACCGGCTGGTGGACTTCGCGCTCTCGAACCTGGTCAACGCCGGCTACCTGCGCATCGCGGTGCTCACCCAGTACAAGAGCCACAGCCTGGACCGGCACATCGCCCAGACCTGGCGCATGTCGCCCCTGTTCGGCAACTTCGTGATGAGCGTGCCGGCGCAGATGCGCATCGCCAAGCGCTGGTTCGAGGGCTCGGCGGACGCCATCTACCAGAACCTGAACCTGCTCGGCGACGAGAACCCCGAGTACATCTGCGTGTTCGGCGCCGATCACATCTACCGCATGGACGCCTCACAGCTGGTCGAGGCGCACGTCAAGTCCGGCGCCGGCGTGACCGTGGCCGGCATCCGCGTGCCGCGGGCCGAGTGCAACCGCTTCGGCGTGATCGAGCCCGACGACAGCGGGCGCATCAAGCGCTTCCGCGAGAAGCCCGAAGACGCGGAGGGCCTGCCCGACGCCCCGGACCAGGTCTTCGCCTCCATGGGCAACTACGTGTTCTCGCGGCGCACGCTGGAGAACGCGGTGGTCGAGGACGCCAAAAACGCCGAGAGCCACCACGACATGGGCGGCGACATCATCACGATGCTCGTCGAGCGCGGCGAGGCGGCGGTCTACGATTTCGCCACCAACAAGGTGCCCGGCTCGACGGAGCGCGATCGCGGCTACTGGCGCGACGTCGGGACGCTGGACAGCTACTACGACGCCCACCGCGACCTGATCAGCGTCCACCCGGTCTTCAACCTCTACAACGAGGACTGGCCCATCCACACCTGGTACGGCTCGCTGCCACCGGCGAAGTTCGTGTTCGACCAGGAAGGGCGCCGGGGCATGGCCATCGACAGCATCGTCAGCGCCGGCACCATCGTGGCCGGCGGCGTCGTGCGCCGCAGCATCCTCTCCCCCGGCGTGCGCGTCGAGCCGGGCTCGGAGGTGACCGACAGCGTGCTGATGCAGGGCGTTCGGATCGGCGCCGGTGCCATCGTGCGGCGGGCCATCCTGGACAAGAACGTCAGCGTGCCCGCCGGGGCCCGCATCGGTGTGGACCTGGAAGAGGACAAGGCCCGCGGCTACACCTTCAGCGACAACGGCATCGTCGTCCTGGGCAAGGGCGACGAGGTGCCGGCCCCGAAGTGACGATGAGCTCGCCCGCGCTCCGCGCCGCGCTGATCACTCGCGAGTATCCGCCGGACGTATACGGCGGCGCCGGCGTCCACGTGGAGTACTTGGCGCGGGAGCTCGCGAAGCTGGTCTCGGTCTCGGTGCACTGCTTCGGCGCGCCGCGCTCGGAGCCGAGCGTGCGGGCCTACGCGGCGTGGGAGGCCTTGGCCGGCGGAGAGCCGTATCGAGCAGCGCTGCGCACGCTGAGCACGGATCTGGCCATAGCCACCGACCTCGACGCAGTGGATCTGGTGCACACCCATACCTGGTACGCGAACTTCGCCGGTCACCTGGCCAAGCTCATGCACCGCGTGCCCCACGTGATGACCTCCCACAGCCTGGAACCCCTGCGCCCGTGGAAGGAAGAGCAGCTCGGCGGAGGCTACCGCCTCTCCTGCTTCATCGAGCAGACGGCGATCGAGGCCGCCGACGCGGTGATCGCGGTCTCACGGGGCATGCGCGCGGACATCCTCTCGACCTACCCGAGCGTGTCGCCCGAGCGCGTGCACGTGATCCACAACGGCATCGACCCCGACGAGTACTTCCCTACTCGCGAGACCGACGCGCTTCGACGCTACGGCATCGACCCGACGCGCCCCTACGTGGTGTTCGTCGGCCGCATCACGCGGCAGAAAGGCGTGGTGCACCTGCTCTCGGCGGCGCGCCACTTCAGCCCGGGCACCACGCTGGTCTTGTGCGCCGGCGAGCCGGACACGCCGGAGATCGCCCTGGAGGTTCGCCGCCTGGTGGGCGAGCTCGAGGAGCGGAACGAGCCAGTAATCTGGATCGAACAGATGATCGCCCGTTCCGAAGTGATCCAGATCCTGGCCCACGCCCGGGCGTTCGTCTGCCCGAGCGTCTACGAGCCCTTCGGCATCGTGAACGTCGAGGCCATGGCCTGCGGAGTCCCCGTGGTGGCCTCGGCGGTCGGGGGCATCCCGGAGATCGTCGAGGACGGACGGACCGGGTTTCTCGTGCAGTTCGCGGCGGCGGAAGGCGCCTCGGCGGGCCCAGCCGATCCGGAGGCTTTTGCCCGGGACCTCGCCGCAGCGGTCAACACGCTGGTCGAGAGCCCGGAGCGTGCTCGCGCCATGGGCGAGGCCGGACGGGCGCGTGCGCTCGCGGAGTTCAGCTGGGCGGAGGTCGCGAAAAAAACCGCCTCGCTGTACGCCTCGCTGCTCGGCCGTTGAACCGGCCGCCGGGCCCCCGGCAAAGCCTCGACGGCGCGAGGAGATACGGGCATGATTGCTCGACTTGGCGCAGCACGACGAAGAGATCGACTCCTTCGACGAACCGGAGGAAGACGAGCGCACAGCGGTGGTGCACCTGGGCGACCTCAAGCGGTCGTCGCTACCCGCCAGGCCCGACCGGCACATCATCGTGCGCATGGACAGCGCCAACGTGGGCCAGGTCTTCGCCCTCGATTCCGAGGAGTGGACGCTCGGACGCCACACCCAGTCGACCATCGTCTTGACCGACGACGGCGTGAGCCGCAAGCACGCCCGCATCGTGCGCCAAGGCGACCGCTACGTGCTGGAGGACCAGGGCAGCGCCAACGGCACCTTCGTGCGCGGGGAGAAGGTCGACCGCCACGTGCTCACGGACGGCGACGTGTTCCAGCTCGGGCCGACGGTGATGTTCCGCTACACCTACACCGACGCGAGCCAGGAGCGCATGCTCAACAAGCTCTACGAGGCGTCGGTGCGGGATGCCTTGACCGGCACCTACAACCGCGAGCACTTCGAGGAGCGCCTCAAGGTCGAGGTGGCCTACGCGCGACGCCACAACACCGTGGTATCGCTGGTGATGTTCGACCTCGACCACTTCAAGAAGATCAACGACAACTACGGCCACCCCGCGGGCGACGCCGCGCTCATCTACGTCTCGCAGCGGGTGCAGAAGGGCCTCCGCACCGAGGACGTCTTCGCCCGCTACGGCGGCGAGGAGTTCGCGGTGATCCTGCGCGGCATCGACCTCGAGGGCTCTCGCCGCGTGGGCGAGCGCCTGCGCAGCACCGTGGCCGCGACCCCCGTCGAGTTCGACGGCAAGACCTTCCCGGTGACCATGAGCGTGGGCTGCGCCACGCTGAGCGACTGCCCGGAGCCCTCGACCACCGCCCTGGTCGCCATCGCCGACCGGCGCCTCTACGCCGCCAAGCACGGCGGGCGCAACCGCGTGGTGGCCGAAGGCTGAGGCTCGGAGCTCAGCGGTAGACGAACCAGCTGGGCTTGCCCGCCGTGTCCACGAACCCGACGAGCCTCTGCCCGTCTTGCTCGGCGGCGGCGTGGAGCGTGAACATCCCGGAGTCGACGGGGAAGATCCCCTCCTCCGCGAGCTCGCGGCCGTTCCAGGCGAGCACGCGCAGGCTCGCCTCGGCATCGCGCGTGCGGTGGAAGACGCGCCCGTGGCCCGCGAACATGTTGAAGCAATCGGCCGGCAGCGCCGCTGTCGGCGCGCCCAGCGGGCCGTCCGCGTAGCGGTAGACCCGCAGCTCGCCGTCGCCGAGCACCGCGAGGTGGTCAGGATCCAGGAACCCGCAGGTCCAGCGCACCGCCGGAAGGAGCTCTCGCTCGGCTCCGCTCACCAGGTCGAGCTCGACCAGCGCACCGGGCGATCCGGTGCACAAGAGCGCGCGCTCCTTTCCAGGGACCGCGCACACGCCGAACACGTCCCGCGGCACCGCCCACTCCAGCGTGTGCTCCGCCCCGGCCGCGCCGACGACGACGATGCTGGCGGGCGTCGGCGGCGCCCCCGCCGTGAAGCGGCGCGCCAAGAGGTAGCGCCCCGCCGGCGTCGGACCAGCCTGGAATACCATCCGCGTCACGCCGAAGTGCTCCATCGCCCGCGCGAACGGGTGCGCGGGCGCGCTGCCGGTCAGCGGCGCGAGCCCGGACGCCGCCGCGGCGACCGGCGCAGGCGCTGGCGGCGCGACCCCGGCGGCAGCCTTGAGCGCGTCGAGCGCGGGCAGCGGCTCGGTCTCCCGGCGGTTCAGATGATCGACGAAGGCGAAGAATTCCGCGGGCGTCGTGAAGAAGCGGAGCAGGTTGTCCTCGGTCGGATCGTCGAACTCGACGACCAGCATCGCGAGCTGGTCACCGGCCCAGGTCACCCCGAAGTAGCTCATGCCGCCGCCGTCGGCGCCGAGCTGGAGGGTTTGCTCCGGATCGAACGCGCTGCCTCCGGGACCGCCCCGGGCACGCACCTCCTCCAGATCGATGCCGCCATGCTCGCAAGACATCTCGATGGTGGACCCGAGGCTCGGGACGACGCCCTCCGCTCCGACCGCGTACATGCTCAGCTCCCCCAGGTCGATGTTGTAGTCGTGACTGGCGAGCGCCTTCGCCAGCGCCTGCACGCACGGCGGAGCAGCGCCGAGCGCCACGCCGACGGCGCGACCGCGCGATGCCGTTTGGTTCTTGGCGATGAGCCGAGTGAATCCGTCGATGAGTCGTTGCATGTCTTCTCTCACTTTCTCGGGATGTCTTCCGCGATCACGCGGTCGGCGAGGATGGCGTGCGCCGCGTCGTTCAGGTGGATGCCGTCCCCGGAGTCGAGCTCAGGGAGGATGCTGCCGTCCGGCGCCGCCAGATCCGTCCAGAAGTCGATGCTCCTGTCGCCGAAGCGCGCGGCGATCGCGTCCCGCGCCTCGAAGAGCGCGTCGAGCTGGCTTTGCTGCGCGAAGTTTCGCGGCTGCGAGGTCGTCACCCAGAGCGCGACCTTCCGCTCGGCGGCCAGCGCCGCCACGCGCTCGTAGTTCTCGAGCTGCTCGGCCGTGGTGAAGCCGAAGAACTGATCGTTGCTCGGCAGGTTGATCACGATCGACCTGGGCTCGAGGCCGAGCGCGTGGGTGATGTTGTGCTCCGCCGCAGGCCCGGGCCGATTGGGCGGCGGCGCGTAGTCATCCGGTTGGATCTGGTAGGTGGTGTAGCCGCCCACCGCGAGGTTCTCGAGCTCGCAGTGAGCACACTCGCTCACGAGGTGTTGCCGGTAGCGGCTCACCCAGGTGTTCGCCGGATCGCTGGGGCCGATGCCGGCCGCCGTCGAGGAGCCGAGCACCACGATGCGGTGCGGGCCGGTCTCGGCAGGCGAGCCGCCTTCGTCGTCACCGCCGCAGGCGGTGACGAGCACGGCGAGCAGCAAGAGCACCCCTCGACCCACGCCTGGCTTTTTCTCATCGAACCCCGGCGTGCGCAAGCCGCGGCTCAGTCACCGGGCTTCGAATCGACGGCCACGTCCGGCTGGCTGCGCGGTCCGCGCTCGTCGCTCCACACGTCGAGGCGGCGCAGATCTTCCCAGACCTGCCCCGGCGAGGTGTAGCGGTACTGCTCGTGGCGACGCAGCATCACGCTGGCGATCTGCCCGATGGGGGTGCCCAGCGCCTCGGCGCGGGCGCGGGGCGTTCCCACTTGGATCTGCCGCATCACGTCCTCGTAGCCCGCCGAGAAATCGATCGGGTATTCCCCGGTGTGCATCGCGTACATCAGCATGCCGAGCTGGTAGAGATCGCTCTGCTTGGTCGTGTAGCCGCTGGCCAGCACCTCAGGAGCCATGATGCGGTGGTGAACGACCTTGGGCCGGACCGCGTGCTGGCCGTACATCTCCTGCGCGATGCCCAGATCGCTGACCTTGCAGATCAGCTTCTCACCCTGGACCATCAGGATGTTGCCGGCGTGCAGGTCGTTGTGCACGAGCTCGTTGTCGGCCAGGTACTGCACCGCGAACAGGAGCTGGCGCATGACCTCGACCACCAGGCGATCGGTGAAAGGCGTGCCGATCATGTCCTCGAGGGCGTGGTCGCACTTCTCGAGCACCAGGTAGAACAGGCCGCCGGCCTCGAAGAAGTCGAACACGTAGACGATGTTCGGGTGGCGCAGCCGGTACAGGCGCTCAGCCTCCCGCATCCACTCCTCGCGGACCTCCAGGTACGGGCGGTTCGCCGGCTGGAACACCTTCAGCGCGAACTGCTGGTCGAAGGGCCCGACGCAGTCGAACACCGCCCCGAAGGAGCCGTCCCCGATCAGGTGGCCGAGCAGGTAGCTGAAGCCGCGCGGGGAGATCACCACGCCCCCGGTCATCGGGAAGGCCAGCGAGCCGCTCAGGTATTGGGTCACGGAATCACCGGGTATTTTACGACGTCGCTTGCCTTGGCGCCCAAGGTTCGCTAATAGCCCGCCCTCCTGACATGGCCAACCGTGCAATTTGGAACGTGCGCAAGCGCCACGAGTGGCTGAGCACGCCGCTCAAGAAGAAGCGCCTCACCCGCCGCAAGCGCCTCCGCATCGGCCTGGAGCAAGCCCTGGAGCGCAAGCGCGCCAAGGTAGCCCCGCCGGCAGAGCCCGCGGCCGGCTGAGCCGCCGCTCTCAGGCACCCGCCTGACCCTCGCTGCCGTCCCACGCGGCCGCCCAGCTCATGGTGCGCGTGGAACGCGCCCAGCCGAGCTTGCCGTCCCGAGTGACCAGAATCAGGCCGCCGGTCGCGCCGACGCGCTCGTGCATGGCCGCGATGCGCGCGACGGCGACGCCCTCGGGCTCACGCCCCTCGCCGAGCGCGGCCACGGCGGCCCCGCACAACGCGACACGGATGATCCCTTCGCCGTGGCCGGTGGCGCTGGCCGCGCCGCCCAGGTCGTCGGCGTAGGTGCCGGCGCCGACCAGCGGGCTGTCCCCCACCCTACCCGGCCGCTTGCCGACCATGCCGCCGGTGCTGGTCGCCGCCGCGACGTGGCCGTGCACGTCGCGTGCGACCGCGCCGACCGTGCCCCCGGCCCAGCCGCTGACCTTGCCGGAAGCGACGGCCTCCGCGAGCTTCGCGCGAGCGAGCTCCGTGATCATGCTCTCGGGCGCCGCGGGCGCGAACCCGGCGCGGAGCGCGAACGCGCGCGCCCCTTCCGCCGCGTAGAGCACGTGCCCACCCTCGCTCAGCACCGCCCGAGCGATGGCGATCGGGTTCTTGAACGGCGGCAGCGCGCACACCGCGCCGGCGCGGAGCTCGGTGCCTTCCATCACGCAGGCGTCGAGCTCCAGCGTGCCGTCCGAGGTCAAGCACGCGCCGGTCCCCGCGTTGAAGACCGGGTCGTCTTCCAGGACGAGCACCGCGGCTTCGGCGGCGTCGAGCGCGCTGCCCCCAGCGGCGAGGACCGCGCGGCCCGCCGCGGCTGCGAGGCGGCAGCCTTCCACGTGCCGCTCGACGCGCGCTTCGGGGACGTCGCCCGCGCCGCCGTGGACGAGCAGAGCGAAGCTCCCGCCGGCGGCCTGCCACGAGGCCGTGACGCTCACCCGGGTCTCCGCGAGCGAAAGGCGATGAGCGCCTGAAGCGCGAGCGGCAGCGCTCCGAGCCCGAGGCAGAGCGCGGGCGCGCGCGCCGCGGCTACTCCGTGCAGGAGCAGGACGGAGAGCGCGAACGCGAGGAAAGCGCCGCCGCCGCGAGCGCCGAGGCCGAGCGGAGCCGCGCCCCACACCGGCGCGACCAAGGCGAGCGGCGCCACGAAGCCGACGGCGACGTCGCGAGTCGGCGGGGCGAGGCTCCTCGGCTCCGCCGCCGCGCCGAAGCTCACGCCGCCGTCGGGCGCGTAGATCACACCGCTCCGCGGATCCCAGAGCCCCCCGTCGGTCGGCGTGAAGCTCGACGCTCCGCCGACGACGGGAAAGAGCGCGCTCACGTCGCTCAGGGGCGAGAGCACCGCGGCGACGGCCAGCGCTCCCAGGGAGAGCCCGGCGACGATCGCGCCCCGCACCTGAGACAGCGGCGACGCGCCGAGCGCGGCGAGCGCGGCGAGCTCCCCGCGCGCCCGGCACTGGGCGAGGACAATCTGCTGCGCGATCACCGCCACCGCGGGCAGAAACGCCGCCAGGCGTGACAGCCGCATTCCGAGCGTGCTGCCGGGCTCGTCCGTCGCCGCGGAGACGCCAGCCACCAGCAGCGAGAGCAGGAGCGAGAGCCCCAGGCAGCGCCGCCAGAGCAGGCGATCGAAGGCGTGCATCGCTGCCAGATAGTTGCCCGAAATGCGGCTATCCCGCTAGCGCCGGGTCATGCGTCGTACCCTGCTCGGGCTGTGTGTGTGCTTGGCCGGCTGCTCCGGCAACAAGGATCCGAAGGTGCCGGGAGAGGCCCTGGGCACCTACTCGGTGGTCGCCAGCCTCGATTCCAGCAGCTGCGGGCCCGGGGCCCTCGGCTCCTCGGATCTCTGGGAGTTCCAGGTGAAGCTGTCCCAGGACGGGCACGACCTGTACTGGCTGAACGGCGCCGAGGCCATCGCCGGGGATCTGGCGGCCGACGGGGTCTCGTTCGGCTTCGACTCCCACGTCGTGGTCCCCGTGATCGAGCCGGCCAAGGGTCAACCCGGCTGCTCGATGGCCCGCACCGACACTGGGAGCGGGCAGCTCTCGAGCGCCGCGCCCCCAGTGGAGGGCTTCCAGGGCACCCTGCGCTACGGCTTCCAGCCCCTGGCGGGCTCCGACTGCCAGCCCCTCCTGGCCGTGGAGGGCGGATTTCATGCCCTGCCCTGCGAGATGACCTACGCCATGAAGGCCGCCCGAACCGGGGACTAGGGCGCGTATCGAGCCGCTTTGTCCCACCGAACCAGGGACGCCCCGCCCCGAGTTGGCCCACGTGCGCCCAGCGTGCTAGCTCTCTCTACCCGTGACGCACGGACGCTAAGTCCCGGGATCCTCCGGTGGGGGAGCACACTCCCACGGCTCACTTGGCCCGAGGCCCCTCGGGGTCTCACGTATCGAAAACGTCTCGCACGGCAGGGCAGCAATCGCAGTCGTCCGAAAAGGTCGTGGCTCTTGTGTGGCCTGACCCCCGAGACGTCCGGCAGAGCCGGAGGAGGTGGATCGACATGAAAAACCACAGGACCCTGACCCTGGAGGTCGCGAGGACCTAGGCCCCCTCCTTGGGCCCAGGCCGGCGATACGCCGGGGTATGGGCAGGACGGCCGGACGCGGGAACCCCGTGTTCGGCCGTTTTTTTATAAAAGACGGTTCGTCGCTGGGACGCCTTCGTTTAGCCTCCCGGCCGTGCTGACTACGCTTTCCGCTTTGGTCGTCGCGCCGGTCGCGGCGCTGCTCGGCGCCGCCGGCTTCTTCTGGGACAGCCCCATCTTCGCCAACGACACCTGGTCGCGGCTGATGAACGGCCTGCGCATCGGGCTCACCCTGGGTGGCGCGCTACTCCTGATCTACGAGGTCCGCGCCCGCCGGCTGGGCGAAGCTGTCCCGCTCCGCACGCGCAAGCGCGTCGCGATCGTGCTCACAGTGCTGTCGTTCGGCGCCTACTTCGACTTCTTCAACCCGAACGTCCGCTACCCCGAGTACTACCACCGGCACGAGTTCTACCATTACTACCTCGGCTCCAAGTACTCGCAGGAGCTCAGCTACACCCGGCTCTACGAGTGCAGCGCCATCGCCGAGATCGAGCTCGGGCGCGGCGCCGAGGTGCGAAAGCGCGAGATCCGCGATCTGCGCGTGAACCTGATCAAGCCCGTCTCGGACACCTTCGTGGTGACCGATCCGTCGCAGTGCAAGAAGCACTTCTCGGCGGCGAAGTGGGAGGCCTTCAAGAAGGACGTCAACTGGTTCTGGTCGACGGCCCGGGGCTCCTACTGGGAAAACATGATGAAGGACCACGGCTACAACCCGCCGCCGGTCTGGACCATGACGGGGAAGTTCTTCGGCAGCTTCGGCGTGGCCGGGGACGGGTTCTTCAAGCTCTTGTCGGCCATCGACGTGCTGTTCCACATCGGAGTGGTCTTGCTCCTGTACTGGGCCTTCGGCTGGCGAATCGGCGCCCTGGCCACGGTCTTCTGGGGCTGCAACGCGCCCGCCAATTTCTATTGGACCGGGGGCGCGTTCCTCAGACAGGACTGGTTCTTCTTCCTGGTCGCGAGCCTGGCCCTGGCGCGCAAGCGCAAGTTCTTCTTGGCGGGCTTCGCGCTGACCTGGTCCAGCCTCTTGCGGGTGTTCCCGATGATCTTCTTCGCCGGCTGGGCGATCATCATCGTGTTCCACGTCCTACAGGAAATCCGCGCGCGCCGTGCGGGGAGCGGCAACGGCGAGGGCCTGATGGGCCTCTTGCACCCCGACCACCGCAAGCTCCTCGCCGGCTGCATCATCGCCTCGGCCACGCTGATCCCCGCCAGCGTCATCGTCGCCGGCGGCGACTCCTACAAGGAGTTCGTCTCGCACACGCTGAAGACGCACAACAACACGCCGCTCACGAACCACATGGGGCTCGAGACCATGCTGGTGCACGACTGGGACGGCCGCATGCGCTTCACCCGGGACGACAACCTGGACGATCCGTTTCAGGGCTGGAAGCAGGGCCGCATCGACCGCCACAAGCAGCGTAAGTGGGCGCACGTGGCCATCATCGGCGCGCTCTTCCTCTGGACCGCCTGGGCCTTGCGCCGCACCAAGGCGCTCTGGATCGGGCAGGCCCTGGCCGCCCCGCTCGTCATGAGCATGACGAACCTGACTTGTTACTACTACTCGATGTTCATCCTGTGCGCCGCGTTGGCCAAGGCCAGACGTCCGCTCGGGCCAGTGGTGCTGGTCACGAGCGGCGCGAGCCAAATCCTCCTGCTCAGCTACTACTGGGTGGACGACAAGTTCACGGCGCAGGCCTGGCTCTTCGGCATCTTCAGCCTGGTCCTGCTCTGGGGCTACTCGCGCCCGTTCAGCATGGAGCGGCTCACGGCCTGGTGGAACGGCAAGCCGGAGCCCAAGGCGAAGACGCCCGACCCGCCGCCCCTGCCGGCGGAGTGAGCGGCAGCGCGGCTACAGCGCCGGACGGACGGCGGCGACGGCACCGGCCACGCCGCGCGGGAAGGCAGAGAGGAGCACGTCCAGGTGCTCCCGATCCGTCTCGATGCCCTTCACTGTGACGAACGAGGTGACGGCGTCGATCAGCCGCTGGGCCTTGGCGTTCTCGGCCAGCTTCGGGTGCTTCATCACGTCGAGCACGATCACGTCGTCGTGAGCGTCCACCAGCATCGCCGGGCGCTTGGGCATGAAGGCCGCCAGGTTGCCGGGCTTGCTCAGATCGAGCGCGCCGCTCTTCAGGAGCGTGGCTACCGGCGTCTCCGCGTTCGGATCCGTGAGCTCGAGCTTCACGTCCTTCAGGCGTAGCTCGAAGCGGAGCTCGTCGGAGCCGAGGTGCACGCGCTCGATGAAGACGGTGGCCGCCGCGCGCACGGAGGTGCCCGCGAGATCCACGATGGCGCTGGCGCGAATTCCGGGCGGCACCGCCTCGACGTTCACGTCCTTCGGCGCCTTTCGTCCCTTCACTTGCCCGGCCAACCAGCGCAGCGCGTCGATGGGCACGCCGACGCGGAGCCCTGCGGCGTTTTTCAGCGCACGAAGCAGCTCCTCCGGGTGACGCTTGAGGTATGCTCCGGCGGCTTCGACCATCGCCTTCTTGTCTGGCATGGCGCAGCAGTATACACCCCCCGCGCCCGCGGTAACCGGGAACGTGCCATGTTTCGCCGCTCAGAGATCCAAGCCTCCGAGGTCC